>JAYVCF010000361.1:0-20753 GCA_043750095.1 Deltaproteobacteria bacterium
AAGATGGACGTGCCCGACGAGGCGTTCACGACGCCGCTCGGCGTGGGCAAGATCGTCCGCGAGGGCGAGCACATCACCGTGGTCGCCTGGGGCGCGATGCTCTACGAGGCGCTGAGCGCCGCCGAGCAGGTCGCCGAACAGGGGATCGAGTGCGAGGTGATCGACCCGCGCACCCTCTGGCCGCTCGATCTCGAGATCATCACCCAGAGCGTCGAGAAGACGGGGCGCATCGTGGTCGTTCACGAAGCGCCGAAGGCGTGCGGCTTCGGCGCCGAGGTGCTGCAGCTCGTCACGGAGAAGTCGTTCCTGCACTTTCAGGCACCGCCCACGCGCGTCACCGGCTGGGACACGCCCTTCCCGTACACGCTCGAGAACGACTACCTACCGCTGGCGCACCGCATCGTGCCGAAGCTCCTCGAGATCGGAAGGTACTGATCCATGGCTCGATTCGAATTCAAGCTTCCCGACATCGGTGAGGGCGTTGCAGAGGGCGAGATCGTCGCGTGGCACGTCAAGGGCGGCGACGTCGTCAAAGAAGATCAGCCCATGGTCGAGGTGATGACCGACAAGGCGACGGTCACGATCGGCGCGCCGAAGAAGGGGACGATCCTCGAGACGCTCGCGACGGTCGGGCAGATCATGCCGGTCGGCGCGCTCCTCGTGGTGATCGAGACGGATGGCTCCGCATCGGCTCCAACGCCCGCGGCGCGAGCGGCCGCACCCGGCAAGCCCGCAGCGAAGCCGACGGCCAAGAGCGCAGAAGGCCCCGCGGCCACGGCGGTCGGCGACATCAAGGACACGCTCCCGGGTGCGACGTTCTTCGGCAGCAAGGACGCGGCGGCGCGACCCGCGAACGGATCCGCAGCGGGCAAGCCGCCGGGGAGCGCGTACTACTCCGAGCGCCCGCGCGCGACCCCGGCAACTCGAAAGCTCGCCCGTGATCTCGAAGTCGATCTGCGTCGGATCCCGCCCACCGGCGACGGCAACCGGATCACCGCGGAGGACGTCCGCTCCTTCGTCGGTGCCGCGGCCACCAAGGCTCACTCGCCCGTCGGAGGCGCAGGCGGCGGCCATAGCTCGGTCCCCGGCGTATCCGGCCGCGCTCCGATCGCGCTCCACGTTCCAGTCGGCACGGCGCCGCGCGAGGGCGAGCTCGAGGTGCGCAAGCCCTTCGTCGGCGTCCGCCGAAAGATCGCCGAGCGCATGCAGACGGCGAAGAACACCGCTGCGCACTTCACCTTCGTCGAGGAGTGCGACGTCGGCCGGCTGAAGGAGCTTCGCCATCGTCTGCGACCCTCGGCGGAAGCCGCGGGCGTGAAGCTCACCTTTCTTCCCTTCATCGTGCGCGCGGTCGTGGCGGCACTGAAGAAGCATCCGGTGCTCAACAGCGCGCTCGACGAGAGCACCAACGAGCTCGTCACGCGCAAGTACTTCCACATCGGCATCGCGGCCTCCACGGATCAGGGCCTGATGGTCCCCGTGGTGAAGGACGCCGACCGAAAGTCGATCCTCGACCTCGCGCGAGAGATCGATCGCCTCGGCAGCGCAGCCAGGTCCGGCACGATCGCGTCGGCCGATCTCGCGGGCTCGACGTTCACGATCACCTCGCTCGGCACCCAGGGCGGTCTCTTCGCGACGCCGATCCTGAACCACCCCGAGGTCGGCATCCTCGGCGTGCATCAGATCAAGAAGAAGCCGGTGGTGCGAAACGATCAGATCGTCATCGGTGAGGTGATGCTCCTGAGCCTCAGCTTCGACCACCGGATCGTGGACGGACACGTGGGCGCCGCCTTCGCGTACGACATCATCGGGCTTCTGGAGAGCCCTGAAGCGCTCTTCCTCGACATGGTTTGAGAGGATCGGTAGCCTGTGGGCCGATGGCTACTCCCTCGCGTCCCTCCACTCGCGCCCTGACCCACCTGCTGCCGCTCGCCGCCGTGGCGATCCTGACGGCACCCGTCGTGTCGGGTTGTGAGCTCTTCGTGCACTTCGACCGGGCGCGCATCACCGCGGACACCGGCATGACGATGGACTCCGGCATGCACGACGCGGGAAATGACTCGGCAACGGACACCGGACAGGGACACGACGGTGGAAACGACGCGAACGTCGACGCCTTCGTGAACGACGCGAACATGCCCGACACGGGCGCCGACGCGGGCAACGACGCAGGCAACGACGCGGCGACGGTCGTCGACTCGGGCAGCGATGCCGGCAACGATGCGGGGAGCGACGCCGGAAACGACGCCGGAAACGACGCCGGAAACGACGCCGGAAACGACGCCGGAAACGACGCCGGAAACGACGCCGGAAACGATGCCGCCGCACCGAGCTGCACGAATACGGTGCGGGACGGCACCGAGACCGACACGGACTGCGGCGGCACGACCTGCGTGGCCATGAGCCGCACCTGCGCGAACACGTTGATGTGCGGCGTGAACGCCGACTGCACGAGCGGCTACTGCACCGCCGCGCTGGTCTGCGCGACGCCGACCTGCACCGACACGGTCCGGAACGGCGCCGAGACCGCCGTCGACTGCGGCGGTGCGCTCTGCGACGGCTCCGGCCACAAGTGCGCCGATGGCATCGCTTGTCTGGTCGCCGCGGACTGCCAGAGCGGCGTGTGCAACGGCTCGATGATGTGCGCCGTGCCCACCTGCACCGACGGCGTGCGGAACGGCCTCGAGACCGCCCAAGACTGCGGCGGCACGCTCTGCGGTGCGACCTGCACCCTCGGTCAGACGTGCCTCGTGAACGGCGACTGCGTGTCGGGCACCTGCGACGGCACGCTGCACTGCCTGTGAACACTCCGGAGGCTGTGGTCACTCCGGAGGCTGTGATCACTCCGGAGGCGGGCGGCGCGGTGCCCGCAGGACGGTTCGTCCGGGCACGAGCACCTCGCGCGGGCGCATGACCACCGCGCCGAGCGGGCGCATCGCGGCCACGTCGTGGACTCCGGCCTGGAGGCCGAGGAAATGGCCCACGGCGCCCGCGTCGACCCAGCCGACGGCGACTCCATCGACGATGACGAGGATGCGCGCGTCGCTCTGGTTCGCGACCTCGAGACCTTCGGTCGGCTGCGCTCCGAGCCCATCATCGGTCGGCTCGGGCGGGTGAGTCGATCGCGGCGAGAGCCGTGCGAGCGCACTCGCCTCGAGGAACGTCCCGCTGTTCGCGTACGGAACCGGCGGTGGTGGTACCTCGTGATCGGCCCGTAGCTCGCGCCGCGCGGTCGAGACGGTCACGTCGGCCATGCGCTCCCCGCGCCAGTAGCCCACGCGGAACGAGAGGGGCGCGCCCGTCGCACAACGTCGCATCACGTTCTCGCGCGGCTCGCCGTCCCACTCGGAGAGGAGCGCGCAGATCAGCATGCCCGGACCGGGATCGGTCGCGCCGCGCAGCGCCGGATCGCGACGCGCCATCAAGATCGGCCCCGCGCGCGGCGGCCCGCCCTCGAACCAGGCCGCGAGCTCCCCGGGCAAGAGCGGCCGGCCACCGTGCGCATCGAACACATACCCACCGGGGCTGTCGCCGCGGAGGCGCACCTCCCCGAGCGCGGGCCAGCCAGGTCCGGTGAAGCGGACACGCACGCGCTCCGCGCCCACGTCCACGAAGAGCTCGGCCGCGGCCGTCTCGACCTCTCCGCTCGGCTCGCCGAGCACGGACGGAACTTCGACGCGCACGCGGTAGACGAACCGACGCGCATCGATCTCTTCGTCGGAGTCGTACGCCGTGTCGACGGCGGCCGCCGGCAAGAGCTCGTGTGAGTCGGGATCGGCCGTCGAGCTCGGCGTGGGCTCGGCGATGGGTGGCGGAAGCTCGTCGCTCTCCGCAGCGGGCGTGTCCACGAGCTCCTGCACCTCGACGTGCCGCTCGGTGCGCAGCGCAGGGTCTCGCCGCGCCGCGGTCTCGTCACACGCGAACAGGAACCGCGCCGTCACGAGCACGAGCGCGAGGTGGCGACACATCGCCCCGACCGATCTAGAACTGGCCGTCGAGGCGCGTCCAGCCGTCGGGCACGCCCGGCTGGCTCGTCGCGACGCCGACACCGATGCCGACACCGATGCCGACCGCGGCCACTCCGATCACGGTCCAGAACCACCACTCCTCGTAGAGCTCGGGGCGGTGCTCGACGGTGTCGTGCAGCGCCTCTTCGGGCGCCGCGACCGCGCCCGAGAGATCGACGCCTCGGTAGAGATCGACCGCGAGCTGCCGCGCGACGTCGAGGCCCGCCTCGTCCATGCCCATCGTCGCCTCCTGTTGCCCGAGCAAGAAGCGCGTGCGCATGTCGTAGAGGTACGCGTGCACGTGGACGCTGTCGGTCGCTTCCGGCGTGACGATGCCGATGATCACTTGCGCCGCGCCAAGCGTGCTGCCGAGGCTTCGGATGGCCGATCCTCCGCGCTCCTCACCGAGCTCACCGCGGATCGCGGCCTGCGCTTCGGGTGACGAGACGAGGCGCGAGCGCTCGTTCGGGGCCAGCGTGTAGCTGACCCCCGAGCCCTGGGCTCCCACGGTCGCGCGGCGAATCGTCTTCACGGACGCGAGGTGCTTGAGCGTGACGTAGTGATCGCCGACGAGTAGGTCGGGGACGATCGCGGGAGAGGGCCCGTAGCTGCGGCCATCGACGTACACCTCGGCGCCTGCGGGCTCCGTCGTGACGGCGAGCGCAGCGCGTGGCCCGGCGGTGACGCGGGCGCGGACGCGCTCGAAGGCGTCCTGGTACTCGCTGGGATAGCGCGCGGCGTCGTACTCGTGCTGCTCGCGAAAGGTCACGACGCGGGCGAACATCTCTTCGCACTCGCGCTGACGATGGAGGCGACAGCGCGCGATGGCGCCGATCATGTACGCGTCGATCAGCTGCTCGCGCCGCACGGCCTCGAGGTTCGCCTCGAAGAGCGCGATGACGATGTCGACGCTCTCTTGCACGTCATGCGCGTCGCCGTCGCGGACCTGGTCGGCGCGCGAGTCGAGCTCGTCCATCGCGAACTGAAGGTCTTCGCTGATCGTCGGCGGCGAGAGCACGTCGACGGGATGCACGAAGTCGATGCCCGGCACCTCGGCCAGCCCGCGACGCAGGCCCATCGAGACCCACGCCGCCTGTGCGTCCGTCGCGCCGCCTTCGGTGATCATCAGCGCGCTCGCCACCACGGCATCCGGTGCGCTCGAGGATGCGTCTTGAGCCCCCGCGCGCGGCACGAAGACCAGAGCGAGGAGCATCACGAGAGCCGGGGAGAACGAGCGCATGGGCCCGACAGGAGGCGTCGAAGACGCGATGGTCATCCCGATAGGAGGCGTCGAAGACGCGATGGTCATCATCAGAACTCCAGCACGACCACGCCGCTCGGGGACTGTCCGACGGTGGAGCCCTGCGATCCGAGCACGACGCCGACCGCGACCGCCGTGCCGACCAGGACGACGCCGCCGATGATCGTCCAGAACCACCACTCCTCTGCGATGGAGTGCTCCGCGGGCGGTGGAGGCGCCGTCAGCGCGCTCTCGTCGTCCACGGGTGGCGGCGGCTCGGTCGGGGTCACCTGCGGACGCGTCGTCAGCGCGGCTTCGAGCGCACCGGTGACGATGCCATGCACGGCGGCTTCGAGCTCGCCGATGCCGATGGGCGCGGAGCCGGTGCCCCGCACGAGCCGACGGCCGGTCGCGACGTCGTACACGAGCAGCTCGATGCCGACCTGCCCCTCGGTCTCCGAGCTGCGAACGCGGATGACGCCGATGCGCTCGACGTCGAGAATCTCGGCCACGAGATGGACCGGCGTTCCTGCGGGTGCGGATGCGATGTCGGCGTCGCGGACCGCTGCGATGGCCTCGTGCAGTCCGCTCGTGCGTGCGTCGTCGACGAGGAAGGCGGTCGTGCTCTCGGACGCACGCGCACGAACCGTCACCGACGTCACGCTCGGCGTCGCGCCCGCGCGCGTGACGCGCACGATGTGCTCGCCGCCGATCAGCCCCGAGACCACGACGGGGGTGACGCCGCGCGCGACGAAGTCCACGTACGCGATCGCGCCGGGCGGATCGCTCTCGATCGAGATCGACGACGCGGGGCTGGTCGAGTCTCGCGGCCGGGCCGCATCGAAGCGCGTCGTGACGTCGGGCGGGAACACGTTGGGGTCGGGGACGATGTGCGGCATCTGCACGTGCAGGCGCGCGAAGATCCGAGTCGCCTCCCGCTGCTGCCCGTTGAATGCGTACGACGCGCCTAGAAAGAGGAGCGCCTGACCCAGATCCTCCGGATCTTCGAGCGCCGCCGCGGTCGCATCGAAGTCCGTCACCGCGCCCGAGAGCAGCGTGATGGCCGCCTCGAGATCGAGGTTCAGGTACGCCGCGCGTCCCTGATCGAGCCGCACGCGCGCGCGCTCGATCGTCTCGAGCGCCGAGTCGTCGTAGCCGAGAAAGAGCTGATCGGCGGCGCGCCAGTCCACCGTGGTGAGCGAGCGGAGCTCGTGGCGAGCGGCCGCGCCTGCGCGCTGTGCGTAGGCCTCGAGCGAGTCGTCGGCAGCGACGGAGACGACGTAGACGCGCGGAGGTGCGCCTGCAGGTGCCGTGGCCGCCGTGCTGGGCGGCGGAGTCGCCTCGGGCTCGGGGGCCGGCGTCGCCCCCGTTCCAGTCTCGTCCTCGTCGGTCGTGTCGGCACGACGCGGCTGGGCGGACGCGATGACCGGTGCCAGCGAGAGCAGCACCAAGACCAGGACCGGAAACGAGGGAGATCGTCGCACGATGGCCCGGCGAGCGTACCCGAGATCCCCCAAAACAGGCCACATCGCAAATCGCTCTGTTAGGCTGCAACTCGCATGAAGGTCTGTGCCGTGATTCTCGCCGGGGGCGAGGGAACGCGACTGTCGGTCCTCACCGCCAAGCGCGCCAAGCCCGCCGTCCCTTTCGCCGGGAAGTTCCGCATCATCGACTTCGTCCTGTCGAACTGCGTGAACTCCAACATCTTCGACGTGATGATCCTGGCGCAGTACCGCCCGCACTCGCTGATCGATCACATCGGCGCGGGCGGCCCCTGGGAGCTCGACCGCGAGCGCGGCGGCGGCGTGCGCATCTACTCACCGTACCGCTCGCGCGAGCACACCGCTTGGTACTCGGGCACCGGCGATGCCGTGCAGCAGAACTTCCTGTTCATCAAGGATCGCCGACCCGATCTCGTGCTCTTGCTCAGCGGCGATCACATCTACCGCATGAACTACGCGGAGCTCATCGAGTACCACCTCGCGAACAAGGCCGAAGCGACCATCGCCACCATCGACGTCTCGGACGACGAGAAGTCGCGCTTCGGCATCTGCCAAGTGGACGAGGGCGGGCGCATCACGCACTTCGTCGAGAAGCCGAAGGACCCCGTGCCCGGCCTCGGCTCGATGGGCATCTACGTCTTCAACTACGACGTGCTCGATCGCGTGCTGCTCGAGGATCGCGATCGCCCCGACTCGAGCCACGACTTCGGCAAGGACATCCTGCCGCGCATGATCGGCAAGGGCGAGCGCGTGTTCTCCTGGCTCTACAAGGGCTACTGGCGCGACGTGGGCACGCTCGACAGCTACTGGGACGCGCACATGGACCTCGTGAGCGATCCGCCCGCGTACGACCTCAACGACCTCGGCTGGCTCATCCACACGCGCAGCGAGAACCGATCACCGGCGCGCTTCGCCAAGGGCGCGACGGTGAACGACTCGCTGATCACGCACGGCTGCACGCTGCTCGCGGGCGCGATCGTGGAGCGCAGCATCCTCTCGCCCGGCGTGCGCGTGATGCCGGGCGCCATCGTGCGCGACTCGGTCGTGCTCAACGACTGCGTGCTCGGAAACGACGCCGTCCTCGAGCGGGCCATCCTCGATGCCCGCGTGCGCGTGGGAGCGAACGCGAAGATCGGCCAGCCCGGCGGCGCGCTCACCGTCGTAGGCAAGGCGGCGAGCGTTCCGGCCGATCACGTGATCGGCGCCGGCTGCGTGATCGGCGCCGACGTGGTCGCGGCCGACTATCCGAGCGCGACCCTCGCCCCAGGCGACGCCGTGTTCACCAAGCGCCGCCCGCACGAGATCCGTTTCTAGATCTCGGCAGGCGTGCCCTTCCGCGGACGACTCCGGCCGAGATCTAGAACCGGAACCGGGACTCGATGCGGATCACGCGCTCGATGTCGGGCACGAGCGCGGTCGCCACGTGCTCGCGCTGCGTCTCTGCGTAGAGCAGCGTGAGGATCCCGACGTCGCGATAGAAGAACCAGTGCAGCGCCGCGCGGTACTGGAACTGCTCGGGCTGGTACGTGACACCCGTCGGCGTCATCGCGCCGCCCGTCGGCAGGTTGTGGTAGGCCGACACGTGATAGAAGCCGCCGACGTCGGCCGCGAACAGGAGCACGCGCGGCACGATGAGCACGGTGGCCATCACGTTCCACGCCGTCTGCATCGCGTCGTAGTCGAACACGTAGCGCGAGTAGCTCTCCGCGCGCAGCTGGAAGTGCCACCAGCGGAAGATGCCGAGCGCGTGCCATGCGAGGGCCCGCTCGTTCGGGAGCGTGTCGTACTTCAGGCCCGCCAGGAAGCTCACGTTCAAGGGCGACGGCGTGTACATGTACGGGTCGTCGCCGATGCGGTCGTAGTGACCGGCGATGTCGAACTGCAGCTGCCCACCGAGCGCGTACGAGAAGTTCCGATCGTCCGCGCTGAAGAAGCGGCCACCGACCGAGCTCGAGAACTGCGTCCCGCCCGCTGCGCCGAAGAGACGGAAACGCACGTGTCCGTCATCGTCGATCGGACCACCCGTCTCGAGCACGAGGCCGTTGCCCTGTTCGAAGGCCTGATTCAGGTACACCGCGCGATCGAGCATGATCTGCCGCGCCGCAGAGATGATGAGCGCCGACGAGAGCGTGCCCGAGCCGCTGTTGAACTGGAGGTAGTGCCCGCGCGTCGAGACGGGGATCTGGAAGAGCACGAAGTTCAGGCGGAACGAGTCCTCGAGCCGCGCGCTGAGCAGGAAGAACGAGTGCTGGATGCCTGGGATCTGACCGAGCGCGCGCACCTGGATGAGCGTGATGCCCCCGAGCGGGACGTTGCCGGTGTAGGTGCCGTCGGCGCTGTAGTTGAGCGTGAGCCGAGCGCCGCCGCCCGCGACGATCGAGAGGTGGATGCCCGAGTTGGCCTGACAGACGGTGACCGCCGGATTGAATCGGCAGCCGAGATCGGCGCAGTCCATGCGGCCGTCCAGATCGTTGTCGATGCCGTCTGCGCACGTCTCGTCGCTGCGCTCGCCGTCGATGTCGCCGTGCGTGCCCATCAGGTCCTCGAGGCTCTGGCCTGCGCCGAGCTCGGGAAGCTCCTCCTGGAGCGGTGCCGCGAGCGAGGACGACGCGCCGCTGGACCAGCTGCCGCCGCACGCGTGGATCTGCGGCGCCTGGCAGTCCTCGTCGTCGCAGTCGACCGAGCCGTCGCCGTCGTTGTCGAGCCAGTCGCGACACGCGGCTTCCGTGTTCTCGGCGGAGCCACCCGCCTCGCAGCTCTCCGCCTCGAAGCAGTCCGCGTCGGCGCAGTCGGCGAGGCCGTCGTGATCGTCGTCGAGCCGATCGGAGCAGTTCGTCTCCGCGCTGGGCGTGCTGGCCGCCGGGGGCACGTACGCCTGCGGCGGCGCTGCGATCTCCTGACTCACCTCGGCGGTGGTGTCTTGCGCGCGCGCGGACGCGGCAGAGAGCGCGAGCACGATGGTAACGATCGTGAGGAGGTGCGAGCGAACGGATGAGACAGAGTGCATGGCGTGTCGGCTCTCGGGGCTCTGCGGGATGCTCTGCCGGGTGGCAGGGTCGATCGATCGAGTCATTCAGTCGGTGAACGGTCAGGGCCCTGCGTCGGCGCCGGTGTCAGCGCCTGCGTCCGGGCTGGTGCTCGCGTCCGGGCTCGCGCCCGCGTCGTGGAGAAGAACGTACGCCGGCGTTCCGCACACCAGGCCGCGCGATCCACGCATCGCCAGACAGGTCGCCTGCGTGACGGGGCTGTAGTTGCAGTCCCAGTCGTCGCAGTCGACGAAGCCGTCGTGGTCGTTGTCCATGCCGTCGGTGCAGTTGAGGATCGCGGTCGCGGCGTCGGGCGAGGCGACGCTCTCCTGACAGGGCGAGCGCAGGCGGTGCGTGTCCGGATCCGTGTCCACGACCGACTGACACGACCGGTCTGCGCAGTCCGCGTAGCCGTTGTTGTCGTTGTCGACACCGTCACGGCAGCGCGCGAACGAGCTCTCGGTCTGCGACGCGCAGTAGGCGAGGATGGTCATGTCGGTGCTCATGGAGCAGCTGCGATCGGCGCAGTCCGCGTAGCCGTTGCCGTCGTTGTCGATGTGGTCGGAGCACTTCGCGAGGTCGCTCTCGGCCACCATGGCGCAGTGCGCGACGGCTTCCGCGTCGCCCGTGAGCGAGCAACTGTGATCGCCACAGTCGGTGTAGCCGTTGCCGTCGTTGTCGACGTGGTCGGTGCACTGCGCGAACGTGTGCTCGATGCGCGCGGCACAGTACGCGATGGCCTCGGCGCTCGCGCCCGAGCCCGCCAGCGTGCAGCCGTGGTCGGCGCAGTCGACGTACGTGTTGTGGTCGTTGTCGATCCCGTCCATGCACTCGGGGCCCGAGTGTTCGGTCCCCGCGGGACACGTCGGCACGGTGAAGCAGTCCGCGTCGAGGCAGTCGATGCGACCATCGTGATCGTCGTCGAGGCCGTTGGTGCAGTCGTGCTCGGTGCACGCCGGATCCGTGTGGCAGTCGCTGTCGGCGCAGTCGATGAGCATGTCCACGTCGTTGTCGAGGCCGTCGATGCAGAGCGTGCCCCCCATCTCGTGCGTGGCGCACACCGTGATGAACGCCGGGATGATCGAGTGGCTGCAGCTGTGGTCGCGGCAGTCGGTGTACCGGTTGTTGTCGTCGTCGATGCCGTTGCTGCAGCTCTCGTTGTCGAACTCCAGCGTGCAGCACGTCTCGAGGATCGCGGTGCAGTCCGAGTCGCCGCAGTCGAAGTTACCGTCGAGGTCGTTGTCGATCCGGTCCTGGCAGCGCTCGAGCGTGTTCTCGCGCTCCGGATCGGGGTTGTTGGACGTGCGCTCGCCGCAGAAGTGGCCCATCAGGCAGTCGGGGTCGCGGCAGTCGATCAGGCGATCACCGTCGTTGTCGTTCCCGTCGTTGCAGCTGACGTCGTCGTGCTCGTAGCCTGAAGGTGGCCCGGCCGGGTTGACGGAGAAGCAGCCCGCCACGAGCGTGGCGCACGACGCGAGAAGGTACGCGCGGCGCATCAGTGGGCCCCGTGCCAGTGCCCGGCCATGTCGGGCGGGACGGTGCCGTGGCCCATCAAGCAGCTCGCACGACTGCGCCCGTAGCGGCGCTCGAAGGGCACGTAGATGCCGCACGATCCGCGCTGCTCGTGCGTGGCGAGCCGACCGCTCTCGCGCACGGGCGTGAGCGTCGCCGTCAGCGCGTCGCGCGTCGCGCCTTCGAAGTAGGGAGCGAGCTCACCGCGGCGCGCGAAGCGCGAGACGATCTCCGTCAGCACGATGTTCGAGAAGTCGGCGACGAGCGGCCCCGTCGTCGGGTCGGCCCGCAGCGCGCGCGCCTCGGTCCGGAGCGCAGCCGGATCGGCGACCGTCTCCGTGTTGCAGATCCACTGACACTCTCCGTAGGTGTCGCGGTGCTGCATGCTCTCGCTGTGACCATCGTGCGTCGAGATCATGCGGTTGTAGTGCCAGGGACGATCGCGGTCTTCGTCGAAGCTGTGCACGGAGGTCATCACGAACTCCGGCACGCCGTGGGCCCACATGCCGCGCCGCTCGCGGATCGCCTCGCGCTGAGCGCGTAGGTACTCGGGCCGCGAGGGCTGATCGTCGATGGTGTAGGCCATCGCGTAGCCGTAGCGGATCATCTCGGCGGCGAGATCGGGGCAGTCGAGCGCGGCGCGTCCGTACGTGTCGAACTGCCCGTCGAAGCTGCAGTGCCAGGTGCCGCGGCGTGCGTGGATCGTGGCGATCTTCGAGATGATGTAGAGCTCGTACGGGTGCCAGTCGCCCCACTGGTGCGCAGGCCCGAAGGTCTCGAGCGTGTTGTAGCCGACGAGGCGGCACTGCTGTCCGCCGAGCTCTCCGTCGGTGGGGCGGAAGCTGTCGCCGTCGTTGAAGCTCACGGCGGTCGGCCGACCGTTGATGAACACGCGGGTGACGGCGTCTGCGCCTGCATCGCCCGCGCTCGCGAGAGAGAGGACGAGCGCGAGCGCAGCCCCTGCGAGCGCGCCCTTCGAACCGATGTCGGGAAGGTTCATCATCGATCTCAGCGTACGCCCGGCGGCCCGGAGCGCGAAGCGGCGAGGAATGACATGCCGCTGGATGGCGCGTCAATCCGTGCCCGCACGATAGGGGCGGAACGCCTCGGCGACTCACAGGACCGACCTTTACGCGGGAGCGCGCGGCCGTCATTCTCCGCGCTGTTCATCCAGCTCGACGCTCGTTCATCCAGCTAGACGCTTTTGAGTCATGGGAGCACCGCATGGGCAACACCAGTCTCGACTACTACCAGCTCGACGATGAGCTGACCGAGGAAGAGCTCCTCGTCCGCCAGAACATCCGCAAGTTCGTCGAGGCGCGCCTCGATCCGATCATCGCCAAGCACTACGAGAACGGGACGTTCCCGATGGAGCTCGTCCCCGAGTTCGCCAAGCTCGGCTTGCTCGGCGCGAACCTCGAGGGCTACGGCTGCGCGGGCATGGGCGCGGTCGCCTACGGTCTCGCGCTCCAAGAGCTCGAGCGCTGCGACTCGGGCATTCGCTCGTTCTGCTCCGTTCAAGGATCGCTCGCGATGTACCCGATCTGGGCGCACGGCAGCGAAGAGCAGAAACAGAAGTACCTCCCCAAGATGGCCAAGGGCGAGCTCATCGGCTGCTTCGGCCTCACCGAGCCCGACTTCGGCAGCAACCCCACGGGCATGATCACGCGCGCCGAGCGCGTGCCGGGCGGCTACAAGCTCAACGGCGTGAAGCGCTGGATCACCAACGGGACCATCGCGGACCTCGCGGTGATCTGGGCCAAGCTCGACGGCGTCGTGCACGGCTTCATCGTGGACAAGGGGACGAAGGGTTTCTCGGCGGTGAAGATCGAGGACAAGTGGTCGCTGCGCGCGAGCGTCACGGCCGAGCTCTTCCTCGAAGACTGCGTGGTCCCCGAGAGCGCGATCTTGCCGAACGTGCGCGGCATGAAGGGCCCGCTCTCGTGCTTGTCACAGGCGCGCTTCGGGATCTGCTGGGGCGTGATCGGCGCGGCGATGTCGAGCTACGAATGCGCGCTCAGCTACAGCAAGGAGCGCATCCAGTTCGGTAAGCCCATCGCGGGCTTCCAGCTCGTGCAGCGCAAGCTCGTCGACATGGTCAGCGAGATCACCAAGGCCCAGTGCCTCACGCTGCGGCTCGGTCGTCTCAAGGAGCAGGGCAAGCTCAAGCCCGCACAGATCTCGCTCGCGAAGCGGAACAACGTGCACATGGCGCTCGACATCGCGCGATCGGCGCGCGACATCCTCGGCGGCAACGGCATCATGTACGCGTACCCGCCGGGCCGACACATGCTGAACCTCGAGACCGTCTACACGTACGAGGGCACGCACGACATCCACACGCTGATCGTCGGGCAAGACATCACGGGGCTGAGCGCCTTCGAGTGAGGGCGCCTTCGAGGGACGAGGACTGAGCCATGTCGATGTGGGGACCCGTCGATACCGCCAACGACGCGCGCTGCCGTGAGATCCGGCGCTGCGCGAAGTGCACCGCGCCGTCCGTGAGCGTCGTGCACGTGACGCAGCACTACAGCCGCGGACTTCCGTCCGGTCGCACGTACAGCCACCGCTGCGGCAGCTGCAACGTGTCGTTCCACTCGATCAGCGTCTGGCGCGCGCTGGTGCAGCTCTTCGGCGCAGCGATTCTCGTCTCGATCGGGTTCGGGATCACTGCGCTCTTCGTGGGCACGCTCTTCGAGTCCGGGCTCGCGCTGCTCTCGCAAGCGGACGGACGCATGTGGGGCACGTGGGCCATCGGCTTCTTGATGTTCTTCGGCGGCCTGCTCTGGTCGGCGTGGACCACGTGGCTCGTGGCGCGTCTCATGTTCCTCCATCCGGTCGCCGGGAGTCGCTGAGCGGGCTAAGGTCGGCGCCCTATGCGTCGACCCGTCGCTCTTTCTCTCGTTCTCTTTCTCGCAGGATGCATCGGCCTCCGGCTCACACCCGTCGATACGGCCTTCCACGAGCCAAGCAACGTCGCGGTCTACTTCACGGTCGATGCGGCCAACGGCGACCCCGTCGGCGGCCTCACGGCGGCTGACTTTCGCATCTACGAAGACGACTCCCTCGTCTCGCCGACCGAGAGCCAGCAGACCATCGTGAACCCCGAGGTCGCGGCCGAGCACTACACGCTGCTCCTGGTCGACATGAGCGGCAGCATCACCGAGAGCGATCAGGTCCCCGTGCTCCAGGCCGCCGCCACCGAGCTCGTCTCGCAGGTCGAGGGCTCGAGCCAGCGCGTCGCGGTGTACGCGTTCGACGGAGAAGAGGACATCCACGAGATCGTCGGGTTCACGACCGAGGGGGGTGCCACGGCCGGCGTCGCGCGCCTGAGCGGGTTTCGCCCGCAAGATCCCTCGACGAACCTGCATGGCGCGGTCGTGGCGGGTCTCGCGACGCTCGACGAGGCGCTCTCGCACTCGCAGGTGCCCCTTCGCTTCGGCACGCTCGTCGTGTTCACCGACGGAACCGATCACGCCGCGCGCGTCTCGCGTCACGACATGGGCCATGCGATCGATCAGAGCGCGTACGACGTGTTCGCGATCGGCGTCGGGACCGAGATCGACGAGGGCACGCTGGGCGACATCGGTCGTGACGGCTACGTCCTGGTGGACGACTCGGAGGCGATCACCGAGGCCTTCCGCCAGGTGGGCCAGCGAATCGTCCAGATGACCCAGCGCTTCTACCTGCTCAGCTACTGCAGCCCCGCGCGCGCGGGCGAGCACCGCGTGACGGTCGAGGCCGTGACGCACGACGCGAGCGGCCGCCTCAGCTACGAGTTCGACGCCACGGGGTTCGGGCCCGACTGCGATCCGAGTCAGCCTCCCCCCTTCGCGATCGGAACCGATCGCGCTCGCACGCACCCGCGCGCTGGTCGTGGCTCGCGAATCCGAGTGGCACCGGCCGCATCGGCGGCACATTGAAGACCGCGTCCACGACGCCTCTCGCGTCACCGACCCACGAGCTCCCCGAGGCTCTCGGGCCTGCGCTGATCGAGGCGCTCGTCGGCAAGGGCTACAACACGCTCACCACCGTCCAGCAGGCCGTCCTCGATCCGCTGGCGATCGGGCGCGATCTGCGCATCACGTCGCAGACGGGATCGGGAAAGACGATCGCGATCGGCTTCGTGCTGCGCGATCTGGTGATGCTGCCCTCGCCGCGTCCCTCGAAGGCCGCCAAGCCGCGCGCGCTGATCATCGTCCCGACGCGCGAGCTCGGACGTCAGGTCGAAGAAGAGCTCAGCTGGCTCTACGCGCCGCTCGGCGTCCGTGTCGTCGCGCTGACCGGTGGCGCGAGCTATCGCGACGAGCACCGCGCGCTCGCCATGCTGCCGCCGCTCGTGGTCGGCACGCCGGGACGCCTGATCGATCACCTCGACAACAAGTCGCTCGATCCGAGCGCGATCGCGACCGTCGTCCTCGACGAGGCCGATCGCATGCTCGACATGGGCTTCAGCGAGGCGCTCGACAACATCCTCGCGCGCATTCCCGAAGGTCGGCGCACGCACCTCGTGTCCGCGACCTTCCAGCCGGAGGTGCGTCACCTCGCCGATCGCGTGCAGAAGGATGCGCTGCACGTCGAGGGCACGCGGCTGGGCGTCGCCAACGCGGACATCGAGCACATCGTCTATCTCGTCGATCCGCACGAGCGGCTCGACGCGTTGATCAACCTGCTGCTCGCGCACCCCGATGGGCGCACGCTCGTGTTCGCCAAGACGCGCGCCGGCGTCGCGGAGCTGGCCGAAGCGCTCGGTGACGTCGGATTTTCCGTCGCCGCGTTGAGCGGCGAGATGGCGCAGCGCGAACGCTCGCGCGCGCTCGCAGCGTTCAAGCGTGGCTCGCTCCGCATCCTGGTCGCGACGGACGTCGCCGCGCGCGGCATCGACGTCACCGACGTTTCCATGGTTCTGCACATGGAGACGCCGACCGACTCGGACTCGTACACGCATCGCAGCGGCCGCACCGGACGTGCCGGACGAAAGGGAACGAGCGCCGTGCTCGTGGCGCCCCGCGAGGTCGCGCGAGCCGAGCGTGTGATCCGAGGCGCGCGCGTCCGAGCGCGCATCGAGCCCATGCCGACGGCCGCCGAGATCCGCATGATGGAAGACGACCGTCTCATCGCGCTGCTCACGGGCGACGACGAGACGATCGAGATCGACGCGCGCACGGCCGCGATCGCCACGCGCATCGCCGAGAAGGGCTCGCCCGAGCGCACGCTCGCGCGCTTGCTCGCCGAGACGGGCCTCACGCGCGGGCCGGAGCCACGCAACGTGCGCGTGATCGCGCCCCCTGGAAGAGATCGCGGCCCCGAGCGGAACCGACCCGGCGAGCGCACACCGCGAACGGAGCGCTACGAGAGTCGCGACGATCATCGCGTCTCCGACGCCTCTAGCCGAGATCGCGAGCGTCGCCCCAACGCGCCGCACACGCAGCGACCACCCGCGATGCCGAGCGAGAGTTCGGGCGGGTACCCCGACGGGGGACCTCCGCTTCCGATCACGCAGGCGAGCATGGACTTCGTGTCCTTCCAGGTGAGCTGGGGCGAGCGCAGCGGCGCGGACGCGCGACGTCTCTTGGCGATCGCGTGTCGCCGCGGCGAGATCGAGAGCCGTGACATCGGCGCGATCCGCATCGGCCCAGCGAGCTCGCTCATCGAGGTGCGCTCGAACCGCGCCGAGGCCTTCGCGGCTGCGAGCGCGCGCCCGGATCCGCGTGATCCCCGCGTGCGGTTTCGGGTGTTCGAGTCCGGGCACGGCGCCGTGCCGCCGCGTGACGACCGGCGCCACGATCGGCCGACGCACGACGAGCGACCCCGCGAAGAACGGCCGCGCGAACAGCCACGCGCCCACGACGAGCGACCCGCTCGCGAGGAGGCACCCGCCCGCGTCGTGCGAGCACCGTCGGCGCGCGACGAGCGAGCGCGACCCGATCGGCCTGCGCGACCCGGAGCCGATCGAGCCGAGCGACCAGCGCGACCCGACGCACACCGACCCGGCCGGCCCAATGCGGATCGGCCCATGCGATCGACCGATGAACGCTCGCGTCACGATCGGCCTGCGCGACCAGGCGGCGATCGGCCGCCGAAGCGCCGCTGACCTTCCAAGAATCGGCGGGGTGCGCCACGAGCGTCGCTGCTTGTGAGGCGCTGACCAACGCGCGTACGCTTTTGGCGTATGTCACGTCTTGGCCTCGCTTTCGTCACGCTCGCGCTCGCCCTCGCTTGCTCTACGCCCGCACCAACGGACGACGCAGCGAGCCCCGACGACGCACCCTTGGGTCACGACGCCGCGCTTCCGCCGTGTGTGGGTGTGCCCGCGATCCCGACCGGCGATCCGAACGGTCACCCACACCCACTCGGCGCAGGCCCGAGCGAGGCGCGCGCCGGTCGCATCGCGGCGGCCGATCTACCGCGCTTCGACAGCAACCTGCAGATCTGGGGCAGCGGCGAGTTCATCCTCGCCAACGATCGCATCGCGGTGGCGATCGAAGACGTCGGCCCCTCCGATCTCTACGACCCATGGGGCGGTCGGATCACGGGGATGGCGCGCGTCGAAGGCGGCCACCTCGTCGATCCCGGAGACTTCGGCGAGTTCTTCGTGCTCACCGGTCGCTCGACCGTGGTGACCCGCAGCGTGACCGTCATGAACGACGGCTCGAACGGACAGCCCGCGGTGATCCGCGCCGAGGGCATGCTCGCCCCGCTGCCGTTCTTCGACGCGATCGTCTTTCACTTCTTTCCCGACGAGCTGACCGACATCGAGGCCGCGATCGACTACACGCTCGCGCCTGGCTCCGATCACGTGGACATCTCGATGACGTTCGCGAGCCCGCGCAACCGCGACGTGCACGTCGTCGCGGTTCTGCACGGCTTCCTCTACGCCGATCGCATGCCGCCCTTCATCGACGCGCGGGGCTTCGATCAAGCCTCGATCGGCGCCCCGGCATGGATGGGCTTCGCGGACGAGCGACGCACCTCGTACATCTACGAGCTGCTCGACGGGCAGGTGTTCTCGGGGATCATCTCGGAGTCCGGCTTCAACGGTCGGCTCGCGGCCGGTCGCACGATCCCCGCCTGCGCGACGACCACGTTTCACCACGCGCGGCTGACGCTCGGCGGACCGGGCGCCGACGGAGCGATCGCCGCGCGTGCGACCGAGCACGGCGATGCGATCCGCGCGATCACCGGCGTGGTGCACGACCCCGATGGCATGCCCGCCGCGGGGGTCCGCGTCCACGCGCTCACGCCCACGGGCGACTGGATCACGCGCTCCAACGTCACCGGCGCGGACGGCACCTATCTTCTGCACGTTCCCGCCAGCGCGGACGTTCAGCTCGATCCGGTTCGCCTCGGAAACGGTCGGGCCACGCACGTCGCGGTCCCCGCAGCGATGACGACGATGGACCTGACGATGCCGGCGAGCGGCTTCGTGCGCGTCGTGGCGACGGACGCGCTCGGCGATCCTCTGCCCGTGCGCGTGTCCGTGTTCGCGCTCGGCGGCGACGTGCCCGAGCCTCCCTCGATGTACGGCGAAGCGGACGTCCCCGATGGCCGCGCGGCCGTGGACTACGCGATCACCGGCGACTCCACCTTGCGCGTGCCGGTCGGCGCATACCGCGTCGTCGCGTCACGCGGCTACGAATACGAGCTCGGCGAAGCGATGATGACCGTCGCCTCCCACGGGCAAACGGTCAGCGCGACCGTCGCGCTCGAGCACTCGGTCGACACGACCGGCGTCTTGTGCGGCGACTTCCACATCCACACGCGCCGCAGCGCCGACTCGGGCGACGACGTCACGCGCAAGGTCTACGCGGCGCTCGCCGATGGCCTCGAGATCCCCGTGCGCTCCGACCACGAATTCGTGGCGGACTTCCAGCCGATCATCGAGTCGCTCGGGATGCAGCACTTCGCGCACGGCATCTGCTCGATCGAGATGACCTCGATGGAGCTCTGGGGCCACATGGGCGTGTTCCCGCTCGTGGAAGATCCGAGCGCGATCAACATGGGCGCGCCCGCCTGGCAGACGTA
The DNA here is from genome assembly GCA_043750095.1 of Deltaproteobacteria bacterium. Lineage (GTDB taxonomy): Bacteria > Myxococcota_A > Polyangia > Polyangiales > Sandaracinaceae > JBBSAT01. Next base: position 19,313 of record JAYVCF010000361.1, read on the forward strand.
CCCCACGCCGACGGACATGAGCATGCCGTTCCGCACGATGGGACCGCACGAGGTGTTCAATCTCGTTCGCGCCCGCACGGAGCACCCCGCGATCATCATCAACCATCCGCGCGGCTCGACGAACTACTTCGGCTACGTCGGCTACGACGACCTCACCGGCATGGTGCGACGCCGCGAGGACTGGGACGACGAGTTCGTCCTCGTCGAGGTCTTCAACGACGCCGACTGGATGGCGGATCGCAACGGCACGGTCGCCGACTGGCTCTCGTTCCTCGATCACGGCCGCACCGTGTACGCGGTAGGATCGAGCGACTCGCACACCATCTCCGGCTCGCCCGTCGGCTATCCGCGCACGTGCATCACGCTCGGCACGGACGATCCCGCCGCGGTCGTCCCCAGCGCCGTGCGCGATCAGCTCACGCTCGGACACGCCTCGATCTCGGGCGGCATCTACGTCACGACCAGCGTCGGCAGCGCGCGCGCGGGAGACACCGTTCACGTGGGCGGAACGATGGCGATGGTGCACGTGCACGTGGAGGCCGCGACGTGGGTGGACGTCGATGCGATCGACGTGGTCGTCGACGGACAGACCGTGCACACGATCGCGATCCTGCCGAGCGATGCCGATCCGGCGCATCCCGCGACGCGCTTCGATCAGGACATCCTCGTGGACGTGCGCTCGGCGGGCTCGTACGTGATCGTAGCGGCGTACGGAAACTCGCCGCTCGAGCCGGTTCACCGCGGGCGCATTCCCTTCGGTGTCACCAATCCCATCTTCCTCGCGCGTTAGCGCGCGTCTCCGATCTCGGTCGGAGTGCCCGGCTCGCCGGGCCGACACAATTGTGTCGCGGTTGCGAAGCGGACGACTCCGGTCGAGATCAAGGCGCGCAGTAGACGGCGCGCATGAAGTCGTTGATCGACGTGGCCATGTCGAGGTGACCCGCGCGCACCTCCCGCAGATCCCAGAAGCGCCCGCCGGTCGCGTCCGGGAGCGACGGCATCGACGCAAACGGACCGCTGAAGCCGCGACCCACGTCGGGGCTGCGACCCGCGCCACAGTCGTCGCCGAGGCCCGTCTCGGCGAACACGCCGACGTGGAAGTGATGATCGGTGAGCGCCGTCGTCGTCTCGACGTAGTTGAACTGAACGTGAACGCCGCCTCCCCACTCTCCGGAGAGGACGGCCGGCCGCTCGGCGAAGGTGTCGTCGGTGACGTGGATGAGCACGCGCGTCGAGCCCTCGCGCGTCGGGCACATGGTCGCGGCCACGATCGCGTCGAGCGAGTTCTCCGCGCAGTCGTGGTTCTGGATGTGGCTGACCGGGCTCTGGTTCGTCGCGCAGAACATCTGCCACGCGTCGAGCTGCGCCACGAGATCCTCCGGCGTCGCGAAGGGCATGCACCCTCCGTCGGCGACGAAGGGCGGTACGCCATCGACGGCGA
>JAYVCF010000362.1:0-10334 GCA_043750095.1 Deltaproteobacteria bacterium
CCTCTTGAACGCCATCAAGAAGCGCGCTTCCGACATCCACATCGAGCCCTACGAGCGGAAGCTGCGCGTTCGGTATCGCGTCGACGGCGTGCTCATCGAGGAGATGGCGCCGCCCATCAAGCTGAAGAACGCCATCGCATCGCGCCTCAAGATCATGAGCTCGCTCGACATCGCCGAGCGGCGCCTCCCGCAGGACGGACGCATCAAGCTCAAGCTCGGCAAGGGCCGCGAGATGGACTTCCGCGTCTCCTGCTTGCCCACGATCTGGGGCGAGAAGATCGTCATGCGTCTCCTCGACAAGGGGAACCTGCAGCTCGACATGACCAAGCTCGGCTTCGACACGAAGCCTCTACAGGACTTCAAGTACGCCATCGATCAGCCCTACGGCATGGTGCTGGTCACCGGGCCCACCGGATCGGGCAAGACGACCACGCTCTACTCCGCGCTCTCCGAGCTCAACCAGGTCGATACGAACATCAGCACCGCCGAAGATCCCGTCGAGTACAACTTGATGGGCATCAACCAGGTGCAGATGCACGACGACATCGGCCTCAACTTCGCGGCCGCGCTGCGCTCGTTCCTGCGCCAGGACCCCGACATCATCATGGTCGGCGAGATCCGCGACTTCGAGACGGCGGAGATCGCCGTCAAGGCCGCGCTCACCGGCCACTTGGTGCTCTCCACGCTGCACACGAACGATGCGCCGAGCACGGTCTCGCGTCTCTTGAACATGGGCGTCGAGCCCTTCCTCGTGACGGCGTCCGTCAACCTCGTCCTCGCTCAGCGCCTCGCGCGAAAGATCTGCGAGGCGTGCAAGGCCGAGTGGAAGCCGGAGCCGGGCGCGCTCGTCAGCGCGGGCTTTCTCGAGTCCGAGGTCCCGACCTTGAAGGTCTACAAGGGCTCGGGCTGTCGCGAGTGCAACAGCACCGGCTATCGCGGCCGCGTCGCGCTCTACGAGGTCATGCCCTTCACCGATCGGCTCAAGGAGCTCGTGCTCCAAGGCAGCTCCACCGCCGAGCTGAAGGAAGAGATGATCCGCCAAGGCGTGCAGACGCTGCGCATGGCCGGGCTCGCGAAGATCCGCGCGGGCGTGACGACCATCGACGAGATCGTGCGCGTCACGACCGCCGATCGACACTGAAGCTCGTCACTCGGGCCGGAGAACCATCAACGCGACCGTGATCGCCAGCGATCCGATCGCGAGCCCAGCGGCGATCGGTCCGCGTCGTCCGTCTTTGCCGACCGACCAGAGCACGACGTTCAGCGAGAAGAGCGAGAGCACCGCGGCACCCACGAGCCACGCGGAGAGCAGCGAGCGTTGCTGCGCCCAGATCATCAGAAAGCCGCAGAGCCAGGAGAGCCCGAACCCGGGTCCCGCCAGCGCGTAGGCAGCGCGCCGTCGATCCTCGAGGTCACGTGGCAGAAAGGCGCCGACCGTTCCTGCCGCGAGCAGCGAGACAGCGAGAAGCTTCGCCAGACGAAGCCAGATGAGCCAGCTGCCGATCATCCGGCGGACAACGCGGCGACGACGAGCAAGCCGTTGTAGACGAGGTGCGCGAACGCGGCGACCAGCACCGAGCCCGTCACCGCGCGCAGTGTCGTGAACCCGAGACCCGCGACCGCGACCGCAGCGAGGCCGCCCCAGCTGCCCCAGGTCTGCGGCAAGTGCGCGGCGACGAAGAGCCACCACGCGCCCAAGAACGCGAGCACCTCCCTCGAGCGGCCACCCTCACCGCGCAGCGCGCCGTAGACGAGGCCACGGAAGAAGATCTCCTCGCCGATGGGCGCGATCGCGGAGAGCGCCGCGAACGAGAGCAGCCCGCTCGGCCAGGACACGTACGTCTCGATCGGCGCTTGCCCCGTCGAGGGCACCCACGAAAGGACGCGCGTCGCCGCCACCCGCAACGCGATGCCCACGAAGGGTGCGAGGCCGAAGCCGACCACGGCCACGATCGCGCGCGTCGGCCGCTGCAGCGCGAGCGCCCCGACCGTCCCGGAGCGCGCGGCGAACGTGCGCGCGAGCGCGACGGCGATCACCACCTCCGACACGGCGAGCGCGAGCCCCGCGAGCAGACCAAAGGCCGGACCGGGAGGCGTGATGACGGAGAGAATCGTGCTGAGCTCGATCACGGCGAGCACGCCGAGGATCGCACCCGCACCGGTCCACCCGCGCCGCAGGCCCACGATGCTGCCGCCGCACGCGACCAGCGCGAGGAGCGAGAGCGCGACTTTGACGGCGAGCGGAAGACGCGGGTCCAACACCGTGAGCCCGATGCCCACGAGCGCGATCACCCCACCCAAGAGGCCTGCGCGCGCGGCGGGCCACGTCTGGCTCGACGCCTCCGTCGTGGTCGGCACGCGCAGGGAGAGCGCGATCACCAGCCCGATCGCGGCGAGCAGAATGCCGAGCACGAAGTTGCGATCGCCCGCGGTGAGCGGCTGCTCGGCGACGATGCGCGCGCGCACCTCGACCCCCGTCAGCACCGGCGTCACCGACCGCGCGACCACGACGTAGTGGCCCGCGACGTGAAGCGGGCCGGCGCTCGCGAAGTCGAGGCAGGCGCCGCTCGCGCCACGCCGCGCGCCGCGGAGCATCTCGCCGTCGATGGGCTCGCTCAGCACGCTCTCTCGCGGCTCGGTGGCGCCAGCATCCACGCCGAGCATCACTGCGCCGATCCAGCGTTCGTCGTCCATCGCGTCGTTCGAGCAGAGCTCGAAGGTCACGTGGTCCCCGACGAGCAGGTCGGTCTCGACCAGGATCGCGTCGGTGCCAGCCGCCAGCGTGGTCGCCGCGCCCTCGCGATCGAGCTCGCGCGCCATCAGTGCGCGCACGCGCACGACGGAGAGCCCGAGCAAGCCGACGACGAGGAGGCCCGCGACCGCAGTGCCCACGAGCGCGAGCCGATTCACGGCCGCGGAGTCTATCCGCTCGCGCATTCACGGTGCGCTCGGCGTCGCCTGGCACGATTTCGATCCGTCGCAATAGCGATCCCCTTAGCGGCCGAGCGATCGTTCGATGGCGACCATTGACGGTCTTTGACGCATCAGCAGCGGAGCGTTCTCGTCGGCCCGCGCGTGAATAATGATCGTGTGATCCTCGATAGATCGCCGATGAACCTCTCGGATAGTTCACGTGCGCGTGACCACACATGTCACGTCGCCCATTGTCACTTCGAAAGTGGTCTGTTAGATCGCCGGTCATGCGCATCAGCAACTCGTTCTCCGAAGGCGAGATCCAGGTCATCGACTTCATCCTCTCCACGCTGCTCCGCGGCGGCACGCCGAACATGGCGATCCGCTCGAAGGACTTCGGCTCGCTGTGCCGCAAGGTTCAAGCGATGAAGATCCGCGTGCAGGAGATCAAAGACGGCAAGGTCCCGGCGCGCCGCGCGCCCGCCCAGTCGTCGGTTGGGGTGATCGACGCGCCGGACGGAACGGCCGCGGACTCCGACGCCGACACGGACGGGCTCGAAGAAGTCGGTTGAGCTCGAGGGTCGGCGCGCGATCTCGGTCGCCGTTGACTCGCGTGCTGCTTCCCGCTAATCGGCGAGCCCGATGACCACCGCCACGACGCTCGTGCTCTCGGGGGGCCGAGTGATCGACCCGTCGGCGGGCTTCGACGGCGAGGCCGACGTGGTGATCGAGCGTGGCGTGATCACGCGGGTCGGACGCGAGGCCGCCGTCGGCGTGGAGGGGGAGCGCGTCACGCGGGTCGACTGCCGCGGAAAGCTGGTCGCGCCCGGGTTCGTGGATCTGCACGTCCACTTCCGCGAGCCGGGCCAGGAGTACAAGGAAGACATCGCGTCAGGCCTGCGCGCAGCGGCGCGCGGCGGGTACACCGCGGTCTGTCCGATGCCGAACACGCGGCCGATCAACGACACGCGCGCGATCACCGAGACGATGGTCAGCCGCGCGCGCGAGGTCGCGGGGACTCGTCTGCATCCGTTCGGCGCGATCACCATGGGCAGCAAGGGCCACGAGCTCACCGAGATGGCCGACATGCGCGACGCCGGCGCGATCGGCGTGAGTGACGACGGCGTCTGCGTCATGAACACCGCGGTGATGCGTCGCGCGCTCCAGTACGCGCGCACGTTCGACGTGCTCGTCTCGCAGCACTGCGAAGATCACACGCTCACCAGCGGCGCGCAGATGCACGAGGGGGCCATCTCCACCAAGCTCGGCCTCAAGGGCTGGCCGCGCGAGGCCGAGGACGTGATCGTCGCGCGTGACCTCGTGCTCAACGAGCGCATCGGCGCGCGCTATCACGTGGCGCATCTGTCCACCAAGGGCGCGGCCCGCCTGGTGCGCGAGGCGAAGTCGCGCGGGATGAAGGTGACGGCCGAGGTGACGCCGCACCATTTGCTGCTGACCGACCACGCGCTCCTCGGCTATCGCACGGCCTGCAAGGTCAACCCGCCGCTCCGCGAGGCCGAGGACGTCGAAGCCGCGATCGCGGCGCTCGCCGACGGCACGATCGACTGCATCGCCACCGATCACGCGCCGCACAGCCCGCTCGAGAAGGACTGCGAGCTGGCCGCCGCGTCCCCCGGGCTCATCGGGCTCGAGACGATGCTCCCGCTGCTGCTCGGCCTGGTGCGCGAGAACAAGCTCACGATGATGCGACTGATCGAGGCGGTGTCGACGTCGGCCACGCGCGTCGCGCTCCTTCCGGGTGGCACGCTCGCGGTGGGCGCGCCCGCAGACATCACCGTGATCGATCCCGACATCGAGTGGGTCGTCGCGCGCGACACGATCAGCAGCAAGTCCCTGAACACACCGTGGCTCGGAGCGACGATGCGCGGCGCGTGCACGATGACGCTCGTCGCCGGGAAAGTGGTCTACCAGCGATGAACGAGCGCGCTCACTTGGTCCTCGCCGACGGCACGACGTTCGAGGGCCTTGCCCGCGGGGCGCGCGGCACGACGACCGGCGAGGCCGTCTTCACCACCGGCATGACGGGGTACCAAGAGGTCCTCACGGATCCTTCGTACGCCGGGCAGCTCGTCACCATGACCGCCCCGGAGATCGGGAACACCGGGACGACGCGCGAGGATCAGGAAGCCCAGAAGTCGTACGTCTCGGGCTTCATCGTCCACGAGCTCTCGGCCGCGACCAGCAACTGGCGATCGACGGAGCCGCTCGACGCGTACCTCGCACGCAATGGGATCGTGGCGATCGCGGGCGTCGACACGCGCGGGCTGACACGGCACTTGCGCGATCACGGAGCGCAGATGGCCGCGATCGGCACCGAGAGCGTGGAGGTGCTGCTCGCGAAGGCCAAGGCCGCACCGTCGATGAACGGGCTCGACCTCACGGGAGGCGTGACGACGCGCGAGCCCTACGTGTGGACCGAAGGCTCGGCCGCGTGGGTACCGCGCGACGCAACCACGGACCGGCCACGCGCCGCCGGGCACGGAAGCGAGCCGAAGCACCACGTCGTCGCCATCGACTACGGCGTCAAGCTCAACATCCTGCGCAGTCTCGTCGATCACGGCTGCCGCGTGACGGTGCTGCCCGCGACCGCGACCGCGAAGGACGTGCTCGCGCACGATCCGGACGGCATCTTCCTCTCGAACGGCCCGGGCGATCCGGCCGCGGTCACGCACGCCATCACGGCGATCCGCGAGCTGCTCGGCCAGAAGCCGGTGCTCGGCATCTGCCTCGGCCACCAGATGCTCGCGCTCGCGCTCGGCGGCCGCACGTACAAGATGAAGTTCGGCCATCGCGGCCTCAATCATCCCGTGAAGGACGTCTCGACCGGCAAGATCGAGATCACCACGCAGAACCACGGCTTCGCGGTGGACGTCGAGTCCCTCGCCGGCCGCTGCAAGGTCACGCACGTTCACTTGAACGACGGCACGTGCATGGGCCTCGAGACGAGCGGCGGCGGCGCGCCTGCGTTCTCGGTTCAGTACCATCCCGAGGCGAGCGCGGGACCGCACGACGCGCGGTATCTGTTTCGGCGGTTCGCCGACGCGATGAGCTGAGCGCTCTCGCTCTCGCTCTCGCTCTCGCAGCGCCCGTCAGCCCCGACGACGCCGCACGCGCGCTGCGAGCATCACCGCGAGCGCCATCCACACGGCCCCGGTTCCGCTCGATCGCGTCGTCGCGCAGCCGCAGTTCGACGTCGGCGCCGGCGGCGTGACCGCGGCGTCACTCGCCATCGACGCATCGGCCATCCTCATCGCGGCGTCGGTTCCGCCGTCGGTTCCCGCGTCCGTTCCCGCATCCGGCATCGGACACGCCATCGGCGATGCGCCGAGGTCCACCATCGCGCTCGCCATCTCGATCGGTGTCGCGCCGCCGTGTTCGCTCCATGCCTGGAACGCGATCTGTCCGAAGCTCATCCCGGCCAGCACTGGATCCGCGCTCGCGGGTGCGTGATCGCGCAGGTACTCCATGTACTCACGCGTGGTCGCCTGATAGCGGAGCCGCGCGCGGAGACGCAGCGTGCCCGTACCGCAGAGGCCGGCGAGCGAGTAACGGACGTCGTCGTAGTGGTGGTACGCGCCCGTCGTCGCGTCGGTGTAGTCGCGACCGAGCGGAGCGTCGTCGTCCGCCGCGGCGGGCGCAAAACCCTCGGGCGGGATGCGCGTGTCGAGGACCAGCGTGTCGCTCAGCACGAAGTGAAAGCCCGGCGTCACCGTCCCGTCGGTCTGGCGCACGCCGAGAAGCGCCTCGTAGGTGCGCGCCTGCGCATCGGCCTCGAGCATGCCAGTGGCCGCGTCGTAGCGCGCGGATCCGGCGACGCTGCGGCCGGTGTCGTCGAGCACGTCGATCTCGAGCCACATGCGCCGGCCCTCTGGATAACCGGTGGGAAGTTTGTGACCGGTGTGGTTCGTGACACGCACCGTCGCGCTCGCGCTCGCACCCGCGAGGGCGCTCGCCATGATGTCCACGCTGGCCGCGCCCCGCATGAACGTGTCGATCCGATCGGCGTTCGAGTAGAGATTGACCGCGACGCCGGGGGCCGTGTCGGGGATGTGCGCTGCGATCGCGCGCAGCTGCCACGACGCGGCGCCGAGCAGATCGTGTCGCGAGACGCCGGTGCGCAGCGTGTCGGGGAACGACCCGAAGCTCGCGACCTGCACCGCGTGATCGACCACGGGCATGTGGCAGCTCTGGCAGGTCTGTGATCGCACCGCGAACGCGCTCGCGCGCCACTCGCTGAAGGTGCGCTCGATCGCGAACGAGCGACCGGTGTCGACCACGCCGCTCACCTCGGCGCGGTGGCCCATCAGCACGGGGCTGGTGATGTCGTGGCACTGGCCGCAGAGCCGACTCGTCGGAAGGAACGAGGACATCGACGTGGGATGCCCGGGCTCGACGCCCGCCGCGTACGAGTACGGCCCGAAGCGAAGCTCGCCATTGACGGCGCCGTCGCCGAGCACGAGCCGCGCGTTGAAGAGCTGCGCGTCGGTCGGGTCCGTCGAGCGATGGCAGACCATGCATGCCACGCCGTCGAGGTCGTCGGTCGGTGGGTGCGCGGGATCGTCGGAGCGCAGGCGCGGGCGATCGAGCGCCGTCGCGACGCTCGGATCGTAGTCGGGCACTTCCGAGCGACCACGCAGCCACGCCTCGGGCGAGTGGCAGCGCACGCAGAAGTCGGCCGCGTCGTGGTTGTCCACCTCCGCGATCGCGAGCGCCGCGCGAAAGACGGGATCACGCCCCGCGCTCGCCATGAGCGCGCCGCGCCAGGACTCGTAGGGCTCGTAGTCGTCCGTGTCGTCGATGCCTCCGTGGCAGGTATGACAGGGCTGACTCGCCTGGATGAGCGTGGTGATCGCTCCCGTCGGCGCGCCGAGGGGCTGCGTTCCAGGCTGAAAGATCTGCGCATGCGCGGGCGAGACCACGAGCGCGACGACGACGACGGCGAGGGACGGACGAAGCACGAGCGAAGCGTACTACGTCTTCGCGAGATCGGGCCTCAGCGCGGCGTGGGATGCAGGTCTTCGACGCGACCGCGGTCTCGGATCACGCGAGCGACGCCGTCTTGCACCAGCACCTCGGCCGCACGCGGACGCGCGTTGTACTCGCTCGCCATCGATGCGCCGTATGCGCCCGCACCGCGGATCGCCAGGAGGTCGCCGCGCCGCAGCTCGGGCAGCGATCGACCGAGCGCGAAGAAGTCTCCCGTCTCGCAGACGGGACCGACGACGTCGCACGCAGCGGAAGCGCCCGGGCGCGCGCGCACCGGTTCGATCGCGTGGTACGCGTCGTAGAGCGCGGGGCGGATCAGCTCGGTCATCGCGGCATCGACGATCACGAAGCGCTTGCCCGCCTGCTCCTTCACGAACACCACGCGCGTCAGCACGATCCCCGCGTCTCCGACCAGCGCCCTCCCCGGCTCGACGGCCAGGTCGATCTCACGAAGGTCCGCACGCGCGAGCCCTGCACGAACCGCGGCGCCGAACGCGGCGTGCGAGTCGGCCGGCTCGTCCTCGTCGCCGTACGCGATGGGCCAGCCGCCGCCCGCATCGATCGTCCGGATGCGCGCGCCTGCCGCGATCGCCTCGCGCGCGAACGAGCCCGAGATGGCCACCGCGTCGGCGACCGTCGATGCGCGCGGAATCTGGGATCCGATGTGGCTCGCGATCGTCTCGAGCTCGAGGTGCGCGCTCGCCACGAGCCGCGGCAAGAGCCTGCGCGCGACGTCGATCTCGAGGCCGAACTTCGTGTCGTGCAGGCCCGTGGCGATGTACGGGTGCGTCTGAGGATCCACGTCGGGGTTGATCCGCAGGCCGATCCGCGCGCGCACGCCACGCGCACGAGCGATGGACTCGACGACGTCCAACTCGGGCTCGCTCTCGACGTGGATGCAGCGAATGCGCGCGTCGATGGCCGCAGCGATCTCCGCGTCGCTCTTGCCCACCCCGCTCATGACGATGCGATCGGCAGGGATTCCCGACGCGAGCGCCCAGTGCAGCTCGCCTCCGGACACCACGTCCGCACCCGCGCCCAGCGACGCGAGGAGTCGCAGCACCGTGGGGTTGCCGTTGGCCTTCATCGCGTAGGCGATCAAGGCGCCGCCCGAGGACGAAGCGAGCGCGCGAGCGATCGACGCGTACGCAGCGCGGATCGAAGCGGCCGACAGGACATGAAGCGGCGTGCCGTGATCGCGCGCGATGTCCTCGAGCGAGACACCGTCGACACAGAGAGCTCCGCCCTCGTCGCGAACGAAGTACGCGCTCGGGGGAACGCCCTGCTTCTGACCGCGCTCCATGCCTCAGCCCGCCGTCGCGATCGTCCCGAGCGCCACCGCGAGGGCCGCCGCGTCGACGCCGCGTGACGACAAGCGCGCGACGGCTGCATCGATCGCCGCGCTCACGCGTGCCTTGGCCGGGCCACCGATCACGTCGCGTCGCTCGATCGCCACCTCGGGTCGAATCGCTTCGAAGATCGAGGCGTCGAACGACGCGTGCTCGGCCTGGTACTCGGCGAGCGAGAGATCCGGGAGCGTGACCGCCCGCTCGATCGCGCGCCGAACGAGCCTTCCCGCCACGTGGTGCGCCTCGCGAAACGGAACGCCGTGTGCCGCGAGCCAGTCAGCGACCTCGGTCGCCTCCGTGAAGCCGTCCACCAGCGCGCGCCGCATGCGTGTCGCCGAGAACCTCGCGGTGGCGAGCGCGCCCGCGAGCACGTCGAGCGAGTCGTCCACGGTGTCGAAGGCATCGAACGCGGGCCGCTTGTCCTCCTGCATGTCGCGGTTGTACGCGAGCGGCAGGCCCTTCATCAGCACCAGGAGCGAGACGAGGTCCCCGATCACGCGCCCGCTCTTGCCGCGCACGAGCTCGGCCATGTCGGGGTTCTTCTTCTGCGGCATGATCGAGCTGCCGGTCGTGAAGCGATCGCTCATCTCCACGAAGCCGAACTCCTGCGTGCTCCAGAGCACGAGTTCTTCGGAGACCCGCGAGAGGTGCACGGCACAGATCGAGAGCGCCGCGAGCGCCTCGAGCAGAAAGTCGCGATCGGCCACGGCGTCGAGCGAGTTGCGCATCGGGCCCGCGAAGCCGAGCTCGCTCGCCGTCTGCGCTCGATCGATCGGGAACGTGGTCCCGGCGAGCGCCGCCGCCCCGAGCGGCGACTCGTTCATGCGTGTGCGCGCGTCGTCGAGCCGACCGCGATCGCGCTCGAGCATCTCCACCCACGCGAGCAGATGGTGAGCGAGCACCACGGGCTGCGCGCGCTGCAGGTGCGTGTACCCGGGCATGGGCACGTCCACGCAGCCACGCGCCCGCACGAGCAGGACCGCCACGAAGCGATCGATCTTGCTGGCCGTCCGCTCGCACGCCGCGCGCGTCCACATCCGCATGTCGGTCGCGACCTGATCGTTG
>JAYVCF010000363.1:0-5579 GCA_043750095.1 Deltaproteobacteria bacterium
TCGAACACCATCGGCCAGAAGAGCGCCGACGCCGAGCTCGCGCGCACGGTCGTCGATCTCAAGACCGAGATCGAGCGCCTGCGCGAGCAGGTCCAGAACATTCTCTGATCGCGAGGAGTCGTCCGCGGAGCGGACGCGACACAATTGTGTCGGCCTGGCGAGCCGGGCGCTCCTGTCGCCGACGGGAGTGGTTCAGCGCTGGTTCAGGCGCAACAAGGGGCGGCCCTCGTCGGGAGGCGCAGGCGTGAACGACTCGGTGTCGCCCTGGGGCAGCTTCACGCGTCCTTGTCGCCACTCCGCCCTCGCGGCCTCGATGCGCTCGAGCGACGAGTGCATGTAGTTCCACCAGAGGTATCGTGGCCCGACGCCGACGCCGCCGAATGCCAAGAGGCGCGTGGGCTCGAGCGCGCGAAGGGAAGGTTCGCCGGGCCCCACGAGCGCGACCTGACCGGCGCGCACGCGCGACGCGCCGAGCTCGGCCTCGCCTTGCCAGACGTAGAGCGCGCGCTCGGGAACATCGGGAAGCGTCCATCGCGCGTTCGCGTCGAGCGTGACGTCCGCGAGAAGGATCGGCGTCGTCAGCGGGAGCCCGGTGGGTGCGTCGGGTGGGGTCGGGAAGATCCAGCGGACGGTCGTGCCCTCGCTGCTCGAGCTCCGATGCTCGTCTTCTGCGCGGTGGAAGAAGCTCGGCTCGACGTCCTCGTGTCCATCGGGCAGCGCGAGCAGGAGCTGGAACATGTGGAGGCCGCCTCCGAGCAACCGGTTTCGCTCGAAGCGCTCCGAGTGCACGACGCCGCGCCCCGAGACGGTCACGCCGAGGTCTCCGCCGCGGAGCTCTCGACGGTTGCCGAGCGAGTCGCGATGCGTGATGGCACCCTCGAGGACGTAGGACACGGCGACGAGTCCGATGTGGGGGTGCGGGCGAACGTCGGCGTCGACTGGCAAGGAGCCCGGCGCGCTCACCGGCATGTTGACGTGCGCGACCACGGCAAAGGGCCCCACCGTTCGAGGCCCGCCGTCGGGCTCGATGGGAGCGGCGAGAACGTTCGTCGCGCCCGGTGGGCCGGGCAGCTTCTTGGCGTCGAGGACCGTGATCATGGAGGGAGAGTATCCGATCGAGGCGGGAGGCCCTCGCGCGTCAGTCGGCGGGGCCGACGTCGCAGCCGGCGCAGTCGAGCTCGTCGATCCGAGCACCCCTGCGCAGGCGCGGTGGGATCTCGACCTCACCGCGTCGCAGCGCGAGGCTGAACCGACCCGCGGGCGAGAGGCTCGGCCTGAGATCGAAGTCCACGTGCTCGCCGCTCTCGTCGTCGATGCCGGATCGGACGGTCGCGCGAAAGCCGTGCATCGCTTCGCCCTCCATCCAGCCCACGAACACCACCTCGGCCACGAGCGCGGTGCTCTCCTCGCCGCCATCTCGGCTCGCCGTGCGCGCGTAGAGAACGGTGCGCTCGCCGATCGCTCGCAGCGCACCCGAGATCCAGCGCACGGCGCCCGGCCCCGCCACGTGCGACGCGATCACCGTAGCCACGCATCGCGCCGCACACGACACCGCCACGAGCCAGGTCGGGATCTCGTCGGCGAACACGGTCGCGAGGACGATGCGATACGAGGCGCCTCCGTTCGCCCCTCGCAGCTCGCTGGCGATCGAGAGCTCTGCGTCCGCGCGCGCGGTCGGATAGTGCGCGAGGACATCCGTTGGCGTCGCCGCGAGCACGGCCGCGCGCTCGTCTGCCGTGAGCGCGGGGGAGGACGGCCCGGCGTCTACCTGCGCCTCGGCCGCGCTCGTCACCATCACGGCGCCGATGAACATCGCAGCACAGGCGAGTCGCTTCACCATCCACGGCACGTCTACCACGACCGCGCGAGCGCTCGCGGTCGGTCTTCGAGCGCTACGCTGCGGCTGCGGACCGACGACGACGAACGAGCCTGACGGTGGCCCCGCCAGCCGCGAGCGCGAGCACGAAGGAGAGCGTGCAACAGCAGCCGAACCCCGCGACTTGCTCTCCGCGTTGCGACATCCGTTCCTCTTCCATCGTGATCAGCGAGACGTCCTCGCCCTGTGCGAGAGAGTCGTCGCGGTTGCGCTCCCAGCGCTGCATCTCGGCGTACGAGTAGCCTGCGAGCCCGAGCGAGAGGCAGAGCGTGGCGGTGAAGAAGAGCGTTCCGCAGCCACCCACCAAGTGCCATGGAAACCCGGCCGGTGCGGCTGGCGCGACCGGCGCGCTCGGCATGCTCGCCACCATCGGCGCGGGCGCTCCGTTCGATCGGCCGCGCACGAGCATCACGATACCGATACCGACGATCACCACGTCGACGAGCATGCAGAGCACGCCACCGAGCAGCGCGGGCATCGCCTCGTCGCCGCTGATCGCACCGCCCCGATCGAGGAACACGTGGAACGCGCCGAAGGCCGAGACGCAGAAAGCCAGGAACAAGAGGAGGCCGCCACAGCCGATCGCAACCCTGGGCCCCGTTCCGCTGCCGTTCATGGGCGCCTGTGTCTCACGTTTCCAACGCGAGGTCGATCGAAGCTCAGAGCGCACGCTCGAAGAATTGATCGCAGCTGGAGTGGCCGGTGCAGCCGCGCGGGCCCTCGATGCGCTCGAAGCCCATCTTGGCGTAGAGCGCCTGCGCCGCGTCCATCCCGGTGAGCGTCTCGAGGTAGCAGCGTGTGTAGCCCGCCGTGCGCGCAGTCTCGAGACAGCACGCGAGGAGACGCCGTCCGAGCCCGAGCCCGCGCGCCTCGGGAAGGAAGTACATCTTGCGCAGTTCGCACGTGTGCGGATCGCCGCCGTCGAGAGGCGCGATGCCGCCTCCACCGATCACGCGGCCGTCTTGCTCGATCACGAAGTACGCGGCGCCACGGCGCGCGTAGGCGGCGCTCATCGCCGTGACCTCGGGGTCGTGGATGGCGAAGCCCGGCCCGCTGGCGCCGAAGCTGGTCATGACGGTGCGGATGACGCTCGCGACCGCCGCGTCGTCGCGGGGCTCGATGGGGCGAAGGAGTGCGCCGGACATGAGCGCGACTGTACCTCGGCGATTCGTACTCGTTCTCGTACTCGTACTCGCTCTCGCTCTCGCTCTCGCGTCTCGCTCTCGCGTCGCGCTCTCGCGTCGCGCTCTCGCTCACACAGGCGGCGCGAGCTCACGCAGCAAGCGCGCCAACCCCGGCCCATCGCCCGCGATCTCGATCGCCGATCCCGCCGCTTCCGCGAGCGCGATCTCTTCCGCCGTCGCGCCCCATCGCTGCGCCGCGCTCGCGATCGCCTGTCGCTCCTGGGTCGTGACGCGTCCGTCCACGCGCGCGAGCCAGGTCGCGAGCGCGAGCACGTACGTGCGCTCCTCGGCGCCGAGCCGCGCCGTGTCCAGCGCCGCGCCGCGCTCGTCGAGTGCGCGCGTCACGCGATCGAGATCCGCCTTACCGAGCTCCGAGACTCGCGCGACCTCGAGCAAGAGATGCTTCTCGTCGTCGGTCACGACCCCATCGGCCCAGGCGATCGACGCGAGCGCGACGAGCACGTCGCCCGAGAGTCGCGGCGACACCGACGCGAGCGCACCGGCCGATCGAGAACGGAAGCGCGCGCGCAGCCCGTCGCCGTGCTCGGGAGGGATGCGGCCCCAGTCGAGCGAGAGGTTCTGACTCGGCAGGTCCCAGTCATAGCCGCGCAGCAACACGATGGTGAACACCTGCATGAAGAGCGTCGCGTAGTCGGTCCCCGGGCACTTGTGACCGGTCGCGGGGCCCGCGCCTTGCGGTGCGAACGCGTGGGGGTGCTTGCCTGCTTCGTCGCGCGCAGGAGAGAAGCGCGCGGGATCGAACTTCTCGGGCGAGGCGAACACCTTCGCGTCGTGGTTCGACGCACGCAGCCCCCAGTACACGAGCCAGCCCTTCGGGATGCGATGCCCCGCGTACTCGAAGTCGCGCTTGGCCTTGCCGAACACGGCGGGCACCACCGGCGCGATGCGCTTGATCTCGCTGACGAGCTGCGAGAGCTCCGGCATCGCCGCGAGCGCACGCGGCGTGATGGGCCCGTCGGGCGAGTGCGCCTGCACCTCGTCGCGCAGTCGTCGTCGCACGTCGGGATGCGCGGCCAGCTCGGCGACGATGTGCGTGAACTCGGAGAAGATGATGTAGCCCGCGATGAAGATGTGGTGGAGCTCCTTCACCACGTTCTCGTCGGTGATGGCCGAGCCATCGGACGCGTGCGCGTCGAGGATGAGCGTGAGCCCATCGCTCGGCCGATCGCGCCGGTGCGCTTCCACGTAGCGGCCGAGCAAAGCGAAGATTCGGTTCTTCGCGGCGACGGCCTTGCCGTAGGCGGTGGCGCGCACGTCGATGGGCAGCCCCGTGAACCCGCCCGTCACGACGGCGAAGTCCGCGACGAGGGCGTCGAGATCGGCGCCGCGGCCCATGCCGAACACGTTGGTACTGATCACCTCGAGCGCGAGCCGCTTGAAGGTCTCCACGCACTGGATCTCACCCGCCGCCAGCGCCTCGCCGAGCGCGCGATCGACCGCGGCCTGCATCGCCGGCACGTAGCCCGCGAGCGCGGCGTTGGTGAAGCCGGCGAGGACCTGCTGCTTGCGCATCTTGTGGACGCTGCCGTCGAGCACGCCGAGGCTTCCGCCACCGAGCAGCTCCTGCACGTGCGCCGGAGCCGCGCCGTCGCGCTGGATGAGGTCTTCGTCGATGAAGAGCGCGGCCGCCTCGGGTCCCGCGAACACCGCCACGTCCTGCCCGAGGATGCGCGTGCGAAAGACCGCGCCGTGCTCGGCGATACGCTGGTCCACGAACCCGAACGCATCACGAAGGAAGGGCAACGTCTCGCCGATCAAGGGCCAGCCCGTGCGTCCCGGCGGAAGTGGAAGGTCGGCCTTCGATGCATCGCTCATCGCACGTTCTCCTGTGCGCGACGGTACGCCTCGGCAGGCCTCGAGGATCGAGCAAAGCGTCTCCCACCACGCCGCAGGCCCGCCAAGGGCGTACGAACCGCCGAGAACCTGGCGTATTCTTCTCGGGTTGGCTCTGCACCTCGGGATCGACCTCGGGACGACGAACTCCGCGGCCGCGCTGTTCGACGGTCACGAGGTGCAGCTCGTGCGCGCCGCGGACGGGGGCCCACTCACCCCGAGCGTCGTCCGGATCGATGCCAAGGGTCGCGTGACCGTCGGCGCACGCGCACGTCGGTACCTTCAGTCGGAGCCCGACGACGTACGCGCCGAGTTCAAGCGGCTCATGGGCTCGCCGCACAAGCTCGCGTTCGAGACGGCTGGGATCTCGAAGACACCCGAGGAGCTCTCGGCGGAGGTGTTGCGCACGCTTCGCGAGGACGTGCGGGCGCAGGCAGGGTTTCTCCCCGAGCGCGCCGTCATCAGCGTGCCTGCCCTCTTCGAGCTACCGCAGACACGCGCGACGAGCGAAGCGGCGCGACTCGCGGGCTTCGCGCAGGTCGAGATGATCCAGGAGCCGATCGCGTCGGCGCTGGCCGCAGGCTTTCGCGCGGAGGACAGCCCGCTCCCATGGCTCGTCTACGACCTGGGCGGCGGCACGCTCGACGTATCGCTGCTCGAGACCC
>JAYVCF010000364.1:0-20586 GCA_043750095.1 Deltaproteobacteria bacterium
GCCGACCCGAGAGGCGATAGGCCTGCCGGAAGTCGATGAGCGCGTCCTCGGGGCGACCCTGCTCGAGCGCGGCGCGGCCTGCATCGAACGCGTCGCGTGCCTGCGTGTCCACCTCCGCCTGGTCGACCCGCACCGGCGTGGCCGCCGTGGTCGACTGGGCGTGGGCTGCGCGCGCCGCGAACGAGGCGACGAGCGCGAGCGCGAGCGCGAGACAAGAGGCGCGGCGGGGCATGGGAGTCGAATAGTACAAGGCTCGGTGCGGGAAGCCAGCCAGCCTCGTGCATCGCGCGCGTTGCGTCGGCCCGACGGCGCGTGCACGCTCGCCGGGCATGTTCGTTCTGCCTCGACGTGGCGCCTCGATCGCGCTCGCCGCCAGCGCCCTCGCCCTTGCATGCGCGAGCCCGCGCCCCGCGACACAGGTCACGGTGCTGGTCGATGCCGAGTCGCACGTCCGCGGCCTGGCGACGCAGCTCGTGGTGCGCGTGAGCGGCGGTCACGACGGAGAGACCTTCCTCGACGCCGCCGAGCCGGTCGTGCGCAACCGACCGCTCTCGTTTCCCTTCGACGTCACGGTCACGCCTGCGGCCGGGGACGCGACGCGCTTGTTCGAGGTCGAGGCGACGGCCTACGACGCGGGTCACCAGCTCGTGAGCCAAGCGCGCCTGCGCGGCGGCTACGTGCGTGGCGAGTCGCGCCACGTGACGCTGACGCTCGAGGACGCGTGCGTGGGCGTCAGCTGTATGGCGGGTCTCGCCTGTCGCAACGGGCGCTGCGTCCCCATCGGACAGCCCATGGGCGACGCGGGCGTGCGCGATGGCGGCGGCGATGCCGGCGCCACGCACTGCACGACGAACGCACAGTGCGACGACGACAACGTCTGCAACGGGTTCGAGATGTGCGTGAGCGGTTCGTGCGTTCCGGGCGCGCACCTCGACTGCGACGATCACATCGGGTGCACCACGGACACGTGCGACGGCCGCCGGTGCGTCCACACGCCGGACCCGTCGCGCTGCACGCTCGACACCGGCGGCACCTGCAGCCCGATGTTCGACTGCCAGTATCCCTCGTGCACCGCCTCGAACTGCGTGACCACGGGCTGCCAGGCCGCGCACTGCAACGGCAGCGTCTGCGAGCGCGCGTTCTCGTGTGCGGCGGGACAGAGCTGCTGTGGCTCGACGTGCGTGCCCCTCGGCTGCGAGGACGGCATGCCCTGCACCACCGACTACTGCGGCGCGTCGGGCACGTGTCAGCACGACGTGCACACCGGACCCTGCGACGATCACGATCTCTGCACGGGCGACGGAACCTGCGCGACGAACGGCTCCTGCACGTCGGGAACGCGCATGACCTGCGACGACGCGAACGGCTGCACGACCGACACGTGCGACCCGGCGGTGGGCTGTGTGAGCGCCGACAACGCGCTGCCCTGCGACGATCACGATCCCTGCACCGTGGGTGACTCGTGTGGCGGCGGGCGCTGCCTGTCGGGAGTGCCTGACGCATGCGACGACGGCGTCGCGTGCACCGACGACACCTGCGTCGCCCCGCGTGGCTGCCAGCACGCACCGAACGACACCCACTGCGCGACCGGATCTCACTGCAACGCCACCACGGGCTGTCAGTTCGCCGGGGCGTGCGACACCACCTCGAACTGCATGCCGACGCCAGGCACCTGCGAGACGGTGCAGTGCTCGACGGACCGCGCGACGTGCATTCGTGCGTCGAGCTGCATGGCGGGGCAGGTGTGCTGCGGCAGCCAGTGCGTGCCGGACGCGTGCTCCGATGGAAACGTGTGCACGGACGACGTGTGCAACCCCACGACCTCGACGTGCATCCACACGCAAGCGGCGCGCGGCTGCGACGACCTCGACCCCTGCACGATGAACGACACGTGCGTCGCCGGGACCTGCGTGGGGATGCCGCTCAACTGCAACGACTCCAACGAGTGCACCGACGACCTCTGCAGCAGCGGGACGTGCGTGCACCCTTACAACGCGGTTAGCTGCACTCCGGTGAACACGTGCGCGCTCAGCGGGACGTGCATGAGCGGCTTCTGCCGATCGGGTGCGCTCTGCGGCGGGGCGAGCGGCCTCGTCTGCTGCTCAGGCGACTGCGTGCCCGTCGGCTCGTGCGGGATGTAGCTCCATTCTGGGGCTCGGGTGTCACGAGGGCGATCATCGCGTCCTCGACGCCTCCCGTCGGCGATCGCGGTACCATGGGTCGATGAAGCCTCCGGCCACGCTCCTCGTCGCGCTCGCTCTTCTGGCCCCCGCGATCGCCACCGCGCAGGACACCGATGGCGTCGCGCACTCGGGCATGGCGCAGGGCGATGCGCACATCACCACGCACACGGGGCTCTCGCTCTCGCTCGATCCCGTGCCGGGCACCAGCACCGCGCGTGTCCACGCGATGGGCCACGCCGTCGAGCTGCAGATGACCGCGCTCCGTGCTTGCTATCACACCGTCGTCGCGCGGCGGCCGACGGTTACCGGCGTCATCCGCATGGAGATCACGCTTGCGGCTGGCACGGGCGCGCCCACGATCACGGTCACGGAAGACGGCGTGCACGACGACGAGATGGTGACGTGCGCGCGCGGCGTGCTCGCTCACATCGCCACCGCCGACATCGCGCGGCCGGCGGCCGTCGTCGCGGTGCTCACGCTCGACAACACGGCGGCCGCAGGGACGGCGGTCACGACCGCGCGCGCCGCAGCGGGCGAGTCGGTGAGCGTCGTGCGCGAAGGAGCGCGCGGCGTCGCGACCAGCCCCGCCGGTGACGTTCACTTCGCGTTGCGCGGTCCCGAAGGTGCAAGCGACGAAGTCGTGGCCGAGGCGTACCGCGTCGTGGCCTCTCAGCTCGCCGGGCTACGTGACTGTCGTCGGCACTCGACGCGTCGCGCGCGCTCGCCCGCGGGCGTGCTGCACGTGGATCTCACGATGACCTCGGGCCAGCCGCTCGTCGTCCACGTGCGCGACAGCAGCGTGGCGGCGCCCGACGCGCGCACCTGTGTCGAAGAGCGACTCGGCCGAGCGCCACGAGTTCCCGCGCAAGGACCTGCGACGCTCGATCTCGAGATCACGTTCGCGCCCTAGCGTGGCCGGCAAGATCAAGGGCGCGTCGGTGCGCGAGATCCTGCGCTGGCACGAGCGCAACGGTGGGCGCGAGCAGCTGCGCGCGATCGGCCAGCGCTTGCCGCCGGAGCTGCGCGGGTACGTCGATCTCGATGCCGAGGCGCTCGGGCTCATGCCGAACACGTGGTACCCGGCGGTGCTCAGCCACGCGCTGCTCGACGGGATGTTCGCGGGCCTGTCGCGCGAGAAGCGGACCGCGAAGATGCGCGAGGCCGCGCACGCCGCCATCCGCGTGATGGGTCGCGGCATGTACCGGCTCGTGCTCGAGAAGCTCGCGACGCCGCGCATCCTCGCGAGCAACATCCAGCGGCTCTGGACCCTGCTCCACGACGACGGCGAGCGGGAGTTCGTGCTGACGGGCGACGCATCGATCGAGTCGACGACGCGCGACTGGACGGGCCACGGCCTGCCGCTCTGCGAGCTGATGACCGAGACCACCGCCGCCGTGCTCGAGACGATGGGGCTGACGAACGTGACGGTCGAGCGCATCGCCTGCGTCGCGCACGGGGCCGCGCAGTGCCAGACCCGCTATCGCTGGGACGCGAGGTGACGCTGGCGAGCGTCAGCGATCGACGGCGTGGCGCGCACCGACCTGCGTGCGCGTGAAGTGCCCCGCACGGAGCTGCCACGTCTCCTCCGTCACGTGCGTCGGGCAGCAGAGGCCTTCGTCGTCCCCGCTGTAGCGGCCCACGATCAGGTCGTGGTTCACCACGCGCGCGCCGTCGAGCCCGCCGTCGGCGCGATCACCGCCGTCGATGGCAGCGACCTCCACCACGCGCCCGCTCTCGACGTGGTAGGCGCGCACCGAGTCGAACGTGCCGCTGCCACCCGGCATGCAGACCACGTACGCGATCAGCTCCGGCGTTCCGTCGCCATCGAGATCGGTCGTCGCGATCGGACGCAGCTCGAGGCCACCCGGTGCGTCGAGGCCGAGGGTGCTCGCGTAGCTCGCGGTGCCGGCCGAGAGAACGAGGCGCGCTCCGTCGCCGCATGGGCTCGGGATCTCCGCGGACACGAGGCCGTCCGCGTCGGCGGGAACGCCGGCGACGGGAGCGGGAGCAACGGGAGCGGGAGCAACGGGAGTGGGAGCCGGTTCCGCTGCGTCCGCGCTCGGGCGCCCGTCATCGCAGCGGAGCGTCGATCCGGGCCCGCAGCGCGCCGCGCCGCCGGCGCTCGTCGCGCCCCCACAGCCGATCAGAACCACTGCTCCCACGATCACCCAGTGCCGCATCGCAGCGGAGGATACGCGCCTCGTGTGCTTGGAATTTCACGAACATAGGGGTCTTCCTGTTATCGTTCTTCCCGCATGAAGGCTTGGGCTCCGTCGCCTGGGCCGATCGCGGTGTCTTTGCTCGCTCTCGAAGAGCGCGGCGCGGATGGGAGCGTCGACTTCGGGGGCCGGCGCATCGTGCTTCGGCGCGGGAAGGTCGTGGAAGTCACGCGCGCGCCGAGCGACGCGAACCTCCTCGAATTGCTCCAAGCGATGGGCAAGATCGACGAGGGCCAGGCTGCGAGGCTGCACGCGTCGTCGCCGGATCCGGACGTGCTCCCGGACGGCGTGCCCGGGATGTCGGTGGAGGCGCTCCACGATGCCCTCCGCATCGTCTGGCTCGACCGCATGGTCCACGCGCTGGAGGCGTCCGATGTCAGCGGCGAGCCCGTGCCGCCGCTGCGTCCCTCGCCGTCGCGGCCATCGGCCATCGAGATCACCTTGTTCCCCCTCTTGCTCGATGCGCTCGAGCGGCGGGCGGCTGAGAGCGAGGCCGAAGAGATCGGCAAGCGCGCCGGGCAGATGCTGGAGTGGACCGAGGGTCCGCTCGCCGCGCGAGGTCGCAAGTGGGCCAGCTTCGGACCGGTCGCGGATGGGCACTCGATGCGCATCGGGCAGGTGCTCTCGGCGGCGCCGTCGGCTCCCTCGCGCATCGCTGCGCTCGTTCGCGCCGGCATCGTTCGTCTCTCGGGATCGCGCACGAGCATCCCCGCGCCCGCGCCGCGGCTCTCGCTCCCTCCGGTCACTGACGCGGCCGAGCGCTCCTCGATCCCGCCCGTCAAAGCGCCCGAGGTTCGTCTCGGGCCGGGCACGGCGCGCGCGTTCGACGAGGACATCGTTCCTCCGCCGCTCCCGACGCTGCCGCCGAAGGGAAAGCCGCTCGACGATCCTTTCGCGCCGCTCGAGCGCAGGATTGCCTCGCTCGAGCAGCGCGGTGCCGAGCCCGTCGACCGCGCTGCCGCCTGGCGCGCGCTCGGCGATGCACTTCGCTCGCGCTCGGGCAGCGTCGAAGAGATGGTTCGCTGCTATCGCGAGGCCGTCGCCGCGACGCCGACCGATGCGGAGCTGCTCGTCGCCACGGCCGATGCGTGCGCGGCGATCCGGCAGTTCGATCTCGCGCTCGCGTATGCGCGCGCGGCCATCGCCACCAAGGGCGACGTCGACGCGAGACGACTCGCGCTGCTCGCGTACGCGCGGCTCGCGCGAAGGATCGGCCGCCCGACCGACGCGCTCGCGGCCGCACGCGCGGCATCGACGCTCGGCGAAGGTGACGGCGAGCCGCTCATTCTCTCGGGCCAGCTCGAAGCCGACGTGGGCCTCAAGCGCGAGGCCGTCACCGACTGGGTCGAGGGCTCGATCGCCATGCGGCAGACCGATCCCACGCTCGCGCATGCGCTCCTCGCGTCGGCGTACGTTCTCGATCCGAGCGAGCGCGCGAGCGATGCCTTCGCGAGCTCGCTGACGGAGCTCGGGTTTCCCGACGCGGCGCTGGCCGTTCGCGCGCGCGGGGCGCTCCGCTCGACCGATGCCGACGCCCGGCGGCGCGCTCTCCTCTCCACGGCCGAGCGCGCCGAGCTCGCGGGGCGGCCCTCGCTCGCCGCCGATCTCCTCGTCGCCGCGTTCGCCGAGGAGCCCGAGTTCGATCTTCTCTACGAGCCGCTCGATGCCGATCTCGAGCAAGCAGGGCGCCTGGTGGAGCGCGCCATCGTTCTCGAGTCGATCGCCGCTTCGTGTGGCGCCGAGCTGGGCGAGGAGTGGGGAATCCGATGTGCACGCGCCTGGCTCGCGCTCGAGTCGGACGAAGCGCGCGGCGTCGGTATCGGTGCCCTCGCGCGGATGGCGGCGACGGGATCGGATCGCGCGCGCAGCGAGCTCGCGCGTCTCGCCGAGCGCGGCGAGCCGGAGGCCTTCGACGCGCTCGAGGAAGCGGCGAATCGCTCCGACTCGCGCGAGACCAAGGTCGCGCTGCTCGACGAGATCACGCGTCGCGCAGGGACGCGTCAGCCGGGCCGTCTCGCGTGGGCGATGGCGTCACGCGGCTTGAGCGCGCCCTCGGTTCTCTTGGACGAGAACGCGATCGAAGAGAAGCGCCTCGCGCAGCTGCTCGGCGAGCTGGGCGGAGGCGGTAGCGTCGCGCCAGGGCCGCTCTTCGAGGCATCGCTGATCGCGCGCCGCGCGCCGCAAGCGCGATCCGGTGTCGTCGCCATGTTCGCACAGCTCGCGTCTCGTGATGCACAAGCGGCGCTCGTGGGAGCGCAGCTGTGCTGGATGACCGGCGACGACGCACGCGCACGGCAGATCCTCGAGTCGGCGCCCGAGACCGGAGAAGGGGCCGGTCGCGCGCTACGAGCGCTCGCCCGAAACGAGACGGATCCGATCCGCGCTTCCAGCGCGTGGGCGCATGCGCTCGCCGTCGATCCTGCGAGCGAAGAGGCGCGGGTGCGCTTGGTCGCGACCTCGCGGCAATCGGAAGACGCAGCGCGGATCACGCACGCGCTGGGGGAGCGCCTCTCGCACGCGACGACCACGGCCGAGGAGTGCCGCGCCGCGCTCGAGCTCGCCGAGCAGTACCGGCAGAGCGATCCGGTGCACGCTTCGGAGCTCGCCGAGCGCGCGCTGGCCGCGGACCCGGCGGAGCCCCGCGCGGCGCTGGTGCTCATCGAGCTCGCCTCCGTCCGCACGCCGAGTGCGCCGGCGCTCGCGGTCGTGCGCTCGCTCGTGGGCGAGAGCGCCGAGGGACATGCGGCGCTCGCACGTGCGGCCGCCACCGCCACCGAGTCGCTCGCCGCCACCGTTCGCTGGGCCGCGCTCGCACCTTTCTCTCCCGAGCCGCTCGCGGTCGCGCTCGAGGAGAGCCTGTCGCGCGGGACGGAGGAGTATCTCGAGGCAGGCGTGGTGGCGCTGCTCGAGAGCGCTCGCCTGACGCCGGCGATCGAGCCCGTGCTTCACCGCGTGCTCACGCACCTCGCGTCGAACGCGCGGGTCGAGCGGGCCTGCGAGCTCGCGCTGCGCGCGACGGCGTTGCTGGGGGCGGCGGGGCCAGGCCTGGCGACGCTCGCGCTCGAGGTCGCGGGGCGAAGCGGCAATCCGCGCATGGTTCGCGATGCGCTCGAGCTCGGGCTCTCGCTCTGTACGCGCGAGGAGCGCGCGGCGCAGCTCCGCGTCATCGCCGAGCATCATCAGAAGGCGGGCGATGCGCCCAGCGAGATGCGCGCTCTCTTGCGCCTGCTCGCCGTCGCGCTGCGCGATCCCAGCGCCGTCGATCGTCTAGCCGCGATCCACTCCGAGGCCGGCAACCACGATCAGATGCTCGCGACGCTCGCGCTGCGCACCGACGAGGGCGCCACGCCCGTCGAGCGCGCGATCGGCCTCCTCTCGCTCGCCAAGGCCCACTTCGAGGTGCTCCACGACGAAGCGCGCGGCAACGACTTCCTCACCGCCGCCGTCGAGCCGCCCGACACCGAAGAGAGCGAGCCGCAGCGTCTCGAGCGCTTGATGACCGTCGCGCTCGGTATGGTCTCGCTCGGACGCAGTGAGCGCGCGGTCGATCTTCTCGAGGAGCACGCGTTGGCGGATCGCCACGGCGCTCATCGGCTCGTCGAGCGCGCCATCGAGATCTGCCTGCGAGAGCGCCGCGATCGCGATCGTGCCTTCGCGCTGCTCGAAGGAGAGCTGGCACGCCGCGGCACCCTGCGCGGGCGCTTGCTCCTGATGTTCGAGCAGCTCTCGCTCGATCGAAAGGACGTCGCGCTGGCCGAGCGCGTGTACGCGACGCTGATCGAAGGCGCGATGGGTGACAGTGGTCGCCGCGCGCTCCGCTACCGCCGCGCGCGTTGGCTCGAGAAGGCGGGCGCAGGTCGTCAGGCGCTCGCGGCGTACATCGACGCATGCGAGCACGCGTCGTCCACCGGTGCGATCGCGAGCGCGGTCGAGCGCCTCGCTCGCGAGCTCGGAGATCTCGAAGGGCTGACGCATGGCTTGATGGCGCTCTCGCGCGGGGCACCCCATCCGGTGCTCGCGGAGAGGCTCGTTCGTCGCGCCGCGCGGGTGATGATCGAGGAGATGGCGCGGCCCGAGCGCGCCTTCGACGTGCTCTTCGAGTCCTGGAAGGGCTCGTTCAGCGCCGACATGGAGGATGACCTCGCGCGCGCGGCCACCGCGACCGAGGAGGTCGATCGGAAGCGCGGCGCCGAGGCGTTCCAGGGGATCTTCGACTCGATTCGTGCGCGCGCCAACGACGCGTGGACGGGCGAAGAGAAGGCGCGCCTTCTCCGCAAGCTCGCGCGCGTGCATCGTGCGCGCGGCGATCTCGACGCCGCCGAAGGTGTCGCGCGCGAGGCGATCGCGGCCCAGCGCGCCGACGATCCCGACGAGATGGCGCTCGCGGGCGCGCTCACCGAGCTCGCGAAGTGGCTGGAGCCGGTGCGCCCTGGTGCGGCGCGTGTGCTCATCGACGAAGCCCTCGTGCTCGACGCGACCAACGAAGACGCGAAGGTGCTCGCCGCTCGGCTTCCCGCTGCGGGCGCAGCTGCGTCGGTGCGTCCCGCTCCGCTCGCCGAGGCGACCCCCGAGGTGCCCGCGCAGAGCGAGGAGCCGATTCTCCTCACGCGTCGCTCCGCGCCGCCCTCCGCTCCGCCCGCCACGGACGAGCGCTTCGTTCCCATGGACGACGACGCATCCGATGTGCCCGGCCCGAGCGAGCCTGCCCCGCGCGTGTCGCTGCTCGACCTCTATCGGCCGGTCAGCATGCCGGCGCCCGCGCGCAGCCCGATCGCCGTTCCGGATCTGGAGTCGGGCCGCAGCGAGCTCGACGTGATCCTCGAGCGGGCCGCGGCCGCGAGCCGAGCTCTCGAGTCCGAGACTGCGTGCGCGCTCCTGCGATCCGCGCTGCTGCTGGACCCGAGCCGGCCCGACATCGCCGAGCGTCTCGCGCGTGAAGCGGAGGCATCGGGTCGCGACACCGAGCGTCTCCTCGCGCTCGGCGCGGTCGTCACCGGGAATCGCGCCGTCGGCGCGTGGGAGGTCTCTCCGCAAGCCGCGCGTGGCCCCCTCGCGGCGCACCTCGTTCATCCTGCGCACGCGCCGATCCTGAGCGTGCTCTCGCGGATCTACGAGAGCTGCCAGCCCGTCTTCCGCACTCAGCTCGCCCAGTACGGCGTCGTCGGCACCGATCGCGTGGGCGCGCGCGGCCCCTCGTTGGTCGCGCGCGCGCTCCAGGCGGCGGTGGATCTCTTCGGCTGGGACGAGCCGCATCTCTTCATCTCGCGCAAGCCCATCGTCAGCGAGCTCGTGCGCTCTCAGCCTCCGGCGCTCGTGCTCGGGCTCGATCTCCCCAAGGGCGAGCGCGAGCTGCGCTTCGTCGTCGCGCGCGGTCTCACGCTCGCGCGTCCCGAGAACATCCTGATCGCGAGCCTCGGGGCGGACGAAGGCGCGAACCTGCTCGCGGCGATCCGCGCAGCCTTCGGTCCCGCCGACGGCACGCGTGTCTCGCGCGAGGCCGCCGCGCTCGCGAGCGAGCTCTGGCGGATGCTCTCGCCTGCGCGCCAGCGCGACGTCCGCGAGGTGCTCGCGAACGCGTGGGACACCCTGGACTATCCGTCCGTGCGTGCGTCGATTCTGGGCGGTGCAGCGCGCGCCGGGCTGCTCGTCGCGGGGGACGTCGGCGCCGCGCTACGCGGTCTCGCGCTCGTCGAGGAGCCACGCCTGACGATCTCCGAAGGTCAGCCCTGCCTCACGCTCGCGCGCACCCACGGACCGGCGGCCGACCTGGTGCGCTTCGCCTTCGGCGACGCGCTCGTCGATGCAGCGCGCGTCGTTCGTAGCTGACAACGGTTCGTAGCTGACAACGGAGGCACCGAGCCGACTCCGTCGGCCTTGCCTTCGCTCGGTCGCGACTACGGGCAGCTACCCGGGATCAACGAGCGTGCGTCCTGCCCCGGCAGGCACGAGAGCGTGAGCAGCGGGTGGCCCATCGCGTCGCATGCGCGCTGGAACAGGCATCCGACGCAGAGACGGATCGGGAAGACCACCGGGCCCGAGGTGAGGGTCAAGTCGGCATCGGTGGTGCCGATGATCCGGGCTCGCACGAGGATCGTCCCGCCCGCCGCGTACATGGTCGCCAAGATCTGACCGTAGGAATCGGGGATGACCGTCGCGGCGGCGATCCCGATCGTGGGATCCATGCTCGACGTGGAGCCGATCGCTCCGTCGCCGGGTACGAGGAACGGATTCGGCACGCCGAGGCTCAGCACGTTCTCGCTCGTGTCGAGCAGCGTCACCTCGACGTGATTGATCACGATGCGGCTCGTGTCCGCCTGCAAGGGGTAGACTCGATTCGCGGTGTTGATCAGCTGGTTGCCGACACGAAACGCCGCCCCATACGAGATGCCGCGCGGCCGATACGTCGCGGGGATGCTGGTGTCGATGTCGAGCGTGCCTTCGACGAGGAGCGCGTTCGACGAGGTCACCAGACACATCGCGTCGGCGGCGATCACACCCTCGGCGGTCAAGCCGGGGTTGGCGGGAGCACACGCCGTCCCGAGTCCGAGGGACAGGGCGCCGAGCAAGAGAGCCTTCGTCAATCGCATGCTGCCTCCACGTCGCGACGGATCGCGCCGTACTTCGAAGCGTACGGTCCCTCGGGGGCGATCGCCAAATTCCTGATGTGCGCGCGCCGCACACACTCCAGCTTTCACGGCTGATCAGCCACGCGCGAGGGCGAGAATGCGCTCGGGGTCGAGGCTCTCGAGGCGAACGCGGCCCGGACATCCCGGGACGACGAAGCGCACGCGCGTCGCATCGCGCTTCTTGTCTGCGGCGAGAAAACGCGCGAGGTCGCCCGCGCCGAGCGCCGCATCGAGGTCGGTCGGCAGCCCGAGGCCCGTGACCAGCCGCGTGACGCGATCGAGATCGGCCGCACTCGCATCGCCGAGTGCCGCTCCCACGCGGAGCGCCGCGATCAGTCCGAGCGCGACGCACTCGCCGTGGGTGCGCGCGTAGCCCGTCGCGGCTTCGATGGCATGACCGAGCGTGTGGCCCAGGTTCAGGTGCGCGCGGATGCCCAGCTCGCTCTCGTCCTCCGACACGATCGCGATCTTGGTGGCGATGGCCCGACGGATCGCCGCCGCGAGCGCTTCGGGATCGCGCCCGCGCAACGCGAGGACGTCGTGCTCGAGCGCGGCGACGTCGGCCTCGCCCGTCAACCACGCGGCTTTGATGATCTCGGCGAGCCCTGAGACGTAGTCGCGCTCGGGCAGCGTCCTCAGCACGTCGAGATCGCAGACGACGAAGCGTGGCTGGTGAAACGCGCCCACGAGGTTCTTTCCTTCGGCGCGATCGAACCCGGTCTTTCCACCGACGGAGGCGTCGACCATCGCGAGCAGCGTCGTCGGGATCTGCGCGAACGCGATGCCGCGAAGGAGCGTCGCCGCGGCGAAACCAGCGACGTCGCCGACCACGCCTCCGCCTACCGCGATCACGAGCGCACGTCGGTCGATGCGCGCGGCGAGGGCGTGGTCCCAGATCGCCTCCACGGCCTCGAGGGTCTTGTGTGTCTCGCCCGGCGTGAGCACCACCGCGACGATCGGGAGACCGAGGGGCGCGACCCTGGTGCGCACCGTCGCCGCGTGCGTGCGTGTGTTCTCGTCGCTCACGCTCACGATGCTGCTCGGCGCGATCGCCGCCACGCGCTCGCCGAGGAATGACGCCGCGCCGTGGCCGACGAAGATCGGATACGAGCGCGCACCCAGCGGCATCAGGAGCGGCCGCGCGGCCTCGATCTCCCTCGCCCGCGCCACGAGCCGCGCCTCGTCGAGCTCCGCGGTGTCGAGCGTGGCGTGGCACTCCGCATAAGCCTCCGCCCGCGCTTCCACGATCTGCGCGAGCGCCCGAGCGCGATCCTCGCCCGCGCGCTCGAGCAGAGGACGCGATCGATCGCCGGCGATCCTGGCGACGAGCACGTCGATCGGGGCAGTCAGCGTGATCAGCGTTCCCGATCGCAGGAGCGCGCGGCGCACCTCGCGATCCGTGACCGTCCCGCCGCCGAGCGCGACCACGTCGGGCGGGTGCTGGAGCAGCTCGAAGGCCATCGCCCGCTCGATCACGCGAAACCCGCGCTCGCCGAAGGTCGAGAACAACGCGCCGACGCTGGCTCCGTGGCGCGCCTCGATCGCCGCGTCGAGATCGACCACGCGCTTGCCCTGGGCGAGCGC
Organism: Deltaproteobacteria bacterium; assembly: GCA_043750095.1. Lineage (GTDB taxonomy): Bacteria > Myxococcota_A > Polyangia > Polyangiales > Sandaracinaceae > JBBSAT01. Next base: position 12,613 of record JAYVCF010000364.1, read on the forward strand.
ACGCGCGAGCGTCGACTTGCCGGAGCCCATCGGTCCGGAGAGGAAGACCGTCACATCACCTCAAGCCGTGCTTCTTGGCGAGGCGCGCGAGGTGGTTGCGATCGATCCCCGCCTCGTCCGCCGCGCGCGAGACGTTGCCGCCCGCGCGATCGAGCAGCTCTTCGACGTATCGCTTCTCGAACGCGTCGAGCAGCTTCTCTTTCGCCTCCTTGAAGGGCATCCGCACGAGCTCGCTCTCGTCGATCGCGGGTGCCTGCGACCCGCTCGCGCGGGGTGCACGCGAACGAAGCAGGGTCTCTTCGATGGTGCGTCGCAGCTCGCGTACGTTTCCGGGAAGGGCCTGACCGCGCAGCGCGCTCAGGTCCGCGCTCGAGAGCCGCACCTCTGGATACCCGAGCTCCGACGCGATGGCTTCGACGAGGCGCGGGAGATCTTCGAGTCGCTCGCGAAGCGGCACCAGCTCGATGCGCATCGAGCCCAGGTGGAAGAAGAGCTCGCGACGCACGAGCCCGGCCTCGACGGCGGCGCGCGGGTCGCGTGTGGAGCTGGCCAGCAGGCGTGCATCGATGCCGCGTCGCTCGCGCACCTCGAGCACGCGCAGCACCGCGTCCTGCACGCTCGCCGTGGTCTCGTCGATGCGCTCGAGCACCAGCGTTCCACCGGCCGAGGCGTCCAGCGCTGCGCTCAATGCCGCGGGCGCCGATCGCGGATCGAGATCCACCACGATGAGCGGCGCCGCCTGTCGCACGGAGCTCTCGTGCAGCGCGCGCGCTGCCTCGGTCTTCCCCGTGCCCGTCTCGCCGAAGATCCAGACGGGCGTGTTGCCGCTCGCCGCGCGATCGAGCTGGCCGAACGCTCGCCGCATCGCGACGCTCGCGCCGACGAGCTTGCCGAAGCGCGTGAGCTCCGAGGGAAGCTCGGGCGCGGGCACGTCGGCGGCGATGATCTCGATGCGCGTTCGACCGACCCGGATCTCGGCGCCGGGCAGCACGATGGCCGCCTCGATGCGCGAGTCGCCCACGAACGTTCCGTTGGTCGATCCGAGATCTTTCACGCGCACGCCCTGCGGCAAGAGCGCGAGCTCTGCGTGGTACTGCGAGACCGTGCTGTCGGTGAGGACGAGATCCGCGTCGGGGCTCGAACCGATGGAGAGTGTGCCGGTGTCGACGCGCTTCTCGACGCCGCGTTCCTTTCCGGTGGTCACGCGAATGATCACCGGACGCGCCTCGCTCGGCCCTGCGTCCGTTCCGAGGATGCCCGTGCCCGGGCCCATGCGCGTCGTCTTGGTCACCGAGCCGTTCTTAGCGCATCACGGCGCGTCGATGCGAACGTGGGGGTGCAGGTTCAAGCGGTCGGTCACCGCGAGCGCGCGATCGATCGATCCGGTGGCGACGTGGAACACCCACTGGTCGGTCTCGCTCTCCGGCAGCGACGCGTCGCGGAACGTGACGGTGTGCATGGCGGGGTCGAGCCGCGCGGCGAGCGCGATCGTCGATGTGTCGAGGATCAGCCACTGGTTCGTCGCGAGGCCGAGCGGACCGTCGTTGATCGCGATCGCGATCGTCGTGAGCGTGAAGTCGGTCAGCGGGAGATCGACACTCGTCCCGTCGAGCATCGCCGGTGTGTAGCGGACGTGATCGAGCGACCAAGGCATCACGACCTGCGCTGCGCCGCTCGCGGCCGCGACGTCGATCGTGAGCACGTGGTGATCGGCCTGCCCGACCACGCGCTGCCAGCGCGACGTGTAGCGACGGCTGCGCCCCGGATCGACCATGAACGGCGGCGAGGGGTCGTCCTCGAGCACCGTCGGCGGTTCCATGCTCGCCGCGACGATGCTGCCCCCGAGGGTGTCGACCACGAAGGGCGGCGAGATGCCGAGCGCGGCCGCCGCCGACACCGCGACCGCACGCGCACGGCTCGCTGCGGCCTGGCCGTGGAAGACGCCGTAGTACACCTCGGTTCGCGCCGGGTTCCATCCGGTCGCGTCGCTCACCTCGCCGAGCAAGAGATCACGCCACGCGCGGTCCACCTCTGCGTCCGCGCCGGGCACCGCGTGCCCCATCGTCGCCGCCGTCGCCGCGGCGACCTCGGCCGCGAGCACCATGCGACCGCCGATGCTGTTGCCCGTGAGCACCGCGTTGTCGCGCTCCGTCGCCGCGAACGCGCCCGTGTTGCCCATCCAGCGCGCGACGTTCTCGGTGTTGTTGGGCTGCCAGGTTCCATCGAGCGTCGGCGGCAGGTCGACCGGCGTGACGCCCGCGCCGTGGAGCGTCGCCACCCAGTCACCGACGCCCGCGATCACGTAGCCGGACGCCTCGAGCGCCACGAGCTGCGACTCGAAGGCGGTCACCGACGCGGGATCGACCACGAAGCTCGAGCCGACGTAGGGATCGAGCCCGTTCGTCGCGAGCTTCTCCGCGTCGTCCATGTAGATCCACACCGAGCTGAACCCGCTCGCGGTGTCGTTCACGCCGCGCCCTGCGATCACCACCGGCACGCCGTGCGTCGTGTAGACGGGCGCGACGTCACCATCGCCGTGCTGGAACGAGAACAAGTTCTTCGGCAGCAAGATCACGTCGTCGCCGCCGCTGCCGAGCACGCTCGCCATGCCCTCGCCGAACTGGCCCTCCTGCGTGAACACGGGACCCGACGCCGCGACGCAGCCGTCGGCCAGCACGCGATCGCCGAGAGCGTGGCTCCGATCCATGTGCTGGCGCGGATACGCCAGGAAGAGTTGATCCGAGTAGTGGAACGAGAGGAGCTCGACCTGCCCGCTGCGCACGAGATCCGAGAGGTGCTGAGCGACGGCGCGATGCCGTGCGAGGAGCACTTCCACGAAGTAGCCCTGCATCTCGATGGAGATTGTCCAGCTCGGATGCGCATCGAGCAGATCGAGCACCGGTACCAGCGACTGCGTGACGATCGCGTCCTGAACACGGTCGTCGCTCCAGTCGGGGAAGGGCTCGCGTCCGCCGATCTCGACACCCGCGAGGCCACCGGCGACGTACTGGATGTTGTAGTGCAGCACACTCAGCGCGAACCGACGCTGCGTCCCCAGGTTGCGAGGATCGCGTCGCGCCGGGCCCGAGGGACATGCGAGCGGTGCGGCGCGCCAGGTAGAAGAGGTGTCGAACATCGGCCGGACCCAGGCGTCGGGCCGCGACCCCGCGTCGGGCCGCGACCACGCATCGTCCACGCTCGCGTCGATCCCCGCGTCATCGACCGACACCGACGTCGTGCATCCGAACAGGACGAGACCCGCGAGCACGGCGATCGAGCGTCTCATGCGGCGATCGTACACCAGGGTGTACCCTCCCGCGCATGACGCGCGGCTCCATCCTGGTCGTCGATGACGAGAAGAACATCCTCGCGACGCTCTCTCGCGCGCTGCGCGTCGAGGACTTCGACGTGGACGTGGCTGGCAGCGCCGCGATCGCGCTCGAGAAGGCGCGGAGCAAGGCGTACGACGGCTACCTCGTCGACGTGAACATGCCGGGCGGCGACGGCCTCTCGCTGCTCAAGTCCCTCCGCGACCAGGCCATCGAAGCGCCCGTGATCGTGATGAGCGGGCAGGGCTCGATCGAGACGGCCGTGGAGGCGACGCGCCTCGGTGCGCACGACTTCCTCGAGAAACCGATCGGCACCGAGCGGCTCTTGCTCTCGCTCGATCGCGCGCTCGAGTTCACCAAGCTCGAACGCGAGAACAAGGTGCTGCGTGAGCGATCGGGCGGCGACACGGGACTGCTCGGCGACAGCGCTGCGATGCGTAAGCTCAAGGAACAGATCGAGCTCGCGGCCTCCGCGGTCGCGACCGTGCTCGTCACCGGCGAGCGCGGCACCGGCAAAGAGCTCGTCGCCGCCGCCATCCATCGCGGGAGCAAGCGCCACAAGGGGCCCTTCGAGAAGCTGAATTGCGCGGCCGTCCCTTCCGAGCTCATCGAGAGCGAGCTCTTCGGCCACGAGGTCGGCTCGTTCACGGGCGCGACGAAGCAGCGCCGCGGCAAGTTCGAGCGCGCGAACAAGGGCACGCTCTTTCTGGACGAGGTGGGCGACATGCCCTCGCCGATGCAGGCCAAGCTGCTGCGCGTTCTCCAAGAGGGCGAGCTCGAGCGCGTGGGCGGGGGCGACCTCTTGAACGTGGACGTGCGCGTGGTGGCCGCGACCAACAAGCCGCTCAAGAAGGAGATCGAGGAAGGACGCTTCCGCGCCGATCTCTTCGATCGCCTCAACGTCGTTCCCTTGCGCGTGCCCAGCCTGCGCGATCGCATCGAGGACGTGCCGCTGTTGGCCGGGCACTTCCTCCGTGCGGCGTGCATCGCCAACGATCGTCGGGGCAAGTCGTTCACGGATGGCGCGCTCGCTGCGCTCTCTCGCTACGACTATCCCGGCAACGTGCGCGAGCTGCGCAACCTCGTCGAGCGCGTGGTGATCCTGACGCTCGAGGATCAGATCACCGAGGCGGACGTGCGCGCGCACTTGCCCATCGCGGGAGGCGCGCCGACGGGCGGCTACTACCGACCCGCGACGCCACTGGAGTCGATGGTCCGTGAGGCCGAGCGCGATCTGGTGCTGCGCTCGCTCGAGCACAACCAGGGTCACATGACGCGCACTGCGTCGGACCTCGGGCTCGAGCGGAGCCACCTCTACAAAAAAATGAAGGCGCTCGGGATTCGGCGCAGCGAAGACGACACCGACGGCGGCGCGACATAGCGCACCGCTTCTCATCGAGCTCGAGGGGCTCGCCAACATCGACCTCGTCACGCCATGGCAGCGAGGCAGCAGCGAGCCGACGGCGACGGACGACCCGAGGTCCACGCCTTGACCGATCCGATCCGGTCGGCTACCTGACGGGCCCTTTTGCCCCCGCCGCCCTAGCTCAGGGGTAGAGCAACGGTTTCGTAAACCGTAGGTCCCGAGTTCAAATCTCGGGGGCGGCTTCACAATCACCCGTGCAAACGGGCGCGAAATGGATCCTGCGCGGTGCGTGGCGCCGCCGTTCTCTCGCCCAGCCGCGTACGCTATGGGTTGCGGAGCGCGCTTCGGCGACGCACGACGACGACGACCACGACGACGACGACGATGGCGATCACGGCCCACGAGTAGGCGGAGACGAGCTCGGCCAGGCGCTGCCAGTTCGCAGACACGAGCCAGCCCACGCCCATCAACAGCGCGTTCCACGCCAACGCCGAGATCCCACCGAGCACGAGCACCCGCCAGAACGACATGCCCGACATGCCGGCCGCCACGTAGACGAACGCGCGCAGCGCCGGGATGAAGCGGTGCACCACGAGAAAGAGCGACCCGCGCGTCTCGAACTGCTTCGTCACCTGATCGAGCGCCGCCTTGGCGCGCGGGCCGCGTAGAAATGCGGGACGCCTCTCGCTCGTGCCGAAGCGGCGGCCGACCCACCACATCGTCTGCCCGCCGACGACGGCGCCGGTGACGAGCGTCACGTAGACGAGCGCGATCCGATAGCCCGCGCCGAGCGCGAGACAGATGCCCACGATCGCGATCGCGTCGCCGGGGAAGGGCGGGAACACGTACTCGATCAGCGAGGCGAGGCCCAGCACGACGTACGACCAAGGTCCGTCGTGCTCGCGCAGCCAGCCGAGGATCGAGTCGAGCATCGCGCACGATCCCACGCTTGACCCCGTCGCGCATCGCTCGGACGATGGCCCCGTGAGTGAAGGCGATCGCTTCGCGCGGGTGCGAGGCCTACGCGCGGGCGGGCATCTGCGGGTGATCGCACCCTCGAGCCCGTTCGACCGCGAGACGTTCGATCGCGGCGTCGCGCGATTGCGCGAGCGCTACGTCGTCACGTACGACGAAGGAGTCTTCGATCGCGAGGGCTTTCTCGCCGGAAGCGACGCGCGTCGATTGGCCGAGCTGCACGCGGCCCTCGCGGATCCGGGCGTCGATGCGATCGCGTGCGCGCGCGGTGGCTACGGAGCGATGCGCCTCTTGCCATCGATCGATCTCGAGCTCGTTCGCTCGTCGCGAAAACTGCTCGTGGGTTTCAGCGACATCACGGCGCTGCATGCGGTGTGGCAGCGCGCGGGGCTGCGCTCGCTGCACGGCTCGATGATCTCGGCGCTGGGTCGCTCGTCCGAGGGACGCGTCGAGCGCTGGACCCGTGCGGTCGAGGACCACGTGCCCTTCACGGGCCACGGCGCCGCGCTCCGGACTCGCGGCCGCGTCACGGCGCCGCTCGTGGGGGGCAACCTCGCGGTGCTCGCCGCGCTCGTGGGCACTCCGTTCGCGACGCCCGTCGACGGATGCGTCCTCTTGATCGAGGACGTGGGTGAAGCGCCCTACCGCGTCGACCGCATGCTCACCTCGCTGCGGCTCGCGGGCGTTCTCGATCGCGTTGCGGGCGTGCTCGTGGGCGACTTCACACGATGCGACCCACGCGAGGATCAGCGCAGCGTCGACGAGGTGCTCGCCGATCGACTCGGCGATCTCCCGGTCCCCGTCCTCGGCAGGGTTCCCATCGGGCACGGCGACGACGAGAACTGGGAAGTCGCGCTGGGCGGGCTCGTGGACCTCGACGCCGACCTCGGGCGTGTGACCTTCCTCCAATCAGCGGTGGCACCGGGGTGAGGCTGCGCGTTAGGCTTTCGGCCCCTTCTGGATAGGAGCCTCCGCCTCATGAGCGCCGAGTCGATCCCGCCGTCCTTCTCGCTCTCCAAGTACGACATCAGCGTCAAGACGCTGTACCGGAACGCTTCGCCTGCGCTGCTCTACGAGCTCGCGCTCGAGCACGAGCCCGGCACCGCGATCAGCTCGACCGGGGCGCTCATGGCGTTCTCGGGCGACAAGACGGGCCGCTCGCCGAAGGACAAGCGCATCGTCGACGAGCCGAAGTCGCGCGACCACATCTGGTGGGGCGACGTGAACATCAAGCTCGAGCCCAACACGTTCATGGTCAATCGCGAGCGCGCGATCGATTACCTCAACACCCGTCCGCACCTCTACGTGGTGGACGGCTACGCGGGCTGGGACGAGCGCTACCGCTTCAAGGTCCGCATCGTCTGCTCGCGCGCCTACCACGCGCTCTTCATGTGGAACATGTTGATCCGGCCCACGCCGCAAGAGCTCGAGTCGTTCGGTGATCCCGACTACACGATCATCAACGCGGGTGCGTTCTCGGCGAACCGTCACACCTCGGGCATGACCAGTAAGACGAGCGTGTCGCTCGACTTCTCACGCCAAGAGATGGTGATCCTCGGCACCGAGTACGCCGGTGAGATGAAGAAGGGCGTCTTCACCATCATGAATTACCTGATGCCCTTGAAGGAGCAGCTCTCGATGCACTGCTCCGCCAACGAAGGCAAGAATGGCAAGGTCTCGATCTTCTTCGGCCTCAGCGGCACGGGCAAGACCACGCTCTCGGCCGATCCGAACCGGTTTCTCATCGGCGACGACGAGCACGTGTGGACCGACCGCGGCGTCTTCAACATCGAGGGCGGCTGCTACGCGAAGGCCGTGAACCTCACGCCCGAGAGCGAGCCCGAGATCTTCCAGGCCATCCGCTACGGCTCCGTGCTCGAGAACGTGGTGTACGACGAGCGCTCGCGCCTGGTGGACTACACGAACATCTCGATCACCGAGAACACGCGCTGCAGCTATCCCGTCGAGTACATCAGCAACGCGAAGATCCCCTGCGTCACCGGGCATCCGAACAACGTGATCTTGCTGACCTGCGACGCGTACGGCGTGCTTCCGCCCGTCGCCAAGCTCTCGCCCGAGCAGGCGATGTACCACTTCATCAGTGGCTACACGGCCAAGGTCGCGGGCACCGAGATGGGCGTGAAGGAGCCCTCGCCCACGTTCAGCGCGTGCTTCGGCGCGGCCTTCATGGTCTGGCATCCCAGCAAGTACGCCGAGCTCCTCGCCGAGCGCTTGAAGAAGCACGGCGCGCAGGCCTGGCTCGTGAACACCGGCTGGTCGGGCGGCGGCTTCGGCGTGGGCAAG
>JAYVCF010000365.1:0-5612 GCA_043750095.1 Deltaproteobacteria bacterium
GACGAGGCGTACCTCTCGGTCCTCACGGCCGGGCGCGGCGACGTGGTTCGCGCCGAGCCATTCGGCGAGATCGATTTCTCGATCGACGACCTGCTCGGCTACGAGTAGCGACGCCAGAGGGGAAGGGTGAGGTCGAGCGTCGGCGGCGTACAATCGGCCGTGCCCTTCGATCCGCTCGTCACCCCGCCGTCGTCTCCGCTCCCGCTCGCGGGCATCGACACGTACGTGCTCCCCGTGACCTTCGGCGAGATGGCGGGCCACGGCCGTGCTCGCACCGCCGCGCGCGAAGGCCTCACCAAGCCCGCGGACATCGCGCGCGCCGAGGTGTCCGACTCCGAGCGAGTCTTCGTTCCACTCTGGCGCATCCAGGGCGCGAGCGAGTCGTTTCACGTCGGCGTCACCTCGGGCACGCAAGGCAACGGGCGGCGCTACGTGCTCCCCACCGGTGGATTTCGTCATCAGGATCGCGCGGTGCTCGTGCTCGCGCGGCGGCACTTCGCGATCGATCCGAGCGCGAAGGCCCGGATCGATCTGGCGGACGCAAAGCCGATCGCCGATCGGCCCATCGACGACACCGAGTGGGTCGATCCGGACGTGACGCGCGCCGATGCGGAGGCGGAAGCGACCGATCGGTTTCGTCGGATGGTCGCGCCTTCGAGCGCGCTCTACGCGAACATCGACGTGCGGATTCGATCGGCGGCGCTCGTCTGGCTGCCGCTCTACGTGGTCCGCTATCGCTATGCGGGCGACGCAAATGGCGGCGTGCCGAGCGAGTACCACGTGGCGATCTCGGCGCGCGACGGAGCGCTGGTGAGCGAGCGTCGGCCGCCGCTGCTCGGGTCGATCGCGAGCAAGCTGCGCTCCTTGTTCTGAGGGTCGCCGGTGTAGGCTCCTCGCCATGCGGATGGACGGGGCTCTCGTGATCGCATCGCTGGGGCTCGTCGTGGCGGTTGGCTGTGGCGGCGTGATGCACACGATGCACTCCGATCACACGGGCCAGCACGGGGCAGCGCCGTCTCCGCCGAACAGCACGTTCGCGCCGCTCGAGCTCACCTTCGGGCCGACGAACGCCCAGCTTGCCGCGCACTTCTGTCCGCTCCTCGCGGCCGCGACGCCGCTCGACACGAGGGCATCGGCGGCCTGTCGCGCGAACGGGCCCGCGCCCGCGATCGACCAGCTCGCGACGCGCATTCGTGCGGAGGCCACGGTGGTGAGCACCAACATGGTGCGGCTCCGCATGGAGTCGGTGTTGCTCGTGCTGACGGTGTATCCGGACGCGGGCGCGACGCGGGTGATCGGCAGCGTGTGCCTCACGCTCTGCGACGAGGGCGCGAGCACGTGCCCGCAGACGGACGAAGCATGTCGGTCGACGAGCCGTGATGTCGTCGATCTCGGCGACGTCGATGCGGCGCGCGGCTTTCTCACCTCGGCGGCCGTCCTTGAAGAGCGCGTGGCCGACCTGGTCGTGCGGGACATCTCTCCCCACGGCTCGGTCACGCTCTCGATCGATCTCGCGTTGGGTACCGAGCGCTTGCTCGACGCCATCGAGGCGAACGACGCCGACGCCATCGCTGCGATCCGCGCCGGGCACGCACCGGCATTCCGCATTCCCTACGCGCTCGAAGGCACGATCTGGGTCGACGGCCGCGGCAACGATGGCTTCGCGGAGCCCATCACGCGCGCGACGGGGACGCTCGTGTTCCCGTCGAGCTGACCCCGGGCGTGTCCGAGGTGCGTTGGGCTTGCGGTCCCGCTTAGGCATGGAGACACTTCGAGCGTGGACGCGGACGAGTTCGACGAGGGTGAGTTCTTTCGCGTGCTCGCTGCGAGCGGCGCGCGGGTCCTGCTCATCGGGCGGCGGGCGCTCATCGCCATCGGGATTCCCGTCCTGACCGCCGACTACGACCTCTGGATTCCGTCGAGCGATGCCGAGAAGCTCAACGCGGCTCTGGCGACGCTCGGAATGTTCCCGAACCGGGAGCCAGAGGAGGCCCGCAAGGTCGGTCGATACGTGGTCGAGAACGGCGAGCGCGTCGATGTCTTGATCGCGCGTCAGGTATCGACCGTCGACGGCGTTCACGTCGTCTTCGACGAGCTCCATGCGCGGTCGGTGGTCGTCCCGGTCACGGGCGGGGCGAGCATTCGAGTGCCGTCCGTCGCCGACCTCATCCTCACCAAGCGCTTCGCGGTTCGCGCGAAGGACATCGCCGACATCCGCCTGCTCGAGTCGCACCTCGCGCGCCAGAAGGAACGCTCGTGACCGTGTTCGTGCCGCCCACCCCGGAAGACGTGCGTGCCATTCGCGCAGAAGCCGATCGCGTTCTCTCGCTCGACGAAGTGCGCGCGCTCGACGCGATTCCGCTGAGTGCGGTCGAGCTCGCGGACAACGTGTCCCTCATCGACTGGTTCTGCCGCCGGTATCCGACTCCGGAGGATCGGCTCCGCTACGCGCGCCGCGCCTACAGGCGCTGGGCCGCCGCATCTCCGCCCTCGAAGTAGCGGGCCGGGCGCGCCTCAGCTCTCGTCGAAGAGAATTCGCCCGCTCGCGCCGACGACTCCGCGCGGCGTTCCTTCGGGCGGCGGCGGTGCGTCGTTGTCCTTGCACTCGTCGATCGCGAGGCCCTCGCGCACGCTCGTCGGCTCGAGCTCACCGGCCCAGAGCAGCGCCTCGCTCGCGTCCGCCGCGAGCACCGCCAACACGCGCAAGAAGCCGTGCTCGCCGTCGCCGATGCGCGCTCGGCCCGACACCACGACGCGGAGCCAGCGCGTCGGTCGGTCGTCGTGACGGATCGGCGGCATCAAGCGCGCGAGAGCCGCCGTGCCATCGCCTACCTCGATCGCGCCGCGTGCTTCGTCGCGGGCCTCGTCCGTGCGACCGGCGCGTGCGAGCGCGACCGCATGCAGCGCGCGAAGCCGCGTCGCGATATCACCGCCCTCGGGCGCCTCCGAGAGAGCGGTCCGCACGAGCGAGATCGCGTCCGCTTGTCGGCCCAAGCGATCGAGCGCGTCGATCGCCAAGCGGACTGCATCGATCGCGAAGGGCGGCGGCGTCGTGCCGCTCAGCACGGCCTCTGCGTCCGCCAGCGCGCCACCCGCGTCGCCGCTGCGCCATCGCGCGATCGCCCGGTTGTATCGGACCGAAGCGGCCCACGTGCCCTCGCACGTGAGCGCCCGATCGTAGGCCTCGATCGCGGCGCCATGTCGCCCGAGCGCATCGAGCAACGTGCCGCGAAGCTCGTGCAGGCTCCACGCTCCGCCCGCGAGCGCGCAGCCCTCGTCGAGGACGCGCACGGCGCCCTCGAGATCGTTCTCGGCACGTGCGGCGAGCGCGAGCACTTCGAACGCGCCCGACCACCCGAGTGCGCGCAGTTCTTCTGCATGGCGACGCGCGCCGCTCAGGTCGCCGCTCTCGAGCATCGCCAGCGCCTCGTCGTGGCGCGCGCGAACTTCGTCTTCTTTGGAACGCAGCCACATCGCGGGCGAAGGATGGCACGACCCGCACGCACGCCCCACACGCGAACGGAGCGTGCTCGTGTTGCGCGTGGCATCCTCCCTCGATGACCATCGATCGCGCTCGGTTGGCGGTACTGCTCGCGGTCGTGTCCCTGACGCTCCCGCTCGCCTCGGGCTGCGACTGCTCGGGTCAGCTCGCGCCGCGGTCCATGCACGACTCGGCGGTCGACGCGCCCGAGGACGCGGGACCCTCGATCAGCGCCCTGACCTCGTTCACGATCTCGCCGCTCGATCAGACGCTCATCGTCCTCGACGGCGTGGCGGCGACGCAGACGTACACGGCGACGGGTCATTTCGCCGACGGTTCCAGTCACGACGTCTCGACGCAGGTGTCGTGGACGGTGGTCGCGCCGCGGAGGCTCGGGGCGTTCGCGAGCAACGTGTTCACCACCGGAGTCACGAACGGCGGCAACGGTCAGGTCACGGCGCGCGCGAACGGGATGCTCGTCACGACGTCGATCACCGTCATCGTGCGCGCGGGCCACTCGATTCCGCCGACTGGCGGCACCGCGATTCCGACCATGCCGGGCCACTTGTTCGCCGGACCCGCCGATGCCTCGCGCGCGCCGCAGCTCGTCTATCCCAACGACGGAGTGCTCCTGCCGCCGAACCTCGGACGCGTGGAGATCCACTGGCTGCGCGGCCCCGCGACCAACACGCTCTTCGAGGTCGCGTTCACCAACGCCGTCACCGACGTGCGCTTCTACGTGCGCTGCGAGCGACCCGCGGGCGTGCGCGCCGACGGCTGCATCTACGAGCCGAGCGGCAGCTATTGGACCGCCATCGCCGAGACGAACCGCGGCGACCTCCCCGTGTTGGTGACCGTGCGCGGCACCGACGACGCGGGCACGGCCGTCGGCACGTCGGCCACGATCCACATCCGCTTCGCACGCGACGCGCTGATGGGGACCATCTACTACTGGACGACATCGGCGCAGAGCATCCTGCGCTACGACTTCGGCGCGGCGACCGGCATGGCGACGCCGGTGATCACGCCGATGCAGGCTGGTGGCATGTGCGTGGGCTGCCACGCGGTCTCGCGCGACGGCACGCGCATCGTGGCGAGCGTGGGCGGTCAGAACCACGGCGGCATCGAGCTCTACGATCTGACGACCTTCACGGCGCTTCGGAGCGCGCCGAGCGAGCACGTGCTGCAGTTCGGCTCGTTCAGCCCCGATGGCCAGCAGCTCGTGGGCTGCTACGGCGACAACGGCGCGGACCCGACGCGCGGCCTCTTGTTCTTCGACACGCGCTGCACCGCGGCGACGATGGCGACCTGCGGGCAGATCGTGGACATGCTCTCGATCGAGGACCGCGAGGTCACGCATCCGTCGTGGTCGCCGGACGGGAACCACATCGCGTACACGGACGTGGACGGCGACACGACCTCGCAGCGACCTCGCCACGGCGGGATCGGGATGGTGGATCGCGCGGGCACGGGCTGGAGCGCGCCTCACTTCCTCGTCCCGAGGCAGGCCGGCATGAACTTCATCAACCCGGACTGGTCGCCCGACAACGCCTTCCTTCTGCTGACGCGCTCCATGTGCCCAGGCGGCAACCTCGACGACATGGACTGCAACGGCGACAGCGATCTGAGCTCGGTGGTGCTCGCCGTCCCGTCCGCGGGTGGGACCCCGGTCGAGCTCACCCGCGCGATGCAGCCGGGCGTGCTGGACACGCCGCGCACGGCGCTGAACAACACCTTCGCGCGCATCGCACCCTTCGAGTTCGTCCTCTCGAGCGGTGACGCGGGCACGCAGCGCCTGATGTGGGTGAGCTTCTCGACGACGCGCACGTACGGCCTGCGCGACCCGGCGGTCCTCGGCGGCAACGTCGAGAGCGGCATGCGCGGCACCTACCTCTGGATGACCGGCGTGCGCCCCGAGTCGGTGATGGCGGGGGCCGACCCGAGCTTCGCGGCGTTCGCGCTGCCGTTCCAGGACCTGACGACGTCGAACCACATCGCGCAGTGGACGACCCAGTCCGTCGGGACACCTCCGCCGATGTGAGGGTGGGTTGATTCGAGCTGAGCCGCGGCGGGCAGCGAGCGAAGGGCCCACCACCCGCCGCGGTCTGTCGATCACAACCCCGGCTTCCCC
>JAYVCF010000366.1:0-4541 GCA_043750095.1 Deltaproteobacteria bacterium
GGCCGACCAGCGCGCCGTGCGCGATGCCTCACGCGAGGCGCTGACCACCTACGGGCAGAGCTCGATCTGGGTCGCGCGACAGGTGTACCGGCTCCACGCAGGACAAGACGCGGACCGAGACTGGGGCTGGCGGCGAACGCTCGACGCGCTCTTCGCGCTGCTCGATCAGCAGCGAGGCGCCGTCGCCGAGCCGCACCTCGCGCGCGCCGAAGAAGCACTGGCCAGCGGTGATCGATCGACGGCGCGTGCGTCGCTGGACGCAGCGCTCGTCGCGATCCCCGTCCCCTCGAGCGATCGTGCGGGCGCCATCGCGCTGCGCTTGGCCGAGGCGGATCTCGATGCGGGAGATGCCGAGGCAGCGCGCCGATCGCTGTCGCGCGCGGTGCGCTTGCCGGTGAGCGCGAACGACCTCGATCGGCGCGACGCGCTCGCGTTGCTCCTGCGCGCGGACGCGATGCTCGCGCATTCGTTGCTCGATGCCGACCTCTATCGCGCGGCGGCAGAGATGGATCCCACCTGCGAGCGATGCGTGGCGACGGCGGCGCCGCTCGTCGAGCGAGCAAGCGCGGCGAGCCCGCGCGGGACCTTGCCCATCTGGCTCGCGGCGGCGGCGTTTCTGATCGTGGCGGTGTTGCTATGGCCCGCGGCCGGTGCGGAAAAGGCCGGCGGCGGATCGACCGAGCCGGCGGACGCCTCGCTCGGCGACGCGTAGCGATCACGACCGGAGTCGTCCGCTTCGCAACCGCGACACAATTGTGTCGGCCCGGCGAGCCGGGCACTCCTGTCGAGATCACGTCTGCGGTGGGAACACCCGCGCCATCAGGCGATCCATCGCGTTCCTCGGCGCGTCGTCCCGGAAGCGCGCCTTGCGCGTCACGTACTCGGTCGCGAACATCATCCCCATGAGCCCGTACGCGATCCCACCGGTGTACGCGGCCCAGACGAACGTCGACGCGAAGAGCCCGAGGCCCAGCGCGACGCCCGCGTTGGCGACGAAGAACACGCACCAGCGCAGGGTCCACGCGCGGCAGTGCGCCTTCTTGTCGTCGCTCAGCGTGGGCTCCACCAAGCGCGCGAAGCGCTCGATGATCGGCGTCTGCCCAGTCCGGAGCGTCTCGCCGAAGGTCGCGAGCAAGATCAGGTTGATCACCACGGGCAGCGCCAGAACGAAGCGCCGATCGTCGGTCACCGCGCCGAGCACCACCAGCGCGAGGATCGCGATCGGGATGCGCACGATCGACCAGAACGTCGCGCGATCGGCCTTCCGCAGCCGGATGGCCAGCATCGGCACCACGAGCGCCAGGAGCATCACCGACACGCTGCGCGCGCCCAGTCTCGAGAGCCCGATCCAGACGATCACCGGATAGGCCACCACGAGGATCGCGTTCACGATCGCGAGGACGACCTCGAAGCGGCCGGGCTTCTGCGCCGACTCCGCGTCGGCCACTATCTTCCGGGGCCGATGCGCGGCCCCCTCCATCGGGAGTGAATCCCGCTGGAGCCTCCTCCTCGCTCCGCGAGCGGACGAGAGCGTCGCATTCGACGCTCTCGTTACTTCCGGTTGCTGGCGACGTAGGCCGCGAGGTTCTTCACGTTCGCGAAGATCTGCTTGTTCGCGTCGTCGTCGGCGCGGATCCGCACGCCGAACCTCTTGTCGATCGCCATCGCGAGCTCGAGCGCGTCGATCGAGTCGAGCCCCAGGCCCTCGACGAAGAGCGGCGCGGCTGAGTCGATGTCGGCGACCTTGACGTCGTCGAGCATGAGCGACTCGATGATGAGCTCTTTGATCTCGGTCTCGAGTTCGGGCATGGCGAGGGGGCGAGAGGTACACGGCAATCAGGCTCCGCGCAAAGCGTCCGTCTGGCGCCTCCGGACGGCATGGCCTAGCCTGCCCGGCCGTGCGTGTTGCACCCGTCATCCTGGTCTCCTTGCTCGCCCTCTCGGCCATCGCCGCGTCGGGCTGTGGCGCGGCCCAGTCGTCGGCGACCCTGACCTACGGCGAGAGCGCGCGCCGCGACTACGATCGGGCGCTGCGCGCGTTCACCGATCACGACTGCCTGACGGCCGAGCCGCTCTTCAACAACATCGTTCGCGAGTACAGCTACAGCCGCTACGCCGCGCTCGCCGAGCTGCGCGCCGCCGACTGCGAGCTCCAGCAGGCGCACTTCACCGAGTCCATCCGCCGCTACCGCGCCTTCATCCGCGCGCGCCCGACGCACGCCGAGATCGACTACGCGAACTTTCAGATCGCGTCGGCCTACTACCGGCAGATCCCGCAGGACTTCTTTCTCTCGCCGCCGCGCGAGGAGCGCGATCAGGCGCCCACGCGCTCGGCGCTGCGCATCTTGCAGCGGTTCTTGCGTGACTATCCGGAGAGCGATCACGTCCACGACGCCACGGTGATGCAGACGTCGATCCTGCAGCTCCTCGCGCGCCACGAGCTCTACGTCGCCGACTTCTATCTCATGCGCGATCGTCCGCGGGCCACGATCGGCCGGCTGGAGCGGCTCCTCGAAGACTACGAGGGAAGCGGGCTCGAGCCGGCTGCGCTCCTGCTCATGGGCCGCACGTACCTGCACATGGGCGAGCGCCCGCATGCGCGTCGCGCCTTCGAGGAGCTGACCGAGGCGTACCCCGAGAGCGGCGTCGCCGTGCAGGCCCGGGCTTACCTCGCGATGATGGGAACTCCCCAGATCGACACGATCGAGCCGTCCGACGTCAGCGATGACGCGACCGAGGGCGAGGTGCTCGACGGCGACAGCGACCTCACGGACGAAGAGCTCGAAGAGCGCGAGGCCGAGCGCGCCGCGCGCGAGCGTCGCGAAGAAGAGGCCGACCTCGCGGACATGGCTCGCCGCGAAGCCGCATCGGCCGCGCAGCAAGCGCCCCCGCCCAGCGGTGGTGGCACTGGTGGCGGCAGCGGCATCGGCATGGGCAGCGGCAGCGGCGGCGGCAGCAGCACCCCGTACTGATCGCGACGCCAAGGCGTCGGGCTGGAGATCGCGACGCGGATCAAGACGGGTCTCGCCATCGAGCGCGCTTTCGAGGATGCTCACCGCCCCATGGACGAGGCGAGGTTAGCGGAGCGCGCGACGCGGCAAGGGCTCACGAAGGTCGTGCGCCAGGATGCTGCGGCCGTGCTCACCAAGATCGGCTGGCTGCCGAGCGCCGGCGGCGCGCTCGCGTGCATGTCGCTCTGGCGTCGCGCAGGGATCGGTCCCAAGGCGATCCAGAAGGCGCTGGAAGACCAGTCGATCGCCGAGGTCGTGACCGTTCGCCGCACGGCGATGCTCGTCCCCGGGGACGACGTCACCATCGCGCTCGCGCTCGGTGCGGCCACCTTCGATCGCGACGTGCTCATGCCGCTCAACAAGACGGCCAAGCTCGCGCGGCGCGAGCTGATGGATCTCGAAGCGCCCATCCTGCGCGCGCTCGACAAGAAGCGGCTCACGGCGAGCGAGCTCGCCACGGTGATCGAGGCCAAGGCCAAGATCCGGGATCTCGGCGTGCCGGGTCGCGCGAAAGCGCTCGCCACCACGCTCGCCGTCGCGCTCGCCTGGCTCGAAGGCCGCGGCCTCGTCGCACGTCGCATCAAGGGCGGGGCGCTCGTCGATGCCGAGCACTTCTACGAGAAGAGCGATCGGCACAAGGCGCTCGCGACCACCCACGAGGCCGCCGCGCTCGACGCGCTCACGGAGCGCTTCGGCGCCTGGCATGGGCCCGTCGATCCGGCTCACCTCGCGGCGTTCGCAGGCATCGGCGTCAAGCCGGCGCGCGACCTCGCGGTGCGCGGCAAGACGCCCAAGAAGCTGCGGCCCTCGGCCTGCCCACCGCAGCTCCTGCCGTTCCGCGATCCGTTCACGGCGATGCTCTCGCCCACCGATCTCACGCGTCATGCGAACGCGATGGCGCTCTCCTGGTCCAACGAGCCGCGTCCGCTCGCGGAGCTGCCCACGCTGCATCAGCACTCGGTGCACGTGGGCGCCGAGCTGGTCGGGCTCTGGGACTGGGACGAGCACAAGGGCGAGGTCGTCTGGGACGTGCTCCGCGGACCGAGCGGCTCGCCGGTGGCCAAGCTGCCGCGCGCGATCTCGCAAGCGATCGACACCGACGCCGAGCGCGTGACCGCGTTCGTGAAGACCGAGCTCGACGGGCAGCTGCGCTACTACGCGCTCGACGGCGAGAGCACGCGCGGTGAGCGGCTCGCGTTCGTCACCCGCTGACGCGAAAAAAAAAGCGTCTTCGACGCCTCTCGTCGCGCCCGCCGCTTTTCTTGACCCTTCTCGCGTGTCGCCCGCACAACCAGCGGGATGAGCGAAACCACGCGTCTTGCGATCTCGGGCGTTCGTCCTCGCGTGGCGCTGCGCGTCGCGTCCCGTCGCGATCATCGCGTCACCCTCGAGCAGAAGCTGCCCTTCCTCGCGATCGGCACCGAGGTCTCGGACGAGAACGGTCAGACGGGTCGCATCGAGCGCGTGGGCGTGGCGCTGGAAGGGGGCGTGCCCAAGCTCGTGCTCGAGCTCGCCTACGACGTGTTGCCC
>JAYVCF010000367.1:0-3565 GCA_043750095.1 Deltaproteobacteria bacterium
CACATGGCGCCCGAGCAGAGTCACGGCGGCCCGCTCGACGGCCGCTCCGATCTCTTCGCGCTCGGCGTGTCCTCTTCGAGCTTCTCACCGGCACGCGGCCGTTCGACGGAGCGACCTATCTCGCGACGCAGGTGAACGCCGTCCAGGGAAAGAGGAAGGACGTACGCGAGCTCGCGCCCGAGGCCCCAGCTCTGCTCGTCGGGATCGTCGATCGCTTGCTCGAGCCGGATCGCGAGCGGCGCTTCGGTCGGCCGACGAGCTTCTCGACGCCCTGAGCGACAGGCCGGTGCCGACGAACATCGTGCGAACGCTGGGCTCGAAGTGCCGGAGCGCGACGCGATCGGCGGGGTGAGTCCGTTTCTTCACGTGAGCGTTCGGCTACAGGATCACATCGCCGCTAACTTGGGGAAGCGCGCGACGCAATGCTGACCCTGAGCGCGACCAGATGTGATAGCGGTCGAAATAGACCGGCACGACGTTGAGCCTCGCTCAACCGCTCGTGCTGACCGCACGTCTCGTCCGCGCAGCATCGACAGTCCGCTCGCAGTGGAGGAACGATGCGTAAGCACTCAGGGTCGGCCACGGTTGCAAAGCGTCCGCCCTCGGGCTCGAAGAAGCGCGCGTTGCCTCGCGTGCTCTTTCCGATTGCGTTCGCCGCGCTCGTCGCGTGCATCGGGCCCGAGACGCAGGCTTCGATCGCGAATCTCGTCGGGGGACTCCCGCCGGACTGGCTGGACGGCGCGGTCGTCAACGTCGAAGGCCATCCGGGCTGGACCCGCGGAACGTTCGCGGTCACAGCGGACGGCACGGCGACGTACGATGTGCCGCTCTGGGCTCCGCCGGGTCGCGCCGGGATCCAGCCCAACCTCGCGCTGCACTACTCGAGCCGCGCAGGCGACAGTCAGGTCGGCGTCGGCTGGAGCATCACGGGGCTCTCGTCGATCACGCGCTGCGGCCGCACGCGCTCGATCGACGGCGACGGGCTGGGTTCGGTAGGATGGGACGACGACACGTTCTGCCTCGACGGCCAGCGCCTCGTGCCGGTCGATCCTCAGATGATCGGCGGCCTGACGAATCGTCTGCGCCCCCTGCAGAACGGAACCGAGTCGATCGAGCTCGTCGGTGAGCGAACGAACCCCACGCGCTTCACCGTGCTGCACGACAACGGCATCTTCTATCGGTACCAGCAGCTCGTGTCCGGCACGGGATGCGAGCCGAGCACCGATCCGTCGCAGCCGTTCGGAGTCGAAGCGACCGCGAGTGTCCTGACGTACGCGTGGCTTCTCACGGAGGTCGGCGATCTCGCCGGCAACATGATGGACATCCATTACGAGCAGGTCGTGCACGACATGGCACGCGACTCGGGCTCGCCGTTGGGTGCCTTCGTCGCCGCCAACTGCGCGCCCATCGAGTGGCACGCGACGGACATCCGCTACACCGGCCATCACACATTCGGCCAAGGCCTGCGGAGCACCCGCCTGTCGTATGCGCCGGACGGCATCGAGCCGAGCGTTCGCCTGGTGGGCGGCGATCGCGCGGGCTTGGTGCTCGCAACGTCAGAACATCTCACCGGGGTCACGAGCTACGGGCCTGATCGCCAGGCCGCGCGATCGTACGTCGTGTCGGGAGTGCCCAGCGCGTCCACGGGACGTCGCCTGGTGACGCGCGTCCAGGAGTGCTTCCCGGGCACCGCGACGTGTCGCGAGCCGTTGGAGTTCGACTACCAGAACGCGGCGGCGGGCGACTACCTCGGAGCGAGGGACTTGAACATGGGTTCGGGCGTGGTCGTCTCATCCGAGGGCTTGCGGCTGCCCATCGACCTCGTGTCCACGCTGTCCCCGAACAGCGCCGTCGCGCACGCGGACTTCGATGGCGACGGGGCGGACGAGCTCTTGGTGCCGGACACGATCGCGAACAAATGGCTGGTGCTGCGCTACCGTGCGGCGGCCACGCCTCAGCTCGTGGCCGACACCATTGGAGTGAGCGCGAGCGCACCGTTGATCCCTTTCGACTTCGACGGCGACGGGCGATCGGAGGTCTTGACTCGTTCCGGTCCCGCGACGGATCCCTTGGTTGGCCGACGCCTCCGTCAGGCGGGTTCGTCGGGGCCTTCGCGCTCCTATGTTCTCGACGGCCCGGATCTCGAAGTGATTGGCCCGTGTCCAACGCCCGTCCACTTCATTCGCCCCATCCCACCAGCCACGACTCCACCGCCCTCGTACCTCTTTCTGAGCGAGTTGGCCGGCGGCGCTGACCCGGACGGGCGTGGCTTCGTTCACCACTTCGTCGAGTGCATGGCGCAGACAGTGGTCGACCTGGGGCCAAACCAGCAGCGTTTTTTCGATCTGAACTGGCTCGGACTCGGCTACCGGGACACGACTACAGGCGGACCGAGCACGGAGCCCGTTCCCTTCAACACCATCAGCCTCGATGGCAGCGGGCGATCGACGACCGTTTATCGTCAGTTCCTCACGCCGAGCCACGCGGACCCCCGAACGGCGGCGCTCGTCGAACTGCCACCCGCAGCAGGAACAGCCGCCGACGACGGGCGCCTTCGATCTCTCAACCTCGATCCGTCTGGCACGTGGGTATTTCTCGACGTCAACGGCGACGGCCTGACGGACGCGCTCGACATCCTGACGCAGGATCCGAGCTCCAGATGGGCGTTGCGCCTGAACATGGGGGGCTTCTTCGGGCCGCCCATGCCGGCTCTTCCGAGCTCGGTCGACTCGCTGGGGTACCAGGGAGTCGCGTCGACCGACCTGCGGATCGCTGACTACAATGGCGACGGGCGCGCAGATCTCGGCGTGCTCGCCCATGGCACGTCATCGACGACGGGCCGCCTCGATCTCTTGATGTCGTCGGGCTCGGCGCTGGACCTGGGCGGGCGCGCCCCGCTGCCGGCCGGGATCTTGGTCCCGGGGCGCGGTTGGCCGCTCACGGCGGTGCTCGACTACGACGGCGACGGCATGCCGGACCTGCAATATGGCGAGCTCTCTGCCGACGGCGTGCACGCTGGGCTTCACCTCCGCCAGATCTTCCGCGGTCAGCCGGACCTGCTCGTCACGGTGCGCCGCTCGGGCGAGAGGCAAGTCGCCGCGACGTACGACCGGGCTCACGTTGCGGCTGGGACGTGCTCTGCGCCGAACACGCCGGTGGTGTGCGGCGCCTCTGTGACGACGGTCGCGACGCACACCGACGAGCTGGGCGGCGTCTATCATCACGTCTACGCGGCGCCGCGCTTCGACGTGGAGGGCGGCGGCTGGCTCGGCTTCCTGCGCCACACGGTCTACGAGCCACCCACCCCGGCGGGCGAGCTCCGCCTGACGGACACATTCTACCAGCCGCCGACTGACGCCGACTTCGCGCCGGGTCTACTACCGGGCGAGCGCTACCTCCTCACCGGCAGGCCGCGCGTGACCTTGCACGTGGTGGGCGCACCGCGTGCGCTCACCGTCACTGCGCGCTTCGTCGAGTACGCGCCCGCCCATGGACCCTATCCGATCGCCGAGATCAGCGCGGTGCACATTCGCGAGTGGCGCGACGCGTCCACCGCGTGGAGCCC
>JAYVCF010000368.1:0-13196 GCA_043750095.1 Deltaproteobacteria bacterium
AGAATCCCTGACCCGTTGCCGCCCCCCAAGTCGAGACTGCGACGAGTCAAGTGATCGACAACGCGCCATTCTCGCTCGCCGGAGAAGAGCCGCACCCAATCGGGATAGCCCGTGGGTTGGTCGATCACGCAGGTCGCGCCGGCCTCGTCGACGGCCGCTGCGATGATCGCGCCGACGTATCCGACGGCGAATGTCGCGATGCCGGCGATGATCCGGCCCGCGTCGTGTCCGTGATGTACGTGCGGATCGACGATCGCGTCCGGCCGCCCGCCCGGCGTGGTCGGCCAGCTCTCCACGCTCGGCGTAGCCGGTGTCTCCGCGACGACGGCCGGCGCAGCGGCGTCCGCGACGATCGATGTGTCGGGGATCGGCGGCGCGGGCGGCTGCGCCGAGACGGGACGCGCCATGGTCGACGCGAGCACGGTGAGCAGCGCGAGCTCCGAGCGGCTCATCACTCGGCTCCCGACGCGTCGGGGTGTAGGAGCTGGCGCATCACGACCGCGAGGTCGCGGTACTCCTCCGCGACCACGCGCGGGACGCGGAGGCACCCCACCGCGACGACCGGCCTCGACGCGCGTGACAGCGCCCGCCGCGCGCCGCTCGACCGCGATCGACGCGAAGCCGTCGCGGTAGCACTGGACGACGAAGCGTACGGGCTCGGTCGGACGCGCCCACCGTCGCGACTCGACCGCGAAGACGCCGGCCGACGCGTCGGCATCCAGTACGACGTACCCCAGGGCATGCACGAGCTCCGTCAGCCGATCGAACACGCGGGCATCGCCGGCGGGGATCGAGATCGCGAGCGGCCGCACGTCGCTCATCGGGACTCCGCCGCACGCGCCCAGGGTGAGCGAGAGCGCGAGCGGGACGACGCAAGGCCTCATCGCCGTGCATCTCGGAGGTTGGGGGCCGCATTCGGGTCACGAGCGAGTGTCATGGTCGTTTCTCCACGCTGCGGGATCGCTGCCGCATGCGGCGGCTAGGACCATCCGGTGCCGTCGACGCGGTACTGCGACGCGCAGCCACCGCCGCGCATCGCACGCGGCATACCGCGCGATCGCCCCCAGGATCCGCGCGCTGCAGCCACCGCGCGCGCACATCGCTGCACATGAGCGTGCAGCCACGTGCACGCTCCGATGAAGAACCGAGCGCCCCACCGCGGTCCGTAGTTGCGCGACACCGAGTCCCGTCGACCGCTCGGGCGTAGTCGTCGGTAGGAACCATGGGGGCGCCTCGGGATCCCGACGAAGATCGGGGCGAAGGAGGTCGTCCCCATGCGGAAGAAGACATCGTACCGCGCGGTCGCGATCGAGACGCTGACGAGCACGCCAGTCATGACGATCACCGACGCTCTCGAGACGAACGGCGCGCCAACGATCACGTCGGCGTAACCGTCGCCGTTCACCTCGCCTGTGCGGCGCGAGCGTGCTCGTGATCGGGCAGCCCGCTTCTCAGAACGTCAGCTCGAGTCGGGCGACGGTACCGTCGCTCGACGCCCCAAACGAGACCCGACCGCGTGCCTCCTCTTCCCAATGCACGCCCCGCAGGCGCTGGCGTCCCGAATGGATGAACGCGGCGCTGATGATCAGGGTCATTAGGCCCGCGCTCGCCATCGCGAGGGACGCGCCGAGGAGCGGGGCGTCGTAGCTCACGACGGCGTCGTGCGTGATGCACGGGCCGCGTTGAACCACATGCCGTTCGAATCGCACACCGTCGCGTGCCGCTCGCTTGCGAGCCCGGTCGCGAGCGAGCCGCCGCCGAGGCCGATGATCGCGATCAAGAGTGCCGTGCCGCCGCCGATGAGCTCCGACTCCGCCTGCGCCCGCACTGCCGTGAGCTCGTCGAGAGACAGCGTTCGGTGGGGTCGTGGGCGAGGCTGGATCTGCGCGGCGGCGGGCTGAGCTGCGGTGAGCGTCAGCGAGAAGATCGTGAGCGCGACGACGACGGTCTTCATGCGGCGCTCTCCAGCAGCCCGCGTGCCGATGGTGCCAACGCATTGTTTCTCGCCCGGTTCGAGCGAAGCGTGCAGTGTTCTGCACACGTGAGCGTGTACCGAGCTGCACACGCGGCCAGATCACGGGCGGACGGGCGTGTTCTACTCGAGGGCACGGCGCGTGCTCATGAGCACGCGGAGGGTAGAGACATGAGGGGACTTCGAACGGCGCTCTTGCTCGCGCTGACCCTGCCCGGATGCGGCGCACCACCGCCTGTGCACATCGCGAGTGGCTGCGAGCGGCTCGACCTCGACGAGGGCAGCTGTCTCCTGCCGTGGCCGTCGAGTCAGTTTCTGGTCGCCGACCCGAGCACGGAGACCGGCCGGCGCATCGAGCTTCCCGAGGGTGAGATGCCAGCGAACTCGGCGATGCCGCCTGTCGCTGTCGCGGCGGGCGCGTGGAACACACGCGACGGCTTCAGCGCGATGACGAGCATGATGGTGCGCATCGAGGGTCAGATCGACGACAGCGTGCTCCCGTCGTGGCGCGCAATCGACCGGAGCCTCGACGAACACTCGCCGACGCTGCTCTTGGACGTGACGAACCTCGACGCGCCGGTCGCCGTCAGGCACTTCGCAGAGATCCAAACCAGCGATGTGCTCGATCCCGTCGATGCTGCGTTCACGACGCTTTACATCCGTCCGGCTGCACGGCTCGAGGAGATCCACCACTACGTCGTCGCGGTCCGTCGGCTGGAGCACTCCGGCCACACTCGACCACGCTCGAGCGTGACGTTCGCTGCTCTTCGCGACGGCACCGTGACGGACTCGCCCGCGCTCGAGGCGCGCCGGTCGATCTTCGAGCGCGACGTCTTCGGTCCGCTCCTCCGCACGAATCACGTGGACCGAAGCGAGCTGATCGTCGCATGGGACTTCTGGACGGGATCAGGACCGACCGCGTGGGGCGACCTCGTCGCGATGCGAGATCAGGCGTTCGAGGGCGTCGACTCGCTCCGGTGCACCATCACGGTCCCGGACTACCCGCCCGCCGATCCGAGCATGCGGGTCGTGGAAGGCACGTTCGACGTGCCGTACTTCATGGATGCGGACTGCGCGCCGGGGCACTTGCTCGTCGACCTCGAGACCGACCATCTCCAGCGCGCGGGCGGCGTTCCGATGAGACATGGCATCTGTCAGGCGCGCTTCGCGGCGCTCCTTCCCAACTCGATCGCGGGGGCGCCGAGCGTCCCACTCGTCGAGTACGGACACGGCCTACGAAACACGTTCGAGGAGGTCGCCATAGCCGGCGTGGTCCCACCGGTGCTCGCGGCGACGCACTCGATCGGGATTGCGACCGACGCGTACGGGCTCTCGGCGTCCGATACGACGGCCATCATTTTCGCGCTTCAGGAGCTCTCAGACTTCAGAACGATCGACGATCGCGTGCTTCAGGGCGTGATCGCCCAGTTGGTGCTGCCGCACGTCTTTGCGCATGCGTGCGCTGGGCTGCCGGACCTGCATGCGAGTGGGCTGAATATCGACGGCGCGCACGTCCGCTGGATCGGAAACTCCCAAGGCGCGATCATGGGTCCGACGATCGCGGCGCTGGAGCCACCATCGTCGCGCATGGACCGGCTCGCGCTGGGGGTTGGCGGAATCTCCTACCCGATCATGCTGCCGCGCTCGTGTGACTGGCCGATGCTCGAAGGCATCCTCATCGCCGCCTACCCGAGCCGTATCGATCGCGACCTCTTGATGGTGATGTTCGCGAGTCACTGGGATCTCTTCGAGGGCGCGACCTTCGCACCGCACATCGCTGGCGCGCTGGCGCCGCTCCCTGGGTCGGACACGAATCTGCCGGACGTTCTGTACCAGATCGCGGTGAACGACCCGGGCACGCCTGAGGTGTCGGGCGAGATGGCGGCGCGGACGATGAGCCTGCCCGTGCTGTCATCGTCTGCGACGAGCCCCTCTGGGCTGCTGCCCGCGACGATGGCTTCGACGAGCGCGTTCGCCTCGTTCGACGGCGGCTTCGTCAGGGTGCCGGATGGTCCAGTCCCCTCGTCGAGCTGCCCCGCTGACGGAGGTGCGCACGAGTGGTTGCGCCGCCAGCCGGAGGCCCAGCAGCAGATCGAAGACTTCTTCAACACCGGCGCGCTAGGGCCGTGACAGCCTCATCGGGAACTGGTGCGGCGACTCATGGGCGGAGGGGGGGAATGCGGGCCGACGACTGGCTGAGTGCGGTGTCTGGTGCGCTCTTTCTCGCGATGGGCGCGCTCGCGTCTCTCCGCGGTTCGCGCAATCCGCTCGCCCTGCCGCTCGCGTTCCTGTCGATCGCGTTCTTCGCGTACGACACGCTCGAGGTAGTCCGACAGCTCGCCGACGATCCCGTCTGGGACTGGCTGGATCGCGCAGCAGCCGCGCTCGTCGCTCCGCCGACACTGTGGCTCGTCGCAGCCTTCGCGGGTGAGCGACGCCGTCTCGCCATTCCGCTCTGGATTGCGACGCTCTACTTCGTCGCTCTCGCGTCGGTCTGCGCGCTCGCGATCGTCGTCCCCTCGCTCCGCTGGCTGCCCGGTAGCGATGCGTGGGCGCTCGCCATGCTCGGTGGCATGGCACCGACGTTTGCTGGCATCCCGATTCTGCTCGCGCGTCACGCTTGGCGCTCGGACGCCGAAGAGCGCGCACGCACGCAGATCTTCGGCCTCGCGTTGCTGCTCGGCATAGGCGGCATCACGTCGGAGCTCGTCGCGATCAGCGGCGGAACGGCGCCGCGGGTTGCCGCCGTGGGCATCGTCATCAGCGTCCTCCTCCTCGGCGCGCTCGTTCTTCGCGCGCGGCTCCTCGAGGACACGCGTGGGTTCGTCGTCGTCGCCGCTGTCGCGCTCGCGAGCGTCGCGATCCTCGGGCATGTCCTACTGCTCGAGTGGCTCGGCGATCGAACGCTGCTCTTCGTGTTCGGCGCGGTCGCGCTCACAATGTTGCTGCTTGCCGCGCTCCGTCCGATCCAGATCCACCTGACCGAACAACGCGATCGCACGCTCCACCATGCGACGCTGGGGCGCTTCTCGGCGCAGATGGCACACGATCTGAAGAACCCGCTGGCCGCCATCCGTGGCGCGGCGCAGTGGCTGGCCGAGGACAGTCGCGGGGCGACGCATAGCGACGAGCACCGCGTGTTCGTCTCGCTCGTCATCGAGCAAGCCGATCGGCTTGGGCGCGTGGTCGACGAGTATGAGCGGCTCGGCCGCGTCGCAGCGGTGCTCGAGCCGACCGATCTCGGCGCGCTCGTCGAAGAAGTCGCGAGCGCCCAGCGCGCCGCCGCGCGGGCCGAAGCGACGACGATCGACGCACGCATCGACCCGAAGGCGCCCGCGATGTTGATGCTCGACCGTGCGCTCTTCCAAGGGGCGCTCGAGAACCTCGTGAAGAACGCACGCGACGCGTTCGCCCAGGCCGGACGAGGCGGGCGCATCGGGATCGTGGTCGAGCGACGGGATGGGAGCCTCGTGGTCCGTGTCGAGGACGACGGTCCAGGAATGGATGCGCGCACCCGTGAGCGCGCGTTCGACGAGTTCTTCACCACCAAAGCGACGGGCTCGGGGCTCGGCCTCGCGCTCGTGTCGCGCGTCGCACGGGCTCACGGTGGCCGAGTCCGCCTCGAGAGCGACCCCGGCCGAGGCACGAGCGTCGAGATCATCCTTCCGCCCAGCGTGCGGTAGAGGCGTCAGTCGGCTTCGTCGATGCGCTCGTCACATACACTCGCGGCCCTGGCACTCGCGCTCGTGCTCGCGAGTCCAGCAGCGGCGTCTGCGAGCTGCGCGGGAGCGAACGAGCCGCGCTGGGTCGCGCACCAGTGGCTGGTGGCCTTGCTCAACCCGATGGGCGCCGAGCACAACCTCCGAATCGGCCTCTGCTTGCCCCTCTACGACAGCACGGAGCTCGCGTTGCGTCTGAACCACGTCGAGTTCGGCGCGACGAGCTACGTCTCTCCGATCTACGCCATCGGTGGCGGCTACGCGCAGTTCGGACCGGCGAGCTTCTTCTTCGTGCGCGTCGAGCTGAACGCAATGGGCGTCTGGCCGCTTCCGATCGATGGCGTCGGATACTTTCCGCTCACCAGCTACGGCGACCGATTCTCGAGCGACGCGCTGCCGTCCAGCCGCGCGATGACCGCGAGCGGTTGGAACTTTCGCACCTTCTCGGTGCTGCGCGGCCGCGTCGATGTCGCGACGCTGCCCTGGGGCGCCCTCACGCTCGTCGCGGTCGATGCGTTCATCGTCGACTACCACGAGCTCGGCAGTGCGCCCTTCTACACGCAGGTGCGCCACGATGTCGTGACCGCGCGGCAGGACTGGCTGCTCGGCAACGAGGCGACCCTCGCAGTCGGCATTCCCATTCCGGGTGGTCCCGAGTTGCGCATCGGGGGCTACGACGCGCTTCGCTACGTACCTGGCTCCGGCTACCTCGGGCATCAGTTCGGCGGCGTGTTGATGCTCGCATGGGAGAGGCCGGCCCCGGGAATCTCCGAGCTCACGATCTTCATCCGCGTCGGCGGCTACCTGCGGCTGGCGCGCGAGCGGTTCGCGCTGCTGCCGGCGGCGGTCACACGCACGACGAGCGCGCTGAGCGCGGCGTAGACTCGCCCCGGTGAGGCACGTCCGGTCCAGCGTTGACGCCATCCGGGGCGAGACCGCGGGGCCGCGAGCACGCAGCAGTGCAATACGGAGAGCGACATGACGACCACGAGGGATGGACCGCGTAGGATCATCGGTACTTCGTCAGGCGGTGGATCACGCGGACCGGTCCGACCGCCAGCGCCACCGACGACCGACCGCGTGGTGAGGCAGGGGTCTGGCGGCGGTGGCCGAGGTCCCGTTGTCCCGCCGACGCCTCGCAAGGAAACCAAGCGTTGAGCGAGTTTCTGATCGCTGCTGTCTCAGCGGTGCTTGGCGGGGTGGTCACCTACCTGGTTCAGGAGCACCGTCGGCGAAAGGTCATCGCGAGCGCGCTCGCGAACGAAGCGGCGACGTCGCACACGATGTTCCTGGAGGTGGCGGGCGATCTTGCCGAGAGCAAGAGCGCCGTCCTCGACGTCCAGGTCACGGACATCAGCGCGTCGCTCCCCGCGTTGCGCCGCCTGCACTCCGGGTTCGTCGTCGATGCGCCGCAGCTCGATGTCGGCTACCTGGCGCAGTCGTTGGATGCGAGCGCGATGCACGCCGCGTCCAAGCTGTTCGATCGATGGCGGCGATTCATGGTCCACGAGGCGCGTTACAGAGAGGCGCTCGAAGGCGCTCTCATGTGCGTGTGCCATGCCGAGCGCGCGCCTCTGTTTGAAGAATACGTCGCGAGGGTGGACGGCGAGCTCACGGATCTGTCCGAGCTCGCGTCCGAGCACCAAGCGGCGGCACGCGAAGTGGTTCGTCAGCTCATGCGCGCGAACAGCGCGGGCGCGCTCGCGGCCAACGAGATTCGAGAGCTCACCGGGGGTGCTTGGGACCGCATGCCCGATGCTGAGTGAGCGCGTTCACGCGGCCGCGAGCCTCACGCAGCGAGGCTCGTCGTGGCCTCACGCAACGACTCGCGCGCTGTACGGCGCGTAGACTCATTCCCGCGAGGCCCAGGTCATGGCGAGCGGCAGCACCATCGGCACATTCGAGGAGCTCCTTGAGCCTCGCGAGATCGAGCTGCTCGAGCTGCGCGCACGCTGGCACGCCATCGACGTCTTCTCGCGCGAGCTCCACGAGATCACGCGCGGTCGTCCCTTCGAGATCCGCAACGACATCGCGTGGAACTGGATCCTCGATGCGCGCGACATGTTCATCATCCTCTTCGCGTCGTGGGCGAAGGGCATGTACGCGCCCGGCGGTTTCTTCGCGATGGTGCAGGCGCACCACGTCCGCGTCTTCCGACCGAAGTACTCGAAGAAGGACGTCGATGACATTCCTGCCGAGGTGCACGCCGCGCGAGCGGCGGCGTTCGGGCGGCTCTTTCCCGACGCGGTCGAACGCGGGACCGTTCGCTCCGAGGACGTCGCAAGCCTGAAGGATCGGTTCGACACGTTCGTGAGGCCCCTCCTCGATAACCGACATGCCAACGCGCACCGGTACGAGCGCGGCACCGTGAGCGCATCGGCATTCATCCCGCACGGCGACTTCAAACAGTACTTCGAGCAGATCGCGTCGGACCTGAACGCGCTCCGCATCTGCGCCGACCTGAGCGGCATCGGGCACCACGATCACTTCTCGCTCACGAGCCCGGAGTGGATCGCGCGGGAGATGGTGGACGCCGTGGTCCTGGGTGCCGCGCCGATCGCCGAGCTGCTCGATCGTCGCGGACAGCTGGGCCGGTGATCGTCGCGGACGGACTCGCGAGACCGCGGGACCGCGTCTACGCGCGCCTGCACGAGCTCGCGCGCGAGCTTCCCGACGACGCGCCGCTCAACGACGACGACTTGCTGATGGCGCTGACGCAGTGACGGCGGTCGCCAAGCTCCCGCGTGCCGCTCGGGGGTCGCCCGCGGGGCGAAGCTCGCGCGCGCGCGGCGTCACACGAGCATGTAGCGATACAGCTGCACGTACTTGCCATCCGGCGTTCCGAGGTCGGTCAGCAGCTCGAACATCGCGTCGCCGAAATCGCTGCCCTTGTGCGCCAGCGCGCTCGCGTACTTCGCGTCCTCGAAGTGCTTACGCAGATCGGTCTTTGGGAACGCCGTCGCCGCCAGGAACTCGGCATAGAGCGCGTCCATCCGATCGACGATCCCTCGCGCGCTCTCACGATCTGCGATCGCCACGGCGCCATGGAGCCGCTCGAGCGGCGTCAGCTTCACCATCTCCTCCATCGCTTGGCGCGTGATGTGCCCATCGCGCGCCGAGAGCGCGAGCAGATACGCGAGCGAGGCGAAGCAGGTGAGGGCCCGCGCAAACCGCAGCTTCACGCTTCGGATGTAGCGCTCCGTCTTCATCCGCTGCTTCCGCGACGCCTCGTCACCCGCATCTTTGATGAGCTCCTCGCCCTTCACGCGAAGCCGAGCCTCGTGGTTCAGGAGCACCACGCGCCAGTAGCGGACCACGTCGTTGACGAAGGCGTAGGGGAGGTAGTCCTTCTCGTGATCGCCGGCGGTGCTCCAGTAGCACTCGATCATGTGCGTCACGATCGCGGCATACGTGCCAGCGCCGAGCACCGGCCGGCTCTCGAGCATCAGGAGCATCCGCGCGGTGAACTTGTTCTGCGCGTCGTCCTGCTGGCTGCCGAGCATGTCGGCGAAGTGATCTGCGCTGTGCATGTCGAGGAACACCCCGTCGGCCGAGGGTGCCTCGATCCCGCAGTCGCGTGTCGCGCGGATGATCGCGGCCTGCAGGATGGCGGCGTGCAGCTTCGAGGGCTCGCCGCTGCGTCGCACGAGGAAGAGGTCGAGGTCGCTCGCGTCGCTCATCTCTCCGCGACCCCCCGATCCGGTGACGTACACCGTCGTGTGATCGCCGATCACCGTGTCGAGATCGGAACCGAGGTGCGCCTTCAGCTTGTCCGCGAACTTCGCGAGGATCTCGCCGGTGTTGGCGCGACGCTCGTCGAAGATCCCGCTCACCGCTTCCACTCGAAGACGTTCGCGAAGATCTCCGCTTGCTCGATCGCGTCGTCGATCGCGCGGTGCGTGTGTGGTCGGTGCGAGCGCAGCTCCTCGGGTAGGCCCTTGCGCCCGGCCGCAGCGATCGGCTGCCCGGACTTCACCGCGTACGCCGTCTTCAGATCGAAGCAGCGCGAGTGCTGGAACGGCGAGCCGCCTGTCGCGAACCGCTCGAAGTACCAGTAGAGCCAGGTCCAGTCGAAGCTCAGCGGGTACGCCACGAGCACCGGCGTGCAGTTTCCGGCCCGCGCGCGGATCCACTTCGCGGCGCGCGTCATCACTTCCGCGGGGTCGCCACCTTCACGCAGCAGGCGCTCCCGATCGAGCCCGTTCACGTGTAGCGCTTCGGCGTCGAACCGCTCTGAGATGGGCTTCAGCTCGGCCTCGAACGTATCGTCCAGCCGAGCCGGGCGCGTGAAACCGTTCCCGTCGTACCGACCTGCGACGACGAGCCCGAACGAGAGCATCGAGAACGGACCCGGGATCGACCCGTCCGTCTCGACGTCGGCCGAGAAGTAGACGTCGATCAGCTTGCTCGCTGTTTCCGAGCGTTCCGGCTGCGTCGCTCCGTTCGCCTTCGCCAGCATTTCGACCATTCGCCTCGTTTCGATCTTACCCGGGAAACGGCTCCCAGTCGGCGCCAAGCGAACGGACCAGGACGATTCGCTAGCGCTCCGTATTTTCGCGGACTTCGCGTTGGTTGGTGCGCACGTCCAGCTTGTCCTGGCGGCTCCTCTCGGCGATCGTCGCGCAGATGCCCCACGCTCGCCAACAGCCCGGTGCCGTCCATCGCGACCGTGTCGGCCCGACCTCGGCCCAGTCATGACGATCGCCGTCGAGTCGACCGGCCGACTGAACGCGTGGGGCCTCTGGACGCTGCGCGGCCTCCTGCAGCTCGGCGGCTCGAGCTCGCCACGGGCGCTCGAGCAGCACGTCGCAGCGCAGCTCTCGTCGGAGCTCACGCCCGGCCAGATCGCGCGCGTCATCAAGAACAACTACCTGCGCTGGGCCTCGCACGAGCTCCGTAAGTCCGGACTCCTCGCTGGTGAGTACGGCACGTGGCAGCTCACGGACGCGGGGCGCGCGCTGGCCGAGCAGCGGCGGTCGGAGACGATCGACGTTCCCTCGGATATCGAGGAGCTCCCGCCGGACCAGGCCAACTACGATGGGCCGACCGAGAACGTCGCGGTCACGTCCTTCGCCGGCTACCAGGTGCCGGTGCTCCGCGCGCTGGAAGCCGGACCCCTGCAGAAGCAGGACATGATGGCCGCCGTCGAGAAGGCGATCGGCCCCCTGCTGCTACCCGGCGACAAGCGCACGATGCCGAGCGGGCACCCGGTCTGGCGCTTCCGGACGAGCTGGACCCTGACCTCGATGAAGAAGAACGGCCTTCTCATGAACGAGGGCCGAGCAATCTGGAGCCTGACGGAGAGCGGGCGGGCGCGGCTGAAGGAGGAGTCCGCCTGGTCGATCGCCCCGTTCCAGGAGTCGCAGGCGACGGTGCGTGCGCTCTCCGGCGCAACGCGTCCGGCAGCGCCTCCGATGGCGCCGGCGCCGCCCGCCCGACGCTGGCCACCCGAGGGATGGCTCGACCTCGATGACGACGTCCCCGCGCACGCGCTCGAAGCGATCGCGCGTCGCATCCGCCCCGAGCTCGGTCCCACGCCGCGGCTTGAGCGGGGCACGCTCGCGCGCAACGTCATCCTCTATGGTCCACCCGGCACCGGGAAGACCCACATCGCGACGCGCATCGCGGCGGCGCTCACCGACGAGCCCGAGCCCGCGGGCGACGGCGCGTGGAGGCTGGTCCAGTTCCACCCGAGCTACTCGTACGAGGACTTCGTCCAGGGCATGCGACCCGACCTCGGGCAGAGCCAGCTCCGCTACGAGATGCGCAAAGGCCCCTTCCTCGCGCTCTGCGAGGCTGCTGCGGAAGACCCCGACAATTTCTACGTGGTCGTCGTCGACGAGATCAATCGCGGCGACCCGGCGCGCATCTTCGGCGAGCTGCTCTTCGCGCTCGAGTACCGCGGCAAGGCCGTCGACCTCGCGCTCGGTGGCCAGCTCATCGTGCCGCCGAACGTCGTCGTGATCGGCACGATGAACAGCGTCGATCGCAGCGTCGCGCTCGTCGACTACGCCCTGCGGCGGCGGTTCGCGTTCGTCCGCCTCGACGCGGATGGCGAGACGATCACGCGCGTCCACGGCGACACGCCGGCCGCGCGACATGCGGCGCGGACGCTGGCGCGCCTCAACGCGTGGCTCACCGCACGGATCGATCGCGAGCACACGATCGGGCACAGCTTCTTCCTCGGTGCGGGCATCGATCTCGCTGCGGCCGGCGCGCTCGATGGGATCTGGCGCGAAGAGATCCTGCCGCTGCTCGAGGAGTACTTCGTCGGCGACGACGACGGGCTCGGGGCCGCGCGGCAGGAGTGGCAGAAGATCGCGAGCGAGCCCGTCGAGTGAGCGAAGCACTCGTCGTCGACGAGGGAGCCCCGATCGCGCTCGACGCGGCAGAGGCGGCGTACCTCCGGCGCATCCTCGGTGGGCTGGTCGACATCCAGGGGATGGAGGTGACGATCGCGAGGATGGTCGGTCACGTGCGCCTGCCGACGGGCCGCACGCTGCGCGTTCGATCGCCCAAGGCGCCCGCGGCCTCGATCCTCGCCTGGGCCGCCTACGCCGATCCGCGCCTCACGGGCCTGCGCGCGATCCTCGGACGCGTCCCGCTCGGTGGCGACGAGGGCGACGTGGCCGAGCTCCTGGCGCGGCTCTTCGTCGCGCAGCTCGAGGACGCGATCCTTCGCCATGGCCTCTTGCGACGCTATCGCCGCAGTCACACCGACACCGAGACGGTCCGCGGCCGGATCGACTTCGCTCGGCTGGCTCGTCAGGGGGCGAACCTGGCGCGCGTGCCCTGTGAGGTCTGGGAGCGGAGCGAGGCGACGCGGCTCAATCGCCTCTTCGTCGCCACGCTCGATGCGTGCGTCCGCGACCCCGTGCTCCGCGTCGTGTGCGGCCCGGCGCTGGCGCGGCTGCGCCACCGCATGGCCGCGATCGAGCCGGGGATCGATCGCGCGCTGTTGAAGGGACCCGAGGAGCTGAATCGAGCGGAGCAGCCGTTCGCCCCGATCCTCGCGCTCGCGGCGCTGCTGCTCCGTGGCCTCGGCCTCGTCGAAGGAAGCGATCACCTGGGTGGCGGGTTCGTCATCAACCTCGAGGAGCTCTTCGAGCGCACGGTCGTGAAGTCCCTGAGGGAGAACGGCATCGACGTCGTGGCCAAGAGCGCGCTCCCCTACGGCCGCGCGACCGGCGACCGCGAGCGCGCGGGCGACAGCTTCGAGGTCGACGCGCTCTGCCGAGGCCTCGCCGGCGGCGAGTTGCTGGTGGACGCGAAGTACAAGCGCCACATCTCGAGCAGCAACCTCCACCAGATGCTCGCCTACGCCTCGATGACAGGATCCGGCCGCGGCGTCTTCGCGGTGCCGGCTGGCGTGGTGGCCGACCGGAGCGCGTACCTGTTCAAGCGTGCGGACGGCGGGCGCGTGCGCATCGACGTCGTCGAGCTGCGCACGGACTCGGTCGATTTGGCGGGATGGCGACGCGCGGCGGCGGAGTTCGTGCAGCGAC
>JAYVCF010000369.1:0-17349 GCA_043750095.1 Deltaproteobacteria bacterium
CTCTTTTGGGCGCGGGCATGTGGGTGCGAGCGTGAGGGCGGAGCGGTGTCGCGCTCGGGACTGCGACAGCGTGGGCGTGAGCGGGCTCGGTGCCATCGAGGCTGGCGTCATGCGGAGGGCGGGCCTGGGGTCGGTTCGTGTGGCCGGAAGCGCGGCGAGTGTCCGGCGCGGACGCGGGTCAGCTGACCGCGTGGCCTATCCGAACGCGCAACCGTATTCGCGAACCGAAGAGCCGGGTCGCATTCGTCACGAGCAAGGACTGGCGGAACGAGGACGGGAGGCGAGCGGACGAACTATCGCCATGGGGCTTCTCGTTGGTTCGATGAATCGGTGCGGCCTCCGCGCGACGTCGATGAGCGGTGACTCACGCAGCGGACCGGCGTTCGCGCGCTCGCGGGCCCGACGTGCGGGGGCTACAATGCTCGAATGGCGGTCGAGAACGTAGACGTCACGGTCAGCGTGCCCGCCGCGGTCGCCGATGTCGGTGCTGCGGCGCGTGCGCGCGTGCTGCTGGTGCTCGACGCCGTGCGCTCCGAGCGACTCTCGTACCGACAGGCGGCCCTCGCGCTCGGGGTATCCGCCGATCGCCTCCTCGATCTCGCCCGTGAGCACGGCGTCCCCGTCACGCGATATGACGCTCTCGCGCTGACCGAGGATCTCGCGACGCTCGCCAAGCTGGCCGCGCTGCGCCCCGGCGGATGATCGTCGGCGGCGACACGTCGCCGCTGCTGCATCTCGCTCGCATCGGGCAGATCGACTTGATTCCGGCCGTCGTAGGTCGAGTGCTCTTGCCGCGCACGGTCTGGTCCGAGTTGACTCAAACCGAAACGCGCTCGGCCATCATCGATCTCGTGGCGGCGGCGACGTGGATCGAGACGGTCGATGACCCACCCATGCAAGACCTCGGTCTCGACCGGGGTGAGACGGCGGCAATCCTCTTGGCCGAGTCGGTGCGCGCCGACGCGCTGCTCATCGACGAGCGTCGCGGTCGCAGCGTCGCGACGTCGCGAGGGATCGCCGTCCTCGGCACGCTCGGCATCCTCACGGGCGCGCGCCGATCCGGCAGGCTCGCGCGCGCGGCGCCGCTCGTGGCTGCTCTGCGCGCCGACGGGTTCTGGCTGTCCGATGCACTGGTTGCGGAGTTCCTCGCGAGCCTCGGCGAGAGTCCGTGACCGGCGACCCGTCGCGGTCGACACCTGGAGCGCGACGCCGCCGGCAGATGCGCCGCAGCACCACACGAGCACGGCGTGCTCGCGGCTCGATGTCTCATCGCTCGGCGCATCGAGCACCGGGGCCCAGCTCAGCGAGTCAGATGCCGAACGGTCGGCGTGAACGCCGGCACGGCCACGGCGACGCTGGTCCGGGCCACGGGAACCCCGCCCGTCATCCCCGCGAGGCCGATCACAGGGGCGGCGTAGGGCGTGAGCACGCCCGCAGCGACGGGGTCTGTCGGCGTAGCGATCTCGGTCTGCGGGGAGCCGTCGTGGTTAAAGGACCCGCTCGCGTTGAAGAGACCAGTGCCCGAGGCGAGCGCCCACTCGTCGTGGCGCGCCCAGGAGTCCTGTTGGAGGTTCATCAGGATCACGACGACCCCACCGGCATCCAAGAACGCGATGACGGTGTCGTGCCAGCTCGCGCCCACCGTCGGGAAGTCGAGAGTGGCCATGTACTGCGCATGGACCAAGAGCACGTCCGCGCTCGCGATGCTGCTCGCGAAGGTCGATGCCGACGAGCTCGCCAGGTCCGAGTAGACGAGCGTGCGACCGCGGGTGGTGCCTGCGTCGTCGAGCAGCCCATGCAGCCGCGTCGAGCCTGTGTCGATCGCGAACTGCGTGTACTCGAGCACGCGCAGAGGTGCAGTGCCGAGCCGCTCACTGAGGAACACCGAGTTCGTGATCATCGCATCGACCGAGTCGTTCGCCGTGAAGCCGTCGTATCCGAGGACGACCGCGTGGCCGTGGATGTGGGCCGCGTCGACGCCGATGCCGGTGTCGGTGGGGCCCACGTCCATCGTTGTCCCACCCGAGTCCGTGACGACTGCGCCGTCGGAGACGGTTGCCGCGTCGGTGGTGGTCGTGGCGTCGGTGGGCAGCGCGGCATCGACACCCGCGTCGGCTCCCGCGCACGTGCAGGCGCCGAAGGTGCCGTCCGGCAAGCAGGCCTGCGTGCCGCTCGCCGCTCCGACGCACGGGCAGCTCTCCACGCGACCCGGCACACACGCGCTCAGCGCGGGCATCGAGGAGCAGCCCGCCAGGCCCAGCGCGAACGCCGCGAACGCGAAGGTCCACGTTCTCGATTCGTAGCTCATGGTTTCCTCCGTATCCCTCTTCGCGTCGCGACGCGCGCATCATTGATCGTCGGCGATCAGGGTTCGGCGAGCAAGGCCCGAACGACCGCTTCGATGGGTAGCGGGTCACTAATATCGTGGAACCCAGAGCGCTCGTCGCGCTGGACACCGTGCCGATCGAACACGTAGGTCTCGGGCAGGGACCAGATTCGGTAGCCGCGTGGCCCAGCGACGTCGACGTGGACAAAGTCCTCGCGGGCCACCGGAAAGCTCAGCGGGGCCTCCACAAGGAAGGCGTCGAATTCGGCGACGGATCGTTCTTCGGCCACTCCGACCACTCGCAAGCCGTCCCCGTAGAGTTCGGAATGGAGGCGCTCGAACAGCGTCATGGCGCGGAGACTTGGTTCGCGGCTCCAGCTGGCGAAGAACAACACCACGATCACGCAGCCGCGGAACTCCGCCAGGTCCACGACTCTGCCATGCGTGTCCGGCAGATTGATTGCCGGGGGCGGCGTCTATACTCGCGGCCCCACTTGAGGAGATGGAACGCCGATGAATGACCGCCAGCCGAGCGCGGCCGAGGCCGCGACCGCGAGCAACCCGGCTAGCAGTACCGCGAGGCGGCGCCCTCGGACAGTCATCGGTCCCCGGTTCCTCCGCGCTGTCCCGAGAGAGGCGTCGCGAGCACTCGATCCCCGAGCGCGTTGTTCAGCGTGCTCTTCGCGATGCCGCTCTCGGCCGCGATCTCGCCGTGCGTCGCGCCACCCGCGATCAGCTCGAGGATCCCCGGCTCCCTGTCGGTGAGCTCACAGCGGTGCACGAGATCGCGCGCGACCTCGAGCTTGCGCTCCTCCGTCCCGCGTCGCCCCGCGAGCGCGCTCGCGATCTCCAGCCGAAACGCCGCGACGAGCTTGCCGTACGGGCCGTCGCAGGCTGCGAGCTTCTCGACGTAGCCGACTCCGCTCAGTCGCGCGTCGACCGTCTGCATCCGCGTGCCGTGCGCGGTGCACATCACGACGTGCGTCGTCGGGGCAGTCTTCGCAAGCTCATCGGCCA
This sequence comes from Deltaproteobacteria bacterium, assembly GCA_043750095.1. Taxonomy (GTDB): domain Bacteria; phylum Myxococcota_A; class Polyangia; order Polyangiales; family Sandaracinaceae; genus JBBSAT01. Next base: position 3,344 of record JAYVCF010000369.1, read on the forward strand.
GGTCCCACCCGCAGCGCCGGTGGCGTCATCGTCATCATCACCTCGCGAGATGTGCACGAAGCATGGCGACTCGTCTCGCGCACGGGCTTGTTCAACATGGCCTCCGACGCCACGGGCTTCGGCCGCGCGGATGTGGACGTGGTGATGCCGAGCGATCCGGTCGCGACCGGCGTGGTCTCACCGGACCCGCCGCCGGCGCTCGACGGGATCAACTGCTTCCCCGGGATGACCCCTGGCGTGCTCGTCGCGCGCACGAACTCGGATGGGTGCGGATCCTCTGCGGCGGCGTGAAGCAGCATGATTCCAGGCTCCTGCGCGTGACGGAAGGCCGAAGGGGCTCTTCGGCGGTAGGTTGGGTTTGCCGACCAACAACCTCCACAGAGGAGCCCCTCCGATGTCCCGATCCTACGCCGAGTCGATCTCGGCTGCACCGTCCCCGTTCGCCTCGGCGCACGCGTTCGCGCACGAGACCGAACAGACCCTCACGAGCCCTGGGCTGCTGAGCGCCGAGCACTTCGAGGTCGAGGCGTTCGTCGAGCGGAGCGGGCGCGAGTGGGCGCGGCGCATGCTCGACGGACAGTTCGCGCTCCGTGGCGCGTGCGAGCGACCTGTTCGTGTGATCGGCAGCGACGGCGCCGAGCGCACATCGTCGCGCGACAGCGCGCGGCACATGGAGACGCTCGTCGGCGAGGTCGCGGCGCCGCGGCTCGCGTACCAGGAGCCGGGGCACCTCGACCTGCACCCGCTCGACGCGCAGCTGAACCTGCCGACGACGGACAGCTTCTCGCACGGCGTGCGGCGTTTCGTGGCGATGGAGGCCGCACGCTCGTCGTACGACGAAGCGGTCGCGACGATCCGCGAGCGCAGCGGAGCGACGATCAGCAAGCGTCAGGTCGAGCGGCTCGCCGTGCGCGCAGCCGAGGACTTCGACGGGTTCTATGCGCTGCGCCGCCACGAGCGTCTGCTCACGAGCGACATCCTCGTGATCAGCACCGACGGCAAGGGCATCGTCGTGCGACCGCAAGATCTCCGCGAGGACACGCGCAAGCGCGCAGAGATGAGCGTGCGCAAGGTCGAGACGCGGCTGACCCCCGGACAGAAGCGCGACCGCAAGCGCATCGCACAGGTCGCCACGATCTACGACGTTGCGATCTGGGAGCGCACCGCGGCCGACGTACTGCACACGCTGCGAGACGACGAGACCGAGAGCGCGCGTCCGAAGCCGACTCGCAAGCGCGTGTTCGCGAGCGTGAAGAAGTCGCACGTCGCAGTGATCCGCGAGGCGTTCGACGAGGCACAGCGGCGCGACCCCGAGCATCGCCGACGCTGGGTCGTGCTCGTCGATGGCGACGCGAAGCAGCTCGACGCGGTGAAGGCGGAAGCGAAGCGTGTCGGCGTGGAGATCACGATCGTCCCCGACATCGTCCACGTGCTCGAGTACGTGTGGAAGGCCGCGCGCGCGATCTTCGGCGAGACGTCGCCCGAGGCCGAGAGCTGGGTCGGCGATCGTTTCCTCGGTCTGCTCACCGGCCGCAGCGGCGGCGACGTCGCGAAGACGATCCGATGGAAGGCCGAGCAGCGAGACGACGATCTCGACGACTCTCGGCGCGCGGCGATCAAGAAGTGGACCGGACGGGCGCACGCTGGTCGCTCACGGGCGCGGACGCCGTGCTGCGTCTGCGCGCGCTCCGAGCCTCCGGTGACTTCGACGACTACTGGCACTTCCACCTCGCGCGAGAGAAGGAGCGCAACCATGCATCTCGCTACGCCAACGCCGAGATCCCCAACCCGCTACCCGCGCGCCGCGGACACCTCCGCAGGATCAAGTGATCGAAACTCCGACGAACCCGCGCGCCGGAAGGGAGCCGCACCCAACTCGGATGTGGTCGGCGGCGGGACGCCGCTGCCGGCGCTGTGCCCGGTGGTGCGGCACATCGTGCGCTGAGCTCGCCTTCACGCGCCGCGCTGCCTCCAGCGCATTCATCCGACCGCGGGCTCGTGCGCCTCATGTGGGCGAGATCGTCCTCGTGTCTGGGCGCGAAACCGCTGCCAACCAATCCCGCGAATGCGTGGCTTGGTCTTGCGCGCGTCTCAAGGTAGAACTGGAACCCAGAGCGCGTGGCCGGCTGGGCGATCCCTGCTAAGATCGACTATGCTGAGGTCAGGATTCCGAAGGAGCATCGGCGTTGTGCTTGGACTCTGCGTGTTCAGCGCAATAGCGTCGGCACAGCCCTCAACGACGAGCATATCCCCGACCGCCGACGAGCTGGCTGCATCGGTCCAGGTATTCCTAGACGGCGTGGAAGCCCTCGAATGTGATTTCCAGCAGGACTACTGGGCGCGGGTCTACGAACGAACGACCACCGCCCGCGGCCACCTTAGGCTTCAGCGCCCCGGACGAATTCGCTTCGACTACACCCAGCCTCGCCAGCAAGTCGTGGTGAGCGATGGCGCGACGTTCACATACTACCAGTCTTCCGACGAAGGCGGCCAATACTACCACTCGGGAGCAGACATCGTTGGGGAGGCGTTCGGGTTTCTCATCGGGACATCACCACTCGCGGATACGTTCACATCGAGACGGTGCACCAGTGCGAGTGCGCCGCCCGACAGCGCGTGTCTGGAGCTCCGGCCCCGCCAACCAGACCCACGTTACAGCCTGATCCGGCTCTACGTGGCCACCACGGAGCACCAGCGGGGCCAGATCGTCCGAGTATCGATTGAAGATTTGGATGGGAATTGGAACTCGTTTTCTTTCGCTCGAGTCGTGCTGAGCCAGGCGTTCCCGCCAGCAGTGTTCACCTACGCGCCACCGCCCGGGTCCCACGAAATCACGGCGCCGCGCTAATTAGATGGTGTGCGTGCCTGCGACGCCCGGCTCAACGTAGCTTCCAGGTTGACCTTAGCAGCGGCGCGAGCGCAGTTGAGCCAAGCACCGGCGCTAGCGCACCAGCGAGACGCGCGACAACCTGCGGGGAAATCGGCCTGCCCCCTGGTCCGAAACCGGATGCGGAAGCCGTGCGCAGTTGGGCCCACGACTGCGCTGCGGCTGCCGCGTTTCTGAACGGTCTGTCGGGCTCGTCCGCCCATCCACGACGGACTGACCCAAACGGCGCGCCCCGGCCCCGTGGTGTTGGGTCAGCATCCCGCGAAGGATCGCCGCCGTGGCCAGACTGCGGACCCCGACTGGTCGCCTGATAACTAAACCACAGGGCCGGTGCGGCGCGCAGGAGTCCCAGTATGAACTCGGCGGGCACGCCTCCCGAGTCGGGGTCAGCTGGTTCCTCGTGACGAGTGCCCGCGTCAGCGCGTGCCGCACCAACCGACCGCCCCTCCTGCGCGGCTGCACTTCGCCCTTCCTGCGCGGCCGCACGCGCCCCCCGCTCGGTTTCGGCTTGTCGCACGTCTTCGTCGCTCATTCCTTCATAGAGTTCCTGCCGCTCCTGTTCCTCCATCTCCTGGAGAGCGCGCTCAGCCGCCTCCGGATCCGGGACATCGACCGCCGGAAGCGGCGTCACGGCGTCCTCGCCGGCATCATGGCCCGCATCGTGGCCAGCGTCCGTTCCGGCGTCGCGGTCAGTGTGCTCCGACGACGAGTGGCTGTCGTGGTGCTGGTCATCGCCATCGGCCGCGATCCAGTGTTGTCCAAGGTATGGATCCGTCACCATTGCGCCTCTGCGGCCGCCACCTCCATCCTGCGACGTCGGTGAGAGGCCATCGATTCCGAAGTCCGGCGATCCGTTGTCGAACGGGTTGAGATCGATTCCCCCGCCCTGCGCCCCGCTCCCTGCAGCGGGAAAGGCGAACGCTCCCTCTCCGAGCTGGACGATTGCTCCCTCGATCTCCGCGGCGAGGTGCAGGTCGCCCGCCGCCCGTAGTTCCGCGACCACCCGCATGATGTTCGCGACCTCGGCGCCCGGAATGCGAACCGCACCGGGCCCCGCGTAGCGGCCGCCGATCCCGGGAACCGACCCCGACGGCTGGCCGCTCACGTTGTCGGACGAGGTCGATGTTCCTGGGCCGGCACGCTGGACGCCCGGCCCGTTACCTTGATCGGCTGCAACCCGTCTTGCGGCAGCGCCGTAGTACGAGATGTTCGGATCGAACGAGGCGCCGCCCTCCACGAGCCGCGCCGTCTCGGGGTCGGGGATATACCAGTCCGCCATCGGTGCCACCTTCGTCGTGAGAGGGAATCGCGAACGAGAGCGGAGGAGGTCAGACCGCCGTGCGGGCCGTGACCCAGAGCTCGCAGTAGGCCGAGCCCCCGACGGTCAGCTTGATGCCGAAGCGCGCGAATCGGCCGCCGACGGTCGTGGTTCCGCCCTCGATTCCGAAGTTCACGCTGCCCGCGGCCGGGATGGCGATCGTCGCGATCACCGCTGCATTCCGAACGACCCAGTTCACGCCGTCGTTGCTCGACTCGAGCGACACGGTCGCGCTCGGCGTGGACACCACGTTCGATGCCTTGAGCTCGACGATGTACTTCTCACCTTGGCCGATCCTTCCGTTGAGCTCGGGGTCGGTATAATAGGTATTGGTGATGTCGTTGACGACGCCACTGAACGACTTGCCTGCGAAGACGATGGTCATGGAGCATTCCCTTTCTGTTGTCGGACAAATCGCTAGCGGGCGTCGCGCCCGGTAACCCAAAGCTCGATGTAGGCAGCTGTCGCTTGCAGGGCGTAGAGCCCGCAGCCGTAGCGAGCGAATCGCGTGATCACGCTGCCGCCCGCGAAGTCGCTGGCGAAGAGCACCGTGCCGCTCGTGATGGTCTGGAAGATCGGAGTGGCGATCGGAGTCCAGTTCACGTTGTCGTTGCTGAACTCGATCGAGACGACGAGGCTGGTTGCGGTGGGCTGCACCGCCGTCGCCTTGGCCTCGAGGAAGAATTTTTCCGCCGTCCCGAGGAGCTGATTGAGCTCGGGTGGCGAGTAGCGTGTGAAGGAGAAGTCGTTGATGACTCCACTGAAGACCTTGGTGCTGAATAGGATCGACATCTTGCCTCCGATATCGCGGCTTCGGCTCAGGCGCCGTCGCGCCCCTCGACCCAGAGTTCGAGGTAGGCGTTGCTGCCGGCGCCACCCAGCTTGCAGCCAAAACGCGCGTAGCAGCCACTCAGCGGGATCGCGCCACCGTCGTAGATCTCGCTGGCGAACCGGACGTTGCCACCAACGACCGATTGAGCATTGATCAGGGTCGCATCACGCACGAACCATGTGACCCCGTCGTTGCTGGTCTCGAGCGAAAGCGTGAGCGTCGCGCTCGCCCCGGTCACGCCAGAGGCCTTCACCTCGGCGAGGTACTTCTCCGCGTTCCCGAGCAGCGCGTCGTGCTCCGGGTCCGAGTAGTGCGTCTGAGTGATGTCGTTCACGACGGCGCTCATGACCTTCTGATCCTCGATTTCGCTCCTGCTCGTCGACCGCGAACGATCGCTCGAGACGCGGGCACGATCTCGACGATTGCGCTGGCGTAGCGGTGTGAAATTCGCGTTCGGCATGGACTTCCCCCTTTCCCCCACACGACTCGGGGGCTCGGCGAACTCGATTGTGTGGTGTTCATTCGGTCAGACGCGCGAGCAGCGAGGCAGCAGGGACGCGAAGCAGCCAGCTTCGTCCGCTCTGCACGAGCTGACCAGGAACCGTGATGAGCGCGCGGCGGAGCCACTGGATGCGCCAGCGTGCGGTCGCGAGCGCCGGGGCGACGGCCGCGGCGAATCGACGCACGAGGTTGTGTGCGAGCAGCTTGAGCACGAGCGCGGTGTGGTTCGCATCGAAGCCCCAGCACGGAACGTCGCCGATGCCCCAGCCGCCCTTCCACTCGGCGATGAGCGTTTCGATGCCTGCGCGATCCTCGTACCGATGCGAGAGCTCGAGCGCGTCGTCGTCGGCGTTCGTCAGGTACGCCTTCACGGTGTACTCGTCGTCCGGCCACAGGAAGCGCTGCTTGCCCGAGCGAGGCTCCTTCGTCCGCACCGCGATGACGCGCACGAGACAATTGCGATGCGTCCACTCCTTGCGCTGGAACTCGATGTCGGCGACCTGGGTCTGTGGCTCGTTCATCGCGTCCGAGTCGACCGTGCGCCATGTGGTGGTCGCGGCGATCGCGTTCACGAGGTCGCTCGTCATGCGCGCCTTCACGAGGTAGAGCGACTTTTCCCCCGCGATCGCCGAGAGAATGTCGGTGCAGTCGCCTGCGGCGTCGATGCGCGTGAAGAGCCGCTGGCTCGGCGTGAGCGCGCTCTTCATCCGCCGCACGAACAGGCGCACCGTCTCCGCGTCGTCCTTGCCGAACGACGTGTCGCCGCGCCGCAGCCGCACGCCGACGCAGGTGTCGAGCTGCGCGCATCGAGCGATGATCGGGTGGTAGCTCGGCCGTCCGTGGTAACGCGGGTTCGGCCCGATCGCGCCACCCTCGTGGTCGCCGTGCAGCGGTTCCACCGTCGTGTCGATGTCGCAGTCCACGTCGCGATGCCGTCGCAGCGCCGCGCGATCGATCCCGCGGCGCGCCATCATCGCCTCGAGCGTCTCGATGGCATCGGGGGTGAATCGGTTCAGGTCGCGATAGAGCGTGTCGATGCTCGGCACCGAGCCGCCCGCGAGTCGGACGAAGACAGGATCGGCCGCGAGCGCCTCGACGCCGAGCACGCGGCTCTCGCCCGCGACCTGTGCATCGAGCAACAGGCGCAGTTGCGCGTGCATCGGATAGACGACCTGCCGGCCCTCCTTCAACGAGTTGAACTGCCGCAGCTCCCTGTCCACTCCTTCGTTCCGCAGGTAGCGACCAAACGCCACGAGCCCGCTCGTGCCCGTCAGCCGATCGCTCGTCCCCGAGTACGTGATCTTCCCAGCATCGGGCCGTCGCACGCGCTCGCCGCGCGCCTGCATCGCGTGCCCGTCTCCGCGCTTGCCACCGATCGTGTCGCGTCGCACCTTCCCGGTGCTCGGCGCGTTCGTTGTTGTTGTCATGATAACCGCGATAACGCGCGCGCCGGGCGTCCAATTCCCGGGCCGATCGCGAATTCGTCACGTCAGCAGATCCCCGCCCCTGGAGCGAAATGGAGGCTGATTGAACAGTGTCGGCATCCCCTCTCCCTCCACCTCAGTAGAAACTGCGTCCGCAGACCCACAGTTCGACATAGCCGCCGAGCCCGCCGGATCCGCCGAGCGCGCACGACACCCGCATGAACCGGCCTCCCACGGTGGTCTCGCCCTTCTCCCAACCGACGAGCGGACTGGTGAGTGGCAAGGAGATCGGAGTCGACCGAATTTGCCAGTTCACGTTGTCGTTGGAGGTCTCGATGTTCACGCCGATCGAGGGGCTGCCGCCGCTGACCTGCGTGACGCGCGCTGTAAGGAGGAACCTCTCAGCCGTCGCTAGCGCTGCGTTCAGGTCGGGATCGGAGTAGTACCGGTCGTTGAACCCGACGATCAGCACGCTGTGGGTCTTGATGCAGTACTTTACGGTCATCCGCGGCTCGCCTGACCACGACGTCTACGCCACGCCGCAGAGTCGCCACAAGGCAGCGCTGCCTTGTCAGGGTCGATACTCGCGCCGCCTTCGCTCGCGCTCGCGGATCGTCAGGTAGTGCGCGTGATCCGAGATCCAGAGCGCGATGCCTGCGAGCGAGCGGTCGCGAACGATGGGCTCCAGCTTGTCGAAGAGCGGTCCGAGAGCGTTGTTCAGCGTGCTCTTCGCGATGCCCGTCTCGGCCGCGATCTCGTCGTGCGTCGCGCCGCCCGCGATCAGCTCGAGGATCGCGGGTTCCCTTTCCGTGAGCTCGCATCGAAGCTCGAGATCGCGCGCGACCTCGAGCTTGCGCTCCTCGGTTCCGCGTTGCCCCGCGAGCGCGCTCGCGATCTCCAGCCGCAGCGCCTCGGCGAGCTCGCCGTAGGGATTTTTCTCCGACCCCGATTGGAACTTCTCGACGTAGCCCACGCCGCTGAGCCGGGCGTCCACGGTCTGCTTGGGAGTGCCGTGGGCCGTGCAGATCACGACCGCCGTGCTCGGTGCAGTCTTCAGAAGCTCATCGGCGAGATCCCACCCCCGGCCATCCGGTAGCTGCACGTCGAGGATCACCAGCGCGTACTGACCGCGCCGGAGCGCCTCACGCGCGGCCGCGAGTGTCTCGACGTGTTCGATCACCGAGCCGAGGTCCAGGCGCTCAAGGATCATGCGCGCGAAGGATCGCTCGTCGTCGACGAAAAGGATCGACGCTTCGCTCGATGTCTCGCGTACGGCGTTCGTCGCGCGATCCAGAATGCCCCCCCCATTTCAGCGCTTTGCGGGGTCCCATGCGCGTGTCCCTCCGCTTCAGTCCTTGCCGGCCGAGATGATCCTCACGAACGCGTCCCCCACCGTCTGCGCGAGCACCTCCACGCGGTGCGCGCCGAGCGGCCCAGGTCGCAGGTCATCCACGCACAACATGCCGATGATCTTTCCCGCCACCGCGATGGGCTGCACCATGAAGTCGCCGCCGCGTGAGCCGACGGCGGCGCGGAAGAGGCCGTCGGCCACGCTGGTGCCGTAAGGGCCGACGCAGCCGCTCTTCGTGTCGAGCACCTTCTTGAACGTCGACGTGCTCGACGTGGGGATCCAGAGGTTGCGCACCGAGTCGCGGCGCACGCCCGGGCCCGCGCCGTCCCAGCCCTTGAGCACGCCCTTGCGAAGCGCGAAGAACACGGCCGTGCGCGCCACGCTGGTCGCGCCCTCACAGGCGAGGCGCACCACGTCGTCGCGATCGGTCGCGGTCCGCATCGACGCGAGCACGGCGCCGATGTCGCCGGGCGCCGCCTTGATCGAGGGCAGGTCGTTGGTCGCACGTGGCGAGAGCTTGTTCGCGCTCTCGCGCGCGGGCGGCGCGGGTGCGTCGGGCGGTGCGCTCGGAAGGTCCCAGCGTTCTTCGGCCGAGACGGGAACCGGCGCCAAGGGCGCCATTGGGGCGGGTGGCGGTGCGACCGTGGGTGGCGCGACCTCGGCACGCGCGGGCGCGGGCGCGGACGGGCGCCACGTCGCCGTCTTCCTCATCGCCGATGCGCCCGATGCGGGCGTCACGGCTCGCTCGGCAGCGCGTACCGGCTCGCTCGCGCGATCGGCGAAGTCCGTCAGCGCGCCCTCGAGCGTGGCCGCGGGCGGCTGCGCTGGGACCGCCGCAGGCGGCACCGAGATCACCGCAGGCTTCGCGGTCGCGACGATCGACGCAGAGCTCTTCGGGCCGGACAGCACCGCGGCCGCCAAGGGCTGCGTGTTGGAGCGCTTCGCTTCTCGGCCGCGGGCCCAGTCGCCGGTGGTCGCGCGCGTGCGCGGGTCGGGGCGCGCGAACGTCCGCATCGCCGCGTCCTTCGTGGCCGCGCTCGACGCAGGCGTCGCGATGTTCGGCGTCGCGATGTTCGGCACCGTGATGCTCGGATCCGATCGGCTCACGCCGACGGGCGGCGTGATCGAGGGCTTGTGGCGGACGAGCGGCATCGCGGGCTCGTCATCGGGAAGCGCGAGGCGCGGGCCGAGCTTGCCTTCCTTCGTTCCGTCGGGCGCGCGAAACCCGGCGTCGAAGCCGCGCGGCGAGGTCGGCTGCCGACGCCGCGTGAGCTCGAGCACCGGGGGCTCGGCCGCTGGTGTGCGCGGCGCGACGGCCATCGCGTGCGGATGGAGCGCGCGCAGGCGGCCCTCGATGTCGCTCGGCCGGGCCACGGTCGCGAGCACGCGCGCGCCCAGCACCCGCACGAGCTCGCGCACGATGTGGGCATCCGAGGGGGCGGCCATCGCGACCACCACGCCGTCCGTGGCTGCGCGCAGGGGGAGCGCCAGGAAATCGAGCGCCATCACGCCGGGGAGCCGCGTCGCCCACACGGGCTCGGCGCGATCGAGATCGACCGCCTCGAGCAGCGGACCGAATCCCTCGGACAGGAAGAACCCGGCGAGCGCGTCTTCGGGGACGCCCCGACGCACGAGCGCACGGACGAGCGCCGCATCGTGGGCAGGCGCTGCGGACACGATCTCCGCGAGATCCGCTCGCGTCACGAGCCCCGCTCGCGTCAGACGCCCACCGAGGTCTTCCGCCATCGAAGGGGGAGGGTGCATCGACCGGGGTGGTTCCGGTCAAGCACGGAACGCGGAATCAGATCTGTGCCCAATCGATTCGAGCTGCGGCGGCGATTTGGTTGGCCCGAGCGACGAGCCGTGTCGCTCGCGAGGAGCGGAGCGACGAGTCGGAGAGGAGGTGAGGCAGAGCCGGCTCCGCCGGGCTGCCGAGGAGGCCGCTCAGGCCTCCTGAGAAATCAGAAGAGGCGCTCGGGAACCCGGATGATGTCGCCTGCGTGGAGCGGGATGTCCTCTTCTTGGCCGTCCGTGATCCGATCGACCGGCGCCGCGTAGCGATGCAGCTCGCCCGCCGCGTTGCGCGTGATGGTGGTCCCGTCGCGGTTCGCCAGCGCAGTGAAGCCGCCCGCGAGGCCGATGGCCTCGACCACGCCCATCCCGCCGCGAAGCGCGTAGGTCCCCGGCGTGCGCACCGCGCCCAGCACGGAGACGCGCTTGCTGTTGTACTCGCGCACCACGACGCTGACGTGCGGCTGCACGAAGAAGTGGCCCTCGCGCAGGCGCGTCGTGATCAGCGTGGCGACCGCGCCGGGCTCGAGGCCGGCGACCACGATGCGGCCGATCAGCGGGAAGTCGATGGTCCCGTCTTGGCTGACGCGATAGTCCGCGGACAGCTCTTCTTCGCCGTACACGCGCACGTCGAACATGTCGCCCATGCCGAGCGACGTGTCCTCGACCTCGGTCCGGCTGCCGCCGTGCATCGCCTGGCCAGGGGGCGTGCAGCCCGCGAACGCCGTGCACGTCGCCAACGAGACGACCGCGGACGCGAGGACGGCGCGGAGGAGGATCCTCGAATGGGGGGTGCGAGCCATGAAGGGCAGTCTTGGTATCAGGGGGCGCGAGGTCCCGCAATCCGGGTGCGGTGCTCTAGGTGGGGGTGCTGGCTTGTTGCGCGCGTCGTGCGCCGCATTCGCGCGGGCGCAGCGGACGGGGGCAGGGTACGAGTCGCGCGTGCCGAGCGCCGCGTGGCCGATCGAAGAGGTTTGGGGTCGCGCGCTCGCGACGCTCTTGATCGCGGCGCTCACGCCGTTCGTCACCGCGCGGATCTTGGCGGCGCTCACGCTGCCCGCGAAGCTCCCCGAAGAACCCGCCGAGGCGGCGCGCGCGGTGGCTCCTTTTCGATCCGCCGCGCTTCTGGTGGGCGTCGTGCAGATCCAGCTGGCCTGGACGCTCGGGTGCAGCGCCCTCGGTCCTGCGCTCGTGGCGGCGCCGAGCGAGCTCCCGTCGATCGCCTTCGCCGCCCTGACGACGGTGATCACCTTCGCGATGGGCGCACCGGCGAGGGCCAGCGAGTCGGCGGGGACGCGCTCGCCGATGACGCCGGCGGCCGGGGCCAAGGCCAGCGCATGGGGACAGATCGCGCTGCGGCTGCGGGCGATCCCCTGGCTCATCGGACCGATCGTGAGCGCGAGCGCGTGCGCATCGCTGCCGCTGATCGGACCGAGCGGGGAGCTTCGCGTCGGGATCATCCTGCTCGCGCTCGCGCTGACGTTCCTCGGCGTCGCGTACGCGGGGCCGATCCTGTCGGTGCTCACGCTCGCGTTTCGCCCAGCGACGCCGGCGGTGCGCGCGCTGGCCGAGCGTGCCGCCGAGCGCGAGGGCGTGCGCTTGTTCGCGGTGCTGCGTCTCCCGACCCACGGCGTGCGCTTCGCCAATGCCGCCGCGCTTCCTTGGGCGCGCACCATGATCGTCACCGATCACATCGTCGAGCTGCTCGGCGAGCGTGAGCTCGAGGCCGTGCTCGCGCACGAGGCAGGCCACCTGAGCGAAGCGCCCTGGGTGTCGGCGTGTCGGCTCGGAACGGTCGGCGTGATCTTGTTCGCCACGACGTCGGGCACCGTGATCGGCGAGGCTCTCGCGCCCGGCAGCACCACGCTCGTGCTCGCGTGCGGGCTGCTCGTCGCGATGCCGCTCATGCTGGCCGTGCTGCGGCTCGCGCGACGCATGGAAGAGCGCGCGGACGAGCACGCGCGCGCCAGCGTCTCGGCCGACGCGCTCGCGAACGCGCTCACCTCTCTCTCCATCGATGCGCGCGCGCCGCTCGTGACCGGACGCAAGCACGCGCGGCTTCATCCGGATCTCTACGACCGCATCTGCGCGTGCGGGCGCGATCTCGGTCCGCGCCCCGCGCCGCCCCGACGTGGGGTCGGGCTGAGAGCGGGGCTCGTCGTCGCGCTCGGGCTGATCGCGCTCCCGGTCGGCGCGGATCTCGCGACGCGGATCGAGCCGGGCTCCGAGGCCCACGCGGGATCGAGCGCCGCGACGTGGCGACTTCGCGTCGATCCATGGGACCCCAGCGCGATGCTCACGCTGGCTTGGGCGTCTGCGCGCGCGGACGATCCCTCGCTCGCGACGACGCGGGCGCAGGAGGCGCGTCGCCTCGGGGCCCACGAGAGCGATGTGATGGAGCTGGAGGCCGAGCTCCTCGCGGCGGGTGGGCGCTGCGTGGAGGGACGCGCGCGCTTCGAAGAGGCGCTCCGCGCGCGCGCCAGCGAGAGATTCTCTCGTGGCGACTGGGAGCCGCTCGAGCTGGGCGGCTACCACTTGCCTCCCTCGCTCGTAACCGAGTGCGGCTACGGCGAGTGATCGACGCCGAGTGATCGACGCCGAGAGGCGCGTTGATCGCGACACCCGCGCAGTGCAAAGCTTCCGCGCCCGTGGCCCATCGTCGTCATTCCCACTGCTCGTACTGTGGCGCCGCCTTCGAGGAGACCGTGCGCTGGCCGCGGCGCTGCATCGCCTGCGGCAACGTGAGCTACGCGAACCCCATCCCCGTCGCCGTCCTCGTGCTCCCCGTCGACGACGGCGTGCTCTGCGTGCGTCGCGGTGGGCGCACACCGAGCGGCGCGCCAGAGGCCGGCTTCGGGCACCTCGCGCTTCCCGGAGGATTCGTCGACCTCGGCGAGACCTGGCAAGAGGCCGCCGCCCGCGAGCTGCGCGAAGAAGCGAACGTCTACGTCGAGGCCTCCGCGATCAGCGACCTCTGCGTGCGCAGCACCGAGAACGGTCTCGTGCTGGTGTTCGGCCTCGGCCCGCAGATGGCGAGCGCCGACCTGCCGCCGTTCTCTGCCAGCGACGAGGTCACCGATCGCGCGATCGTGCGCGCGGCGGTCACGCTCGCCTTTCCGCTGCACACCGAGGTGCTCGCACGACACTTCGCGAACCCAGCGACCGGCGCGAGTCGGCGCGACGCACGTCGCGACAGCCACTGAGACGCGCGTGGGAGTGGACCGCGCCGAGCCGTCGCTGCTGATCCGAGGGGCACGCCTCGCGCGTTGCGACGGGCAGGGCGACGCGATGGGACGGCTCGCGCTGCTCGATGACGGGGCGGTCGCCATCGACGCTGCGGGGATCATCTCGTTCGTGGGCCGGACGGCCGACGCGCCCGAGGCCGCCGGTCACACGGAGATCGTGTACGCGCGCGGCGCGCTGCTCACGCCGGGGCTCGTCGATCCGCACACGCACCTCGTCTTCGCGGGCCGTCGCAGCGCGGAGTTCGAGCAGAAGATGCGCGGCGTCGACTACCGCACGATCGCGGCTGCGGGCGGCGGGATCGCGTCCACGGTCGCGGCGACGCGCGCGGCCGACGACGCGACGCTCCAGGCGTCGATGCGTCGAAGGCTCGACGTGATGCTCTTGCACGGCGCGACGACGGTCGAGGTGAAGAGCGGCTACGGGCTGACGCTCGACGACGAGATGCGCCTCCTTCGCATCGCGAGCGACGCGGGAAGCGAAGGACCACCGCGAGCCCGGACGATCCCGACGCTGCTCGGCGCGCATGCCGTCCCGCGCGAGCTCGCGCAGGATCGAGCCCGCTATGTCGCGCTCGTGACGCACGAGATGATCCCCGCGGCGGTCCGTGATCGGCTCGCGAGCGCAGTCGACGTCTACCTCGACGAGGGGGCGTTCAC
>JAYVCF010000370.1:0-9935 GCA_043750095.1 Deltaproteobacteria bacterium
CAAGAAGGAAGAGGGCGGCCGTCACAAGCCGTTCTTCACCAACTACCGCCCGCAGTTCTACATGCGGACGATGGACGTGACGGGGACCATCACGCTCGCCGAAGACGTGAAGATGGTCATGCCGGGTGACAACGTCTCGATCACCGTCGAGCTCATCACGCCCGTCGCGCTCGAGGAAGCACAGCGCTTCGCCATCCGCGAGGGCGGCCGCACCGTCGGCGCCGGCGTCATCACCAAGATCACGGAGTGAACGAATGACGACGAAGATCCGCATCCGCCTCAAGGCCTACGATCACCGCTTGCTCGATCAGAGCACGCTCGAGATCGTCGAGACGGCCAAGCGCTCGGGCGCGCGCGTCGCGGGACCGATCCCGCTTCCTACGCGCATCAATCGGTTCACCGTTCTTCGCGGCCCGCACGTCGACAAGAAGTCGCGCGAGCAGTTCGAGATCCGCACCCACAAGCGCCTCCTCGACATCCTCGATCCCAACCAGCAGACGCTGGAAGCCCTCATGAAGCTCGACCTCTCCGCGGGTGTCGAGGTCGAGATCAAGAGCTGATCCGCCTCGCGCGGACACCTCATTCGGAGACAGTATGGCCAAGCTTCCCGTCTACAACCTCAAGCGCGAGTCCATCGGCGAGATCACTCTCTCCGACGACGTCTTCGGGCGCGAGGTCAACCAGGACCTCCTCTACGAGGTCGTGAAGGCACAGCTCGCGTCGCGTCGTGGTGGCAACGCCAAGACGAAGAACCGCAGCGAAGTGACCGGCACGACCAAGAAAATGTACAAGCAGAAGGGCACGGGCAACGCGCGTCACGGCGACCGCAAGGCCCCGAACTTCGTCGGCGGCGGCCAGTCGCACGGCCCCGTGCCGCGCAGCTACGCTTACCGACCCACACGCAAGATGCGTCAGGGTGCGCTCACCAGCGCGCTCTCGCTCAAGGTGAAGGAAGGTGCGCTCACGATCGTCGACTCGTTCGATCTCACGGAGATCAAGACGAAGGCGCTCGCGGGTGTGCTCGCCGCGCTCAAGGTCGATCGCGGCTCGCTCATCGTGGACGCGATGGGCAACCAGAACCTGCGTCTCTCGGCGCGCAACCTCGAAGGTCACCAGGTGCTGCCGCCCGAAGGCGTCAACATCTACGACGTGCTCCGGCACCCCCACCTCGTGCTCACCAAGAGCGCGGCGCAGGCGCTCGAAGCGCGCTGCAAGGCCTGAGGAGAACACCGATGTTGCTCGAGCACGTCATCAAGCGCCCGCTGCTCCTCACGGAGAAGGGCAACGCCATGCGTGAGTCCCAGAACAAGTACCAGTTTGAGGTCTCTCGCGACGCCAACAAGCACGAGATCAAGGACGCGGTCGAGACGCTCTTCAACGTCACGGTCGTGAACGTCAAGACGCTCATCGTGCGCGGCCGCCTGCGCCGCATGGGCCGTGGGCACGCGAAGACTCAGAACTGGAAGAAGGCGATCGTCGAGGTGAAAGCCGGCGAGACGATCGAGCTCGGAGAAGGAAGCTGATCATGGCCATTCGCCACTTCAAGCCGACGTCCGCAGGACGCCGCTGGTTCGAGGTCCCCGACTTCGCAGGTCTGTCCAAGGACAAGCCCCAGAAGAAGCTGACCGAGGCCAAGAACACCATCGACGGCCGCAACAACCAGGGCCGCATCACGAGCCGGTTCCGCGGCGGCGGCCACAAGCGTCGCTATCGCGTCATCGACTTCAAGCGCAACAAGATCGGCGTGCCGGCCAAGGTCGCTTCGCTCGAGTACGATCCGAACCGCTCGGCGCGCATCGCTCTCTTGCGCTACGCGGACGGCGACCTCGCGTACATCCTCGCGCCCGACGGCCTCAAGGTCGGCGACGCGGTGGTCTCGTCCAAGGGCGCGGACATCCAGCCCGGGAACGCGCTGCGGCTGCGCTTCATCCCCGTGGGCACGATGATCCACAACGTCGAGCTCAAGATCGGCAAGGGCGGCCAGATGGTTCGCTCGGCCGGCGCGGCGGCGCAGCTGATGGCCAAGGACGGCAACTATGCTCAGCTTCGTCTGCCCTCGGGCGAAGTCCGCATGGTCCACCTCGACTGCCGCGCGACCGTCGGCCAGGTCTCGAACCTGCACCACGCGCGCGTCTCGCACGGCAAGGCCGGTCGCTCGCGCTGGCTCGGCCGCCGCCCGCACAACCGCGGCGTGTCGATGAACCCCGTCGATCATCCGATGGGCGGTGGCGAAGGTCGCACGTCCGGCGGTCGTCATCCCTGTTCGCCGTGGGGTCAGCTCAGCAAGGGCAAGAAGACCCGCACCAACCAGACGACCGACAAATTCATCATCAAGCGTCGGAGCAAGTAAGCCATGCGTTCAGCCAAGAAGGGTGCCTTCGTCGATGGGCACCTCCAGGACAAGATCGAAAAGGCGCTCAAGGCCAACGATCGCCGCGTCATCAAGACGTGGTCGCGTCGTTCGACCGTCACGCCCGAGTTCGTCGGCCTGAACTTCAACGTCCACAACGGGCGCAAGTTCATCACCGTGTTCGTCACCGAGAACATGGTCGGCCACAAGCTCGGCGAGTTCGCGCCCACCCGCACGTTCGGTGGCCACGCGGCCGACCGAAAGGTCGCGCGTCCCTCCGGCGCGCCTCCTGCTGCTTCGCCCGCATCGGGTCCGAAGAAGTGAAATCGCGTCTTCGACCCCTCCCCCCGAAGAAGTGAAGTCGTGATCCCCCTGTGATCCGGGGGGATCGGTTCCGGTCCTGTTCCCTGTTCGATTCATCCCTTGAGGGTCGACCCCCTGCGTGTTAGATCCCGCGCCCTTTTCGGCCGGGTACGTAGGTCAAGTCAGCCGAAGGTCCGAGACGATGGAAGCCCACGCTCAAGCACGATTTCAGAGGATCGCGGTCCGGAAGGTCCGCGTCATCGTGAACCTCATCCGCGGGAAGAACGCGGCCGAGGCCCTCGAGATGCTCCGCTTCACCCGCAAGGCAGCGGCGCCGATCGTGTTCAAGATCCTCGACAGCGCGATCAGCAACGCGCGCGCGAAGGACGCGAACGTCGATCTCGACAACCTCCGCGTCACGACGGCGTTCGCCGACAAGGCGCCGGACAAGTTCATGCGTCGTTGGCGCCCTCGCGCCATGGGACGTGCCACCAAGATCGTGAAGGGCATGAGCCACATCACGATCACCGTTTCCGACGGAAATTGAATTGATCGCCGGGCCCGCCCGGCACTCCTCCAACGAGAGACTGACATTGGGACAGAAGACACATCCGTTCGGGTTCCGCCTCGGGGTCATCAAGACCTGGAACTCCAAGTGGTACGAAGACAAGAACTACGCGAAGTGGCTTCACGAAGACATCTCGCTTCGTAAGCACGTCCGCGAAGAGCACGCACACGCGGGCATCGCTGGCATCGAGATCGAGCGCGCCGCCAACAAGGTGAAGGTGATCATCCAGACGTCGCGTCCGGGGATCATCATCGGCAAGCGCGGCGCGGGCGTCGAGCAGCTCCGCACGGACCTGCAGAAGCTCACGTCGAACGAGCTCTTCGTGGACATCCAGGAAGTGCGCAAGGCCGAGACGAACGCGCAGCTCGTGGCCGAGAACATCGCCACGCAGCTCGAGCGCCGCGTCGCCTTCCGTCGCGCCATGAAGAAGGCCGTTCAGACGGCGATGAAGTTCGGCGTCAAGGGCATCCGCGTGTACGCGGGCGGCCGCCTGGGCGGCGCCGAGATCGCGCGCTCGGAGAAGTACCGCGAGGGCCGCGTGCCGCTGCACACGCTCCGCGCCGACATCGAGTTCGGGATGGCGACCGCCAAGACCACGTACGGCACCATCGGTGTCAAGTGCTGGATCTTCAAGGGCGAGGTGCTCCCGCAGCGCCGCCGCCGCATTCAGGCCGTTTGAGAGAGAGTCGGAGTCATGCTTCAGCCCAAGCGCACCAAGTTTCGCAAGTCGCACACGATGCGGCTCACCGGCGTCGCGAGCCGCGGCAACAAGTGCTCCTTCGGTGACTTCGCCCTGCAGGCGACCGAGGGCGGCCACGTCGACGCGCGCGAGATCGAGGCCGCACGCATGAGCATCATGCGCAAGGTCAAGCGAGCCGGGAAGCTCTACATCCGAGTGTTCCCCGATCGCCCCTTCACGCGGAAGCCGCTCGAGACACGCATGGGCACCGGCAAGGGCGGCGTCGAGGGTTGGAACTGCCACATCCTGCCGGGCCGCGTCCTCTACGAGATGGAGGGCATCCCCGAAGAGCTCGCGCGCGAAGCATTCCGCATCGCCGGGCACAAGCTCTCGATCAGCACGCGCGTCATCGCGAGGAGTGAGCAGCTGTGAAGACCGCCGAGCTTCGTGAAAAGACCGACGCGGATCTCGTCGAGCTCGAGAAGACGATGGCGCGCGACCTCTGGAAGTCGCGCTTCGCGAATCACTCGAATCAGCTCGACGACACCAACAAGGTGCGTCGCACGCGCCGCGACATCGCGCGCATCAAGACCCTCCAGGGTGAGCGCGCCAGCGCCACCGCCAAGAAGTGAGAGAGAGCGTCACCATGGCCGGAACGACAGCAACCAAGACCACCCCCGAGAGCACGGCCAATAACGGCCCGACTTCGTCGGGCACTCCCGCCGTTGACGAGCGCGGCGCGCGTCGCGTCATCACGGGTCGCGTAGTCAACGACACCGCCAACGTGGGTCGCGCGAAGAAGACGATCGTCGTCGAGGTGGTTCGCCGCCTTCGCGATCCGGTCTACGGAAAGTACGTCAAGCGCAGCAAGCGCTTCCACGCCCACGACGAGACCGAGCAGTACAAGACGAACGATGTGGTCGAGATCCGAGAGAGCCGTCCGCTGAGCGCGACCAAGCGCTGGGTGGCCATCCGCCTCGTGTCCCGCGCTGAAGAAGTTTGAGAGTGGGAGGTCTGAAGTGATCCAACAGCAGTCAGAGCTCGACGTCGCGGACAACAGCGGCGCCAAGCGTGTCGAGTGCATCAAGGTGCTCGGCGGCTCGCGTCGTCGTTACGCCGGCCTCGGTGATCTCATCGTCGTCGCAGTCAAGGAAGCCCTTCCCACCGCCAAGGTCAAGAAGGGCGAGGTCAGTAAGGCCGTCATCGTTCGGACCACCTACCAGTACCAGCGCTCGGACGGCAGCTACATCAAGTTCGACTCGAACTCGGCCGTGCTCCTCAACGCGCAGCTCGAGCCAGTCGGGACGCGCATCTTCGGGCCGGTGGCGCGCGAGCTCCGCGGCAAGAAGTTCATGAAGATCATCTCGCTCGCTCCTGAGGTCGTGTGATGTCGAGCCGAATCAAGAAGGACGACGAGGTCGTCGTCATCGCCGGCAAGGACAAGGGCAGCAAGGGTCGCGTCATGCGCGTGATCCGCGAGGCCGATCGCGTCCTGGTCGAAGGCGTCAACAAGATGAAGCGGCACACCAAGCCGACGCCGAAGAACCCGCAGGGCGGGATCATCGAGCGCGAGCAGCCGATTCACCTCTCGAACGTGATGCCGCTCGACAGCAAAGAAGACAAGCCCACGCGCGTGAAGATGGGCACCGACAAGGACGGCAAGAAGGTCCGCCAGTCGGTGCGCTCGGGCACGACGCTCGATTGATGATGAACTGACTTTGATGTCATCGAGGAGCTCGCGGAGCTGCTCGAAGGACGGGTAGGAACATGGCCGAAGAGAAGAAGAAGACCGAGAAAGCGCCGAAGGCCGACAAGGCCCCGAAGGCCGACAAAGCTCCGAAGGCCCCGAAGGCCCCGAAGGCCGAGGGCGCCGAGGCGAAGACCTCGTCGAACGAGATGCCGCGCCTTCAGAAGTTCTATCGCGAGCACGTGATCCAGGCGGTCATGAAGGACCTCGCGTTGAAGAACGTGATGGAAGTCCCGCGCCTCGAGAAGATCGTGGTCAACATGGGTCTCGGCAAGGCCGTCGGGAACCAGAAGATCATCGAGAGCGGCAGCGAAGAGCTCGCCAAGCTCACGGGCCAGAAGCCGGTCGTCACGAAGGCCAAGAAGTCGATCGCGACGTTCAAGCTTCGCGAAGGACTGGCCATCGGCGCGATGGTCACCCTCCGCAAGAGCCGGATGTGGGAGTTCGCCGACCGCCTCATCAACATCGCGCTCCCGCGCGTGCGTGACTTCAAGGGCGTCTCGCCCAAGGCGTTCGACGGACGCGGCAACTACACGCTCGGTCTTCGCGAGCAGATCATCTTTCCCGAGATCGACTACGACAAGATCGACGAGATCAAGGGCATGAACATCACGTTCGTGACCACCGCCCGCACCGATGAACAAGGGCGAGCGCTCCTCCGCGGCCTCGGCATGCCGTTCCGCAAGTAGTTCTGCGGCGCGCAGGCGCCCCCCCAAAGAATTTCGACAGTAGGAAAGAGAAACGACCATGGCCAGCGCCCGTGCATTCGCGAAGATGGAAAAGGAGCCGAAGTTCCGCGTTCGGTACCGCAACCGCTGCAAGTCGTGCGGCCGGTCGCGTGCCGTGTATCGGAAGTTCGAGCTCTGCCGCATCTGCCTGCGCAAGTTTGCGCTCGCGGGCGACGTGCCGGGCGTGACCAAAGCATCGTGGTGAGTCGAGGAGTT
Organism: Deltaproteobacteria bacterium; assembly: GCA_043750095.1. Classification (GTDB taxonomy): domain Bacteria; phylum Myxococcota_A; class Polyangia; order Polyangiales; family Sandaracinaceae; genus JBBSAT01. The sequence goes on from JAYVCF010000370.1 coordinate 6,592, forward strand.
TGAGACATGCAATTGCCTGAAGGCCCGCCGTCATGACAGCCGATCCCATTTCCGATCTCCTCGCCCGCCTCCGCAATGCTGCGCAGGCGCACCACGAGCGCACGACGATGCCGCTCTCGCGCATTCGCGTCGAAGTGGCCGAGCTCCTCAAGCAGGAGGGCTTCGTCTCCGACGTGGAGGTCGACAAGGCTGGCCACGGAACGATGACCGTCGTCATGAAGTACGGCCGCAATCGCCAGCCGGCGTTCGTCGGCATGCGCCGCCGCAGCCGTCCGGGCCGCCGCGTCTATGTCGGTTGCGACGAGATCCCGAAGACCCAGCACGGCATCGGCATCTCGATCCTCTCGACGTCGTCCGGTCTCATGACCGATCGCAGCGCGCGCGAAAAGCGCGTGGGTGGCGAGCTCCTCTGCGAGGTCTGGTGATGGCCGAAGCAAAAATCTCGGCTGCGACTTCTGTCGGGTCCAAGAGCGCCGTCGTCGAGCAGCGTGTCTCGCGCACCGGCAAGAAGCCGATCGCGGTACCCGCGGGTGTCACGATCACGATCGCGAGCGGCAAGCTCACCGCGAAGGGCCCGAAGGGCTCCGGTGAGCGTGCGTTCCCGGACGACGTCGACGTCGTCAAGGACGGCAACAGCGTCGTCGTGACGGCAAAAGCGTCGAGCGGCGATCAGGGCGCGCGCCTCCAGGGTCTCACCCGCGCGCTCGTGAAGAACCTGCTCGACGGCGTCGCGACGGGATTCAAGATCTCGCTCGACCTGATCGGCACGGGCTACCGCGCCGAAGTGAAGGGCCAGGACCTCACGCTCGCGCTCGGCTACTCGCACCCCGTCAACTACAAGATGCCCGTCGGCGTGAGCGCGCAGGTCGAGATCATCGACGTGGGCGGCACGAAGAAGCCGCGTCTTCACCTCAGCTCGTCGGACAAGGATCTGCTCGGTCAGACGGCCGCGCGTGTCCGCTCGTTCCGTCCGCCGGAGCCCTACAAGGGCAAGGGCGTTCGCTACGTGGACGAGAAGATCCGAGAGAAGGCCGGTAAGGCCGGTGGCAAGGGTAAGAAGTAGTTAGTGGCTGCTTGAGACGGTGAGTGGCGGTCGTTCGCGATCGTCCTAAGTGGAGTCGGCGGTCGCATGCGAACGCCACATGGCTCCGGAGGAAACGAGAATGGCAACGGACACAGCACGCCAGCATCGCAAGACCCGCATTCGCAAGAAGGTCGAGGGGACGCCCGAGCGTCCGCGCTTGACCGTCTTCCGCAGCGCGAAGCACATCTACGCGCAGGTCGTCGACGACACGAAGGGCTCGACGCTCGTCACGGTCTCGACGCTCAGCAAAGATCTCCGCGGCGACGCGGGCGACAAGGCGAAGACCGACGCGGCCAAGCTCATCGGCACCGCGATCGCGAACGCGTGCAAGACCAAGGGCATCGCCAAGGTCGTCTTCGACCGTAACGGCTACCTCTATCACGGCCGCATCAAGGCCCTTGCCGAAGCCGCGCGCGAAGCCGGCCTCGATTTTTGATTTTCGAGAAAGACGAATAAATGCCTTCACAGATCGACGCAGAGAGCCTCGAAGACCTCAAGGAGCGGGTGATTCACATCAACCGCGTCGCCAAGGTCGTCAAGGGCGGTCGCCGCTTCAGCTTCAGTGCGCTCGTCGTCGTCGGCGACGAGAAGGGTCACGTCGGGATCGGTCTCGGCAAGGCCAACGAGGTTCCGGACGCGATCCGCAAGGGGAACGATCGGGCTCGCAAGAACATCGTGAAGATCCCGCTCGTCGGGGGAACCATCCCGCACGCGGTCCACGCGAGCGCAGGCGCGGGCAACGTGCTTCTTCGGCCGGCCAGCGCCGGAACGGGCGTCATCGCCGGCGGCGCAGTTCGCGCGGTCGTCGAGGCGGCCGGCATCAAGGACGTGCTGTCGAAGATCGTCGGGACGAGCAACCCGCACAACGTCGTCCACGCGACGATGAAGGCGCTGCTCACGCTCGAGTCGGTCGAGACGATCGCCCTTCGTCGGGGCAAAGAGGTCAGCGAAGTCGCCCCGGTCCCAGCGCACAGCTGAGCCGATCGACTGGAATGAATGACTAGGGTAGCGACATGAAAGCCAAGTTGAAAGTCACTCAGGTGGTTGCCGGCAGCGGCAAGCCCGACACGATGCGAAGGACGCTCGCGGGCCTCGGCCTGCGCGGGCCGCGTACCGAGGTCGTCGTGGCGAACACGCCAGCGTTCCGCGGTGCGATCAAGAAGGTCATGCACCTCGTCACGGTCGAAGAGATTTCGTAGGAAAGATGGCCATGCCTGACCAACAGAAAAGTGGCGCGGAGCGCACTCCCGCCGACCAGAACATCCCGATTCTCTCCCGCCTCCGGGCACCCGAGGGCTCGGTCTCGGTCAAGAAGCGCGTCGGTCGTGGCGTCGGCTCCGGCAAGGGCAAGACCTCCGGTCGCGGCCAAAAGGGTCAGAAGGCCCGCCAGCCCGGCAACATCCACAAGCTCCACTTCGAGGGCGGCCAGATGCCGCTCAATCGTCGTCTGCCCAAGCATGGCTTCAGCAATCCGTTCCCGACCGAGCTCGCGGTCGTCAACGTCGGCGACCTCGACGTGTTCGCGGCAGGCGCGACCGTCGACGAGGACGCTCTTCGCGAGAGGGGTCTCGTCAAGGGTCCCTGGGATGGCGTGAAGGTCCTCGGCAACGGCGAGCTCACGCACAAGCTCACCATCAAGGCCACGGGCTTCTCGGCGTCGGCGAAGGCGAAGATCGAGAAGGCCGGCGGCACGGCCGAGGTGAACAAGCGCATCCCCAAGCCGATCGTTCGCCACAAGAACCGGGCCGCCAAGAAGGCTCGGAAGAGCTGAATTCGTGTTCCAAGCCCTCGCCAACATCGCGAAGATCCCGGAGCTGCGTCGGCGGATTCTATTCACGCTGATGATGATCGCGGTCTACCGCCTGGGCATCTTCGTCACGACGCCCGGCGTGAACCGCACCGCGATGCGACAGATCGTTCGCTCGCAGGGCGGCTTCCTCGGGATGTTCAACCTGTTCTCGGGCGGCGCGCTCGAGCAGCTGTCGATCTTCGCGCTCGGCATCATGCCGTACGTGTCGGCGAGCATCATCCTTCAGCTCATGAGCGTGGTCGTGAAGCCGCTCGAGGAGCTGCGTAAGGAGGGCGAGGCCGGCCAGCGCAAGATCAACCAGTACACGCGCTACGGCACGATCGTCCTCTCCACGATCCAGGGCATCGGCATCGCGCTCTATCTCGAAGGGCAGAACGCGAGCTCCGAGTTCGGCGACGTGGTCCACGATCCGGGCTGGGCCTTCCGCATCATCACCGTCATCTCGATGAC
>JAYVCF010000371.1:0-5822 GCA_043750095.1 Deltaproteobacteria bacterium
TCGACGACGGGGCCCGCGTCCGCCGCGACCTCGGGTGAGGGCACGCCCGTCTGCGGAACACCCGCGTCGTCCTGCGCACGCGCGACGCCCGTCATCAGCGGGGTCACCGCGAGGATGAGAAGCAAGCCGAAGCGTTCGAAGCGGCGTCGCTGCGCCCGGAGCATGTCGTGGTCACGATATCACGACGCCCCACGGACGCGGCTTTTTTGCCGGAGAACGCGCGCTCGTCCGTTTCCGACGATGGTCGTGCGTCCCAACGCTCCGAGGGCTCCGCCCGCGCTAGGATCCGAGCGAGCCGCCAGATACACTCGAAAGAGATGGGCTCGGCGAACAGAGCGGGACGACTCGCTTGGAGGGCGCGGGCCGCGTGAAAGCACCCCGCGTCCCCGTGTTGGTCGGCGATCCGGAGATCGCGCTCGATGTGGCGCGCGCATCCGGATCGATCCATCTGCCGCTGGACGCGCGGGTGGTCGCGGATCCTCTGCTTGCCGCGGAGGATCTGATCGCCGCGGGCGCGCGTGTGCTGGGGATCGTCACGGAGGGTCGCGTGCCGCCTCGCGGGCTCCTCGATCTGGCGCGGCGTGCGGCGGCATCGCGCGCGCGCGTGGTCCTCGCGTGCCTGGGTGGGCGCGAAGAAGCGAGAGAGACCGTCGATCTCGCCAGCGATCTGGGGATCGCCGGGACGACAGATCTGCGACCCTTCGCGGGCGCGCTCGCGCTCGTGGCGGCCAAGGCCGAGACACCCTGGAACGCCTCGCTACGTGCGTTGCGGTCCGCGGAGCGCGCACGGCTCGAGGGACTTCGTCGGGCCGAGCGCGCGAGTGGGCGCCTCGTCCGGGCCGACGATGGCGTGATCGCCTGGGAGAGCGGCGAGCGCGCGGTGGTGATCGGCGAGCCGCCCGTGGCCGAAGCCGCGCTGCGGGCGCTGGCCGGCGCGGCGACGGGAGTCGCACCGGGTCACGCGCGCGTGGAGGGCGTGGACGAGGCGCGCGTGACCGAAGTGCTCTTCGGACCGCCGCGTGCGCTCTCGGATCCGGCGAGCAAGGCCGCGCTCGCGCCCTTCGGGCTCCCGCTTCCGCTCGAAGAGCTCTGCTCGAGCCCCTCACGCGCGGCGTCCGAGGCCGCACGCATCGGATTCCCGGTGAAGATCTCGCTCGCGTCGCCGGATCTCCGCTCGTGGGATCATCCCGATCTCGCCGTCGACGGGATCGACAGTGCGGCGCGCGTTCGCGACGTGTTTCGGCAGATCATGGGCGTCGCGACCGAGCGGCGGCCGGACGCGCGATTGCTGGGCGTCCACGTGACCGCGACGACGACCGCGCTGGCGCTGCTCGGTGTGGTCGCCGAGCCTCTCGGCAGTGGCGCGGCGCGGGCACGCATCTCGTTCGCGGACGCGCATGGGATCGCCTCGGGCGATGCCACCTCCACGATCCTGCCGCTCCACGCCGAGCGTCTCGAGGACGTGCTCTCGCGCCTGGCCGGGAGCGCGCTCGTGCTCGGCTCCCCCAGCGCGCAGAGGAAGGCCGCGCTCGACTCGATCGCCGACGTGCTTCTGCGGCTCGCCGCGCTGCTCGACGTGCACCGTGACGAGATCGCATCGGTGGAGCTGCGGCCGCTCGCGCTCCTGCTCGGCGGCAACGTCGAGGTGCGTGAGGCGTGCATCACGGTGGGCGATGTGTTCGTCCGACGGATGGACGGCTCCTCCGCACGCAGCGTCGCGTAGCGTCTACTCCGCGAGGTGACAGGCCACCTGTGCGCCGCGGAGCTCGGGCCGCACGGTGTCGCAGAGGCGAGCACTGCGCTCTTCGCCTTCGTGCTGTCTTCTCGGCGCCACTCCGTGAGTGTTGCGTACGGGGAGCTCGCGGATGCGCGCGAACGCAGGTTCCTCCGTGTTTCCGGAGGGGATCTGGCGGATCTTTTCTTCGCGCTGGGCGAACGCGTCGCCGAACGGACGAGAGGGTAGCTACTCGGACGAAACGGAACGCGGACCCGCCTGGAACTGAATCCCTGAGTCGGGGGCGGGTTCCGGAACCGGAGAAACGCTGCGCTTCAGTTCTCGGCGGGTCCGCGAGGCGCCGGAACGGAGCGCGCTTGGATTTTCCGGAACGGCGATCCGAAAAATCGGAGCGGGTTGAGATCGATCCGGGTCGACGATCTGGAAAAACGGAGCGCGCTGGGATTTTCCGGATCCGCGAGCCGGAAGAACGGAGCACGTTGGGAGGCGAGCGGGTCCGCGAACCCGCAAATAACGGAGCGGGTCGAGATCGATCGGGTCGCCGACCTGGGAAGACGCAGCGCGTTGGGATTTTCCAGATCCGGAAGGCGGAAGAACGGTGCGCGTTGAGTGTCGAGCGGGTCGGCGATCCGGAAAATCTCAACATGCTGGGTTCGCGCCGCTCCGCGAGCCGGAAGATCCCAGCGTGCTGGGTTCGCGTGGGTTCCAGACCTGGGAGATCGGAAGGTGCTGAGTTCGCGAGGGTCGGCGACCTCGAAAAACGGAAGGTGCTGCGTTCGGGAGGATCGCGGACCGGGACCAATGAAACCTCTTCCGTTCGGACGGGTCGCGGAGGCCCGAGGTCAGATGCACTTCGTCGCACGCGCGACGTGCTCGCCTCCGATCCGTTCAACGCGCGGTGGTCGGTCTCGCTCGCGTCCTCCAACTGCGCGGCCATCTCGTGTAACCGACGTGCGTCGCCCGCACGTTGCGCGACACCACGGCGATCACCTCGCCACGTGCTCTTGGCCGACGTCCTGATCGCCCAACGTGATCCTCCGCGTGCGGGCGCCTGCGCGCGCTGGATCGCTGAGGGACCCAGCTACCCTAGAGTGCCTCGAGCCTCGCGAGTCCGGTCGATGCGATCCCGCTGACGGTGCTGAACTCGCCAGCGAACAGGAGCGCGCGATCGAGCACGACGACGTCGGCGACCACGCCATCGAATCCGAAGTCGTGCCAGGCGCCGGCCTCGTCGCTCCATGCCGCGATACCGAGCGCCGCCGCGCCAGTCGTCCTTCGCCCGACTACGACGAGCTGCCTTCCGACGCCCGCCATCGCCGAGATCTGCGCGGTCTCGAGCCCCGGAAACAGGACGGCGTCGAACTCCGAGCCGCGCACGAAGACGAGTCCGAAGCGGCCCCCGATGACGATGTGGCCGTTCCACTCGATCATCGCACTCGGCACGAACCCGAGGCCGGACGCGACGACGCTCCAGCTCGCTCCGTCCCAGCGCGAGAGCCGATCGCCTTCGGCCACGAGCAGCCCGGAGTCAGTGACGAGCATCGCGTGGACCCTGAGCGGGTCGCGCACGCCGAGCGGCGTGAAGCTCGTTCCGTCGAAGGCGAGGATTCCCTCGGCGATCTGTCCGCCGACGTACGTCGTGCCATGCGGCGCGAAGGCGATCGCGTCGACCTCGGCGTTGGCGAGCTCCGGGAACGACTCCCACGCATCGCCGCGGAGCCGCGCGAGACCGGAGGGCAGCGGTGGGAATGTGTCCACGTCGAACCCTGCCGCGTACAGGGTCCCGTCCGGCGCGACAGCGAGAACGTGGGGCTCGCCGAGGAGCGCGCCAGCCGAACCGAGTGCCGACCAAGCTCCGTGCGCGATCGCCGCCGCGTGCGCGCTCCCGACATCACCTGCGGCGAGGAAGCTGCCTCCCACGTACGTCTCGCACGACGCGCCAACCGCGAGGACCGAGGCACGCGCGTTTCCCAGTGTCGTCGCACCAGGTTGGTCGAGCGCGCGCCACTGCACTCCATCCCAGCGCACGATGCCGATCGCGGAGATCGCGTGCGCCGCATAAGCCTCGACGAAGTCGCCGGCGACGATCAGTTCATCGCCGTTCACCGCTCCGCTCATCGGAGCCGAGGAGAGAGGAAACGCCGCGCCGATCGAGGACCACGCGCTTCCGTCCCAGCGTGCAGCGCGCGCGAGCTCGACACTCGGCGCATCGACGGTCGCGTTGAAATCGCCTAGCGCCCAGATGGACCCGTCGGGCGCGGCGAGGAGTGTGCGCACGAGAGCGCCCGATGCCTCATTCGCAAAGCCACCTCCGAGGGGCGTCCACGTGGCACCCTCGCGGCGCAGCACAGCGCCGACGACGTGCGCAGCGCTCGTGACGTCCACGCTCCCACCCGCGAGGAGCGCTCCGGTCGCATCGCGTACCAGCGTCACCACCACGGTGGACGCGGCGTTGGGAACGGCCTGATCGATCCAAGTGGTCGCGCCCGGTGCGCGGCACATGACGTAGCCGCCCGCGGCGTCGCCACCTCCGACGCAGAGCCCGTGGTCGTCGGCCAGCACTGCCGCGATGGCCCCGCGAGGCGTCGCGATCGACGTGATCGTGGTGCCGTCCCAGCGCGCGAGACCGCCCGTGTCGATCCCTGCGATGGTGGTGAACGATCCGCTCACGATCACCGAGCCGTCGACGTCGAGCTCGAGCGCCACGATCCGCGCATCGCACCGTCCGATCACGGTCCAGACACCGCCGCGAAACGCGTCGAGCTCGTAAGTCGTCGTCGTCGCCGACTCAATGCGCGCGCTCGCGACGATCACGGTATCGTCCGCGGTGACGGCGATCGGGCCAGCATAGTCTCCCTCGACGCCGCCCCCGAGCGCGCGAAATCCTCGAGTCGCCGACCAGGCTGCGACGTTGTGGGCGGCGACGGGCCCTGCGTGGCCGAAGCGCCCGCTGAGATAGATCTCGCCGCCCTGGGCCGCGACATCGACCACGAAGCCCAGATCGCCCGTCACGCCGCGCGGCGCGAAGTCGGTCGACCAATGACCGTCTCCGATCGACCACGAGCGCGCCGCCGCTGGCATGCAGCGCCCAGACTCGATCGCCCCGTCGCCGGCCTCTGCGTCCCCGAGAACGCCGCCGTCAGCGAGATCCATAGACGACGCGCAGCTGCATGCCGCGACGAACGGCGCGAGCACCGACAGGCCGAGGTATGCCGCGAGCCTCATGCCCGCTGATCATGCGCCTCGCAGGAGGCCCGTGCACGGGGCGACGCGAGCCGCGGGCTGCATCACTCGCTCTTCGGCGAGTAGATCGGTTCACTCGATCCGACGGAGCTCGTGACGCACACGCGGAGGAGCGAATCGCACGTGGCAGGCGCGTCGCACGCATGCACGAGGTAGTCGGCCACGAGCGTCCAGGCGAGCGCGCCATCCGTCGCACGCTCTGGAACGCTGCGACGTGCATCGCACTCGACGGCGTCGGGGCAAGCGGCGGGCTCGACCGCGCCCGTCAGCGGCAGCGCGCCGATCAGAGCCTCGGTGGCGTCGACGAAACCGATCCGCGGCGCCAGCGGCCTCGGGAGACTGCTAGATACGAGTAGATGACCCGCCGCATCACAGCGCTCGCGTGCGGGTTGATCGCCGCATGCGCCGTGGAACACGGGTTGGACGCCGACGCGCGCGTCGAGTCCGACGCGCGCACTACGGACGACACCGGTCAAGATGCCCTGGCAGGCGGGGACAGCGGCCGCGAAGTCGCGCCCGACGCGTTCTTCTGTCCGGACCGGGACGGCGACGGTGCCCGCGACGCCGCCTGCGGCGGCGACGACTGCGACGATACCATCAGCGGTGTCGGCCCTGGGCGCTCGGTCTGCTTTGGTCCGGCGCTCATCGTTGACTGCGTAGGCGCGACGCGGGTCGAGGAGCCATGCCCCTCGGCAACGCCTGACTGCGACTTCCGGAGGGGCGAGTGCGTGGCGAGCGCCTGCGGCGATCACGTGATGCAGAGCGACGAGCAATGCGACGGAAGTACCGAGCTTTGCATGTCGAACTGCATCCAGGGCTGCCTGGGCGAGCGCGAGTGCGGGCG
>JAYVCF010000372.1:0-4561 GCA_043750095.1 Deltaproteobacteria bacterium
CAGATCGGTGAGGCGCTCGTCGCGACCCTGATCGGCCTCCTGGTCGCCCTCCCCGCGGTCGCCTTCTTCAACTTCTTCCAGCGCGTCATCAAGGCCCGCGTCGTGCGCGGCGAGGCGATGGGCCGCGACGTGCTCGCCTACATGAAGTCGACCCGCTTCGAGGCCCCGGTCCCCGCGGAGACCGCCAAGATCGAGCCGACCAAGCCCGAGAAGGCGGACAAGCGGAAGCACAGCAAGAGCGACGACGAAGCGGCGGAGAGCTGACCCGTGGCTGGCGGCGCAGGTAAAGACGACGACGAGATGATCACGGCGATCAACGTGACGCCGCTGGTCGACGTCGTGCTGGTCCTCCTGATCATCCTGATGGTCACGGCGAGCTACATCGTCAGCAAGAGCATCCCCATGGATCTGCCCAACGCCGCCAGCGGCGAGGGCACGCCACCGCAGGCGATCTCGATCTCGATCGATCAGGAGGGCGCGCTCTATCTCGACGCGGAGCCCATCGCAGAGGACGTCCTGCGCCAGCGCGTCATCGAGTACGTCGCGCGCGTGGGCGAGTCGGAGGCGCGCGCGACCATCGCCGCCGACGGCCGCGTCTCGCACGGGCACGTGGTGCACATCATGGATCTGCTGCGCCGCGTGCACGTGTCGCACTTCGCCATCAACGTGCGCCCAGAAGATCTCGCACCGCAGTGAGCCCAGGCCGCGCGTAGCCGGCCCAGAAAAATCGCGCCCATCGGCGCCTCCGGCTGAGAGATGTACGACTCGCGCAAGAGCAATCAGATCCTGCTCCTTGTGCTCGCACTGAGCGTGGGTGTGCACGAGGGCGTCTGGTACGGCCTGACGCGCCTGCCGAGCATCGACGAGATGATCGCGGTCTTCAGCATCGAGGAGGTCTCGCTCGTCGACGAGCCGCCTCCGCCGCCGGTCGATGAGCCCGAGCCCGAGGTCGTGCCGCCCGAGCCCGAGCCACCGCCGCCACCGCCCGTTCATCGCGAGCGCCCCGAGACGCCGCCGCCCGAGGCCCCGCCCGAGGAGCCCCCGCCGCCTGCCGAGGAGCAGATCGAAGACTTCACCGGCGAGACCCTCACGAACGACACGGGCGAGGCCTGGGTCAGCGCGGTCGGAAGCGGCGCCCCGATGGACACTCCGATCGGCGCGCCGACGGGCGAGGTGACGGGCCGTCACCGTAGTGGTGTGCCCGGCGGCGAGATCGGCGCCACGGGAACCGGCGAGCCCGGACCGCGCCTGGTCGCCATGGGCGATCTCTCGCAGCCGCCCGCCGCGCCCTCGCGGGATCGCCTCACCGAGCTCATCCGACACCACTACCCGACGGAGCTCCGCAACCTCTCCATCGAGGGCAGCGCGCGCGTGCGGCTTCGCATCGGTGCCGACGGCGCCGTCTCACGCATCCGGATGCGCACCGAGACCCACGAGGGGTTCGGCGCGGCATGCGTTCAGGTGTTGCAGGAGGCTGGCGCTTGGGGTCGACCGACGGACCGCGACGGAAACCCGGTGGCCACCGAGGTCAGCTTCGACTGCAACTTCAGCCTCCGGATCTGAGGCACCCGAGCCGGCCGCTCCGGCTAGAACTCTCGCGGGCTGTCGCATGGTCGTTGCGGGAAACGCGCGTCCTCGGCGATACTCGCGCGACCTTGGCGCCGGTGTGTGCGCCGTGCAGTTTGGGAGAATGCAATGAGCCGATTGATCGGCGGGCCAGGCCCGCACTCGTGCCGCCGATTGGCCCGCAGCGTCGCTTGGCCCCTGGTGTTCGCTGCCGCGATGCTCGGCACCTTCGGTGGCGCATCGGAGGCGCACGCCCAGACCCCGCCGCTCGGTGATTTCTCCGCGCTTCGGTTCACCGTGGCGCCCGGCCCGGGCAATTACTTCATGACCGATGGCGCGGCCGTCCGCGGCCACCTCAACGGGTTCGCGGGCCTGATGCTCGACTACTCGTATCAGCCGTTCCGCCTCTATCCGGCGACGTGCGACGCGATGGGCGGCAACTGCCACACCGACGGCACCCCCACGAACATCATCAGCGACCTCGGCGTCGCGCACGTGTACGGCGGCATCGCGCTCTTCGACCGCCTGCAGATCAGCCTGATCGTGCCCGTGGCGATCGCGGTGGGCGACCAATTCGTCGAGCCCGGCTCCGGCGTGCACCCGACGCTCGTGCCCGGCGGCACCGCGTTCGCGGTCTCCGACCCGCGCCTGCACATCAAGGTGAACATCCTCAACGACGCGTCGAGCGGCTTCCGCCTCGGCGCGGTGTTGTATGGCACCGCACCGCTCGGCCACGCGATCGCGGCGCAGCACTACCTCGGCGACGCGACGCCGACCTTCGGCGGCCACTTCATCGCCGAGCTCGTGAACTCGGGCTTCCACGCGGCGCTGAACATCGGCGGCATCTGGCGTGACGGGCAGACGTTGTTCTCCACGCAGGCGCAGTCGCAGCTCACCTACGCGGTCGCGGTCGGCTACGAGATCACGCCGCTCATCGACATCTTCGCCGAGGTGAACGGCTCCTCTTCGTTCACCTCGCGCGTGGACGGCAACGGCCTCGAAGGCCGCCTGGGCGCGCGCCTCCGCGTGGACGACGTCGTGCTCTCGCTCGGCGCGGGCCCCGGCCTGCTCGCCGGCATCGGCGTGCCCGTGTTCCGCATCCTCGGCGGCGTCATGTGGGCGCCGCTCTCGCTCGACGAAGATCACGACGGCATCAACGACGCCGACGATCACTGTCCGACCGAAGCGGAGGACATGGACGACTTCGACGACGCCGACGGCTGCCCCGACGAGGACAACGACGGCGACGGCATCAACGACGGATTCGACAACTGCCCGAGCGAGCCCGAGGACATCGACGGCCAGGACGACACCGACGGATGCCCCGACGTGGACACCGACGGCGACGGCGTGCAGGACGGCTACGACTCGTGCCCGACGCAGCCCGAGGACATGGACGGCGACCGCGACGACGACGGCTGCCCCGACAACGATCGCGATCGCGATCACATCAACGACGACGTGGACCAGTGCCCGGATCAGCCCGAGGACACCGACGGCTACGGCGACGAAGACGGCTGCCCCGAGACCGACTTCGACGCCGACGGCATCCTGGACGACAGCGACCAGTGCCCCGACCAGGCCGAGGACATGGACAACTTCGAGGACGACGACGGCTGTCCCGAAGCGGGCCACGTCACCGGCCCTCCGGGCGACGAGGACGCCGACACCATCCGCGACGCGCACGACCGGTGTCCGAGCGAGCCCGAGGACCACGACGGCTTCCAGGACAGCGACGGCTGCCCCGATCCCGACAACGACGGCGACGGCGTGCTCGACACGGTCGATCACTGCCCGACGGCGGCCGGCACCGCGGCGGACAACGGCTGCCCGCACGTAGCCGACCTCGATCTCGAGCACGGCACCATCAACCTCTTGGCTCAGGTCGAGTTCGCGACGGGACGCGCGACGATCCTCGATGCCAGCTTCCCGCTGCTCCAGGACGTCCTCGACATCCTCAACGCCCACCCCGAGCTCACGAGCATCCGCATCGAGGGCCACACGGACTCTCAGGGCGCGGCCGGACGCAACCTCACCCTCTCGGCGAGCCGCGCCGCGGCCGTGCGCACGTGGCTGCTCGATCACTACGTCGACGAGAGCCGCCTCGTGGCCTTCGGCTGCGGCTCGCTTCACCCGGTGGGCGACAACACGACCGACGCCGGCCGCCAGGCGAACCGACGCGTGACGTTCACCATCCTCGCGCCCGCCGCCGCAGCGCTCGAGGTCTTCGGCGACTGCACCGAAGCGCACTGAGTAACAGTAAGTAGACGAGAACTGGCGAGGCCCGGCTCCGAGAGGAGACCGGGCCTTCGTCGTCCAGGCCGCCGCTCTCGCTCTCGCTCTCGCTCTCGAACGAGGCGCTCAGGCGCGCTCGAGCACCCTGACCACTCCTCGATCCCCATCGACCTCCACCAGATCTCCCGTCGCGATCATCCGCGTCCCCACCTTCACGTTCACCACGGCGGGCAGTCCGAACTCGCGCGCGACCACGCTCGCGTGCGAGAGCGCTCCTCCGAGATCCGTGACCAGCGCGCCCGCAGCCAAGAACAGCGGCGACCACCCGACGTCCGCGTGATGCGAGACCAGGATCTCCCCCGCGCGGAGCTCGCTCGCTTCGTGCGACGTCTTCAGCACGCGCGCGCGGCCGATGGCACGTCCACTCGATGCGCCGACACCGCGGAGCTCGTTCGTTCCGTCGAGCGCCGCGAGCGGCGGAGGGAACCCGACGAAGGTGTCCGGGGGATCGGGCATCACGCGGTCGCGCTCGAATTGCAGGCGGCGGCTCTGGATCAGGCTCGCCACACCGTGGGCATCGCCGCGCAGCACCGCGTGGACCTCTTCGATGCTGAGGAAGAACGCGCCGCCCTCCCCGACGCCTGGCTCGAGCGCGAGCATTCGCCGTGACGCGTCGAGCGCGACCGATCGAAACAGACCGAGCACCTTCACCACGTGTCCGCGCAGGCGCTCGCGCAGGCGCACGAAGTGCTGCACCAGC
>JAYVCF010000373.1:0-4705 GCA_043750095.1 Deltaproteobacteria bacterium
GAACGCCCGGGCCTCGCGCTCGTCCTCGATCTTCCGCATCGTGCGCGACGCTGGCCGCCGCGCGCGCTCCCGTCATCCCGGCTTGGCTGAGCGGTCACCTCGCGTAGCGCCGCGGATCTCGATTCGGCAGTGATCGCCCAGCCCTGCCTACGCCGGCGCCCAGCCAAACGAGTTCGCGATGGCCGCACGCCTTCGCGATGGCTGCACGCTGGACCGCTTCTCGTGTCGCCCGGCCCCACGGTTTTGAGCCGGGCACTCAGCTCAACACGAGCACGACACAGGCGACGTGCAGGCCGCTGCCGGCGAGCACGAAGCCATGCCAGCACGCGTGCATCCAGCGTCGATGGTGGGCGAGAAAGAAGGGCACGCCCGCCGTGTACGCGACGCCGCCGAGCAAGAGGAACGAGAGCGCCCAGTTCGAGAGCGCGCCGTAGAGCATGGGTAGCGCCAGCGCGCCGACCCAGCCGTTGCCGAGATAGAAACCGATCGAGAGCTTGGCTCTCCGCCTCAGCGGGGTCGTCTCTACGACGATGCCGAGGATGGCGAGCGTCCAGATCACCGCGAGCGAGATCCAGCCCGCGCGGCCTCCGACTCCGACCAGCGTGATGGGCGTGGCCGTGCCCGCGATCAGCAAGTGGATCGCCGCGTGGTCGAGCATCTGGAACACGCCCTTGGCGCGGGTCCAGCTGGGCGGGATCGCGTGATAGACGGTGGACGACACGTACACGAGCAAGAGGCTCGTGCCGAACACGGCCGCCGCGACGACGTTCTGCGTGCTGCCGTGCGTGGCGGCGAACGCGACGAGGGAGACGAGCACGCCGACGGCGAGCACCGCGCCGAGGCCATGCGTGGCCGCGTGGACGAGCTCTTCCCCGGTCGAGGGGCCCTCGGAGCGCCGCTCGTCGACTCGCAGCGCGGCGGGAACATCGCGGTCGCTCATTCGCCATCAAGGATGACGTACGGAACGCGCGATCGGGGGTCACGGTTCGGTCACACGCGCGCCGTACTGCGGTGAGCGTTCGCACGATCGCCCGCCGCGAGGCGCCTCATGCTCCGCGCCTCCATGATCACGCTCAAGAGCTATCTCAGCGGCCACTGGCAGTTCGGTTCGGGCAAGACGCAGGTCCTCGTGGATCCATCCACGGAAGAACCGATCGCGGAGGCGTGCACCGCCGGCCTCGACTTCGGCGCGGCGCTCACGTGGGCGCGCAGCGAGGGCGGACCGGCGCTCCGTGCCGCGACGTTCGCGACCCGCGCCGGCTGGCTCAAGGCGATCAGCAAAGCGATCCACGCCGAGCGCGACGCGCTGATCGAGCTCTCGATGACCAGCGGCGGCACCACGCGCTCGGACGCGAAGTTCGACATCGACGGCGCGACCGGAACGCTCGCGTACTACGCGGGCCTCGGCCAGAAGCTCGGTGAGACGCGCATCATGACGGAGGCGGCCGAGCAGCTCGGACAGAGCGCGCGCTTCTACGGCCAGCACGTGTGGACCACGCGGCCCGGCGTCGCGGTGCACGTCAACGCGTTCAACTTCCCCGCATGGGGCCTCGGTGAGAAGCTCGCGGTGGCGATCCTCGCCGGCGTTCCCGTGATCACCAAGCCCGCGACGAGCACGGCACCGCTCGCCGTGCGCATCTCCGAGATCATCATCGCGTCGAAGGCGCTTCCGGCGGGCGCGTTCCAGATCGTGAGCGGCAGCGCGGGAGACTTGCTCGATCGCCTGGGCCCCGAGGACGTGCTCGCCTTCACCGGCTCGGCGGACACCGCAGCCAAGCTCCGCTCGGCGCAGCCCGTCGTGGCGAAGTCCGTGCGCGTGAACATCGAGGCCGACAGCTTGAACTCGGCGGTGCTGGCAGAAGGTGTGGACACGGGCGACGAGGCCTATCGCGCGTTCATCCGCGACGTCAGCAAAGAGATGACGCAGAAGAGCGGACAGAAGTGCACGGCCACGCGCCGCATCTTCGTACCCACGGCGCTGATCGATCGCGTACAGGCCGATCTCGGCGCCGAGCTCTCGCGCGTCGTGGTCGGCCTGCCCTCGCTCGAAGAAGTTCGCATGGGCCCGCTCGCGACCAAGCAGCAGCGCGACGACTATCGTGCGGGCATCGCCAAGCTGATCGCGAGCGGCGCCAAGGTCGTGCTCGGCACCCCGAACGAGGCCGCGCCGATCGGCGTCCCTGCGGGTAAGGGATTCTTCGTGTCGCCCGTGCTGCTTCGCGCCGACGCGCCCGACGACGCGCACGCCGTGCACGCCCACGAAGTGTTCGGCCCCTGCGCGACGCTGATGCCCTACCGCGACGCTGCACACGCCGTGGCGCTGGTCGCGCGCGGCGAAGGCGGCCTGGTCGCGAGCATCTACGGCGACGATCGCGCGATGCTCAAGGCGCTCGTGCTCGGCATCGCCCCCTTCCACGGCCGCGTGCTCGTGGGCTCGAGCAAGATCGCAGACCAAGCGATCTCCCCCGGCCTGGTGCTGCCGAGCTGCGTCCACGGTGGCCCCGGCCGCGCCGGCGGCGGCGAAGAGCTCGGCGGCGAGCGCGGCCTGCGCTTCTACATGCAGCGCACGGCGGTGCAGGGGGACCGCGCGCTGCTCGACAAGATCTTCGAAGCAGGCTGAGCGCTCTCGCTCTCGCTCTCGCTCTCGCTCTCGCGTGATGCGCGAAGTGGCTCTGGAGCACGACGCTCCGCTCGTCGAACGTTCGGCGCCTCGTGCGCCACCAACCAGGCGATGAACCTCTTTCGTTGGTTTCGAGGACGCGACACCCACCCGATCCTCTTGCGTCTCGATCTCGACGGCGAGGCATGCCCGTCGAGCGTGGACGTCCAGGCCGAGTGGCTCCCTTCGCACACGCACGCGTCCACGCGCCTGCTCTCGTCCAGCTCGATGGTGCTTCTCCCCTGGCAAGCCGACGCACGCGAGGCCGTGCTCTCCATCCGCGCGGGCACGCGGGTCGGCCGCACCGTGGTCACGCGCGACGCGACCATCAGCGGATCCGTCCTCGACGTGCGGCTCGCACCGGTCTGATCTGCGGAACGCGTCTCGTTGCGGCCACCGACCAGTGCCCGGCAGGTTAGGTGGTCATCCGCGCGCGCCACGGCGACGCACGGGTCGACCCAGGGACGCCGAGTCCGTCGAGGACCGCTCCGAACCCCTCCATCGATAACCCAACGCACATGTCGTGAATGGAGCTCGAGATCGAGCCACGTCGGCAGCTCGTCTCGACCTGAGGGCGCCTCCCCAGACGAACTCGGGTCGCGTGGCGAAGAAGGGGTTCGGCTCGCCTCAGAGGGTGAGGGCTCTCTCGTAGTATCGGCGCGCGATCGCGATCGTCCCGACAGCAACACTCGGAGAGTGCGCGAAGTTGCGTTCGTCCGGCCTATGCCCTCGCACATCGCGACGCAGCGATAGGCGATGTCCTCGGGCTCCATCACCCAGCCGGTCGCTCGTAGCGCCGCATGTGCGTCCCACCGAGCTCGGCGGTGCGGTTGCGCATCACGATCTGATTGAGGACCTGGCTGCGGTACCTGCCGCCCAGGACGAACCCGACCCGCTCGCAGCCTTCGGGCATCGCGTCTTCAGGCACCGCAACGCCCGGCAGCGTCTGCACGCGGCTCCCGCGACTGAGCGACGGATAGCAGCCAGGGAGGCCGAGCATCAGGGGCGAAATCGGGCCCGGGACCAGGAAAGCGGTATCTGGTGCCCACGAACGCCCGCAGCGATCGCGTCAGGTGATGTCGGATACTCAGCGTCGGAGTGCGGTTGATCGGTGCGAACTCACGGCGCATCCTTGGAGGACGAATGAACACCCTCCTCCGCAACTCCGCCCTTCGGACCCGATCGATCGATGTCCTGATCGTCGACGACGACGGAGGGGCGAGCGCGACGCTGCAGTGCGTCCTCGAAGAGAACGGCTGCATCGCGCGGATCGCGCGCGGATCGGAGGACGCGATCGCGGAGATCCGGCGACGTCGGCCAGAGGTCGTCGTCATCGATCTCACGCTCAGCGACATCGTGAACGGCGCGGCATTGGCTGACGCGATCGCGGCCGAGTCGCCCGAGCGCGGAGCGATCGCCGTCGTCGCGATCACGACCGCGGCGGATCGCTCGCGCGCGCTCACGCGTGCGTTCGATGCATGCCTCGCCGAGCCAGTTGCGCTCGAGGTGATCACGGATGTCGTCCGGCGACTCGGCGCCGACATGCGCGCCGCACGCACCGCCGCGCGCGAAGCTGCAGGCTGAGGCCTGCCTTCGCGGATCGCGATCGCCGCCCCAGCGCTCGCATCTCTCGCGCAATCGCCAACACGACAGCGAGCGGTACGCCGAAGTACACCGAGAGGCCGAACCAGACGAGCCCGCTCGGTCCGCTCGTCGCCGCCACGATCGGCGCGCCGGCCGCGGGCTGCACGGTGAGGAAGTACTGCAGCGCCGCCTCACCGAGGTACGGCGCGTCGGCCGCGTGCGACACCACGCGCGGAAAGAACATCGTGCCGTCGGGCAGCGTCCAGCTCGCCGCGCTCATCTCCGTCTCGAGCGCGTACGCCTGATCGAAGCGGCCGTTCGCGCGCGCCGCCGCGATGCCGAACGCGCTCGCCGCGGTGCCGAAGCCGTCGACGACGGGGCCGGCGTCGATCTCGAAGCCGTTCTCGAGCTCGCTGCCGCGCTCGTACTCGCGGAAGCCCGCCGCCCAGGCGCGGTCTTGCC
>JAYVCF010000374.1:0-7212 GCA_043750095.1 Deltaproteobacteria bacterium
GTGATCTGCAACGCCCACCTCGAGCCCGACAACCTCGCCGCGCTGCGCGGGGGGATGGAGGCGGCGATCGAGAAGGGTGCGCGCGCCGCGTTTCCGGACGTGACGAAGAAGCCCCACGCGCTGCGGCTCGGCGAGGAGTTCAAGAGCGGCGCATGTCACGCGGGGTCGTACGAGACGAGCCTCGTGCTCGCGGCCGAGCCCGCGCTGGTGAAGCTGGAACGCGCGCGCGCTCTCACCGCCAACCCGACGTCACTGTCCCGCGCCATCAAAGACGGGAAGAAGACGTTCGGCGAAGCGGGTGGCCCCGACGCGTACTTCGGTGCACCTGCGGAGGCGAGCGCGAAAGAAGGCGCCGCGCTCTACCGCGAGCTCGCGGATGTGTTCGCCACGGCAGGACGCGAACTGCTGGCGGGCGAGAAATGACGAGCGCCACTCCGCGAGCTTGAGCTCGCTCAGAAGCTCAGTCTTCGGATGGAGACGTTCATCAACAGCCCGATCCCCATCATGCTCGTGAGCACGCTCGAGCCGCCGTAGCTGAAGAGGGGCAGCGTGATGCCGACCACCGGCAAGAGCCCGCACACCATCCCGAGGTTGATCGCCGAGTGCCAGAAGAAGAAGGCGCTCACGCCGACGGCGAGCACGGCGCCGAAGCGATCCTTGGCGGTGTACGCGATGCGCAGGCCCCACAAGATCAAGAACACGTAGAGCCCGAGCAGCAAGATCACGCCGACGAAGCCGCGCTCTTCCGCCCAGACGCTGAACGGGAAGTCCGTGTGGCGATCGGGCAAGAACTGGAACTGGCTCTGCGTGCCTTGGAGGAACCCCTGCCCCGTGATGCCGCCCGAGCCGATGGCCACGAGCGACTGATACGTGTGCCAGCCGTCCCCGAGGATGTCGGGGTTCTCGCCGAAGAGCATGTCGAAGTACGAGATGAAGCGCCCTTGCTGGTAGTCGCGGAGGCCGAAGATCCAGATCGGTACCGCGCTGAGAACGAAGGTCCCGATGAGCGTGAGGAACGAGCGCCACTTGAGGTTGGTGAGCAGCATGATGCTCGCGAAGATGAACGCGCACATGAGCGCGGTCCCGAGATCCGGCTGACGCACGATCAAGAGCATCGGCACCAAGAGAATGACACCCGGCACGACGAGATCGCGCAGCGTGCGTCCCTCGGTCTTCGGATCGTTGTGCAGGTGCTTGGCGAGCGCGATGATCAAGAAGACCTTCATCAGCTCGCTCGGCTGGAGCGAGAAGGCGCCGATGCGGATCCATCGCTGAGAGCCGCGGATCTCGGGCGCGAGAAGGAACACCAACACCAAGAGCACGATGCCCGTGCCGTACGCGAACCAGCCGAAGCGCTCGAAGTGTCGGTAGTCGATCGCGGCGACGAGCACGGCGACGCCCGCGCCGAGCACGAGCCAGTAGATCTGCTGGATGTAGAGGTCGGCGAGCACGACGCGCGACGAGGCGCTGGTCGCGCTGTAGAGGTTCGTGACGCCGATCACCGCGATCGCCGACGCGGTCACGAAGAGCGGCCAGTCGAACTGATCGCGGATGCCTTTACCGAGGGTGGCCATCGGTCCCGTGGGTGAGGACGTCCGCTGCCGACGCCGTGACGGGCACGTCGCGACCGCCGAGGTACTCCTGCAAGATCTGGATGGCGATGGGCGCCGCGAAGCGACCGCCCGAGCCGCCGTGCTCGACGAGCACCACGATCGCGACCTCCGGGTTCTCCACCGGCGCGAAGCCCGCGAACCACGCGTGAGCGCGGCGCTCGTACTCGGCACGCGAGGCCTCGTCCTCGGAGCGAATGCGACCGCCGAGCTGCGCGGTGCCCGTCTTGCCCGCGATGGTGACGTCGCCCGGATGAGAGAGGCGCGCCTCGTGCGCGGTGCCGTGATCGTCGTTCACGACGCCGAAGAGCGCGTCGATCACGTACGCGAGATGCGCCGGATCCACGTGCACGCGACGGCGCACGCGCGGCTGGAACTCTTCGATGAGGGTTCCGTCGGGCGCCGAGACGCGCTCGATCAACTGCGGGACGTAGAGCGTGCCGCCGTTGGCGATCGCCGCGTAGGCCATCGCGAGCTGCACGAGCGTGACGCGCGTGTCGCCCTGACCGATCGCCGTGTTGAGCGCGAGACCACCCTGCCAGGCGTGGTGGCTCTCGTACCAAGCGCGCGTGGGGATGAAGCCGCTCGCCTCGCTGTTGATGCCGATGCCGCAGCGCCGACCGATGCCGAAGTCCTGCGCCATGTGCGCGAGTCGATCGATGCCGACCACTTCGGCCAGGTGATAGAAGTAGATGTTGCACGACTGCACGAGGCCGAGGCGCATGTCGACCTCGCCGTGGACGCCGGTGCAGTGCGGATGGCGCGCGCCGGCGCCCGTTCCGATCGAGTACGTGCCGGTACACTCCACGCGTTCGGCAGGATCGATGAGGCCATCCTGCAACGCAGCGAGCGCGGCGAAGGGCTTGAAGGTCGAGGCGGGGAAGTACGTCTCGTAGATCGTCTTGTCGATCAGCGGACGGAACGGATCGTCGCGCAGCTCGGCGTACTCCTCGCGCGAGAGCCCGCTCGTGAACGCCTCGGGATCGTAGCCGGGCTTGCTGAAGAGCGCGCGCACCGCGCCCGTTCGAACGTCCACCACCACCGCCGCGCCCGAGGCACGACCCCGGAACGCGCGCTCGATGATCCGCATCAGCTCCATGTCGAGCGTGAGCGTCACGTCGCGGCCGGCGACCGGCTCGACGAGCTCGGGGCGATCGTCGGCGAGCAGCGCGGGATCGATCTCCACGTCCTCGTCGACGAGCACGCGTCGATATCCACGACGACCCCGCAAGAGGCTCTCCCAAGCGCGCTCGATCCCCGTGCGGCCGACGACATCTCCGAGGTGGTAGCCCGCGCCGCGCAGCTCGAGGAGCTCGTCGGGCCGGAGCTCGTTGAGGTAGCCGATCGCGTGCGCACCGAGCGAGCGGTAGGGATACGTGCGCACCGGCGCGACGAGGACGTCGAGCGGGCTGTGCCCGTGATCGTCCATGAAGTCTTGTTCGTGGGTCTCGAGCGCGGCGAGTGACTCGCGCGAGACGTCGGTGAAGAAACGGATCTGATGTGTCTGTCGCCGCTCCGGTACTTCGCCGAGGCGCTGCTCGAAGCGCGCGCGCGCTTCTTCCGAGAGGCCCATCAGCGTCTCGAGCCGCTCGACGTCGCCTTCGCGGATGTGGGACGGCGTGAGGTACACGTCGTAGCTCGGCCGGTTCGTGACGATCACGCGGCCTTCCATGTCGCGCACGATGCCGCGCGTCGCGAGCAGCGGCAGCGTCTTGGTCACGTTCTCGCGCGCGATCTCCGCATAGTGCTCGTGCTCGATCACCTGCAGATCCATCATCCGACCGAGGATGGCCGTGAAGACGATCACGACGAAGCCCGCCATCCACTTGTAGCGCTTGCGAAACTCGCCGACCTCGCGCCGAACGGAGAGCAGGCTCACGGGTTCACCACCGTGTCCGTCGTACTCGCGCTGCGTCGCGGGCGCTGCGAGATGCGCTCGATGCGGCGTACGACCGCGAACACGAGCGGAGCCGAGAGACCGGTCGCGAGACCCGAGGCGATCATCGTGCTGGCGAGCGCGACGGGATTGCCGAAGCGCGTACTCTCACCGACGAAGAGGGCCGCGATGGCGCCGAGCACTCCGGCCGGGGGCATCAAGAGCGGGAATGCCTCTGGTGGCTGGAAGATCGCGCGAAGCGCCAGCATCGTCCCGCTCGCGACGATCGAGACCGCGAACGTGAGCCCGATCTGAAAAGGCGCGCCGCGCAGCACGAGCCGAATGCCTGCGCCGCGGGTCGCGAGAAAGGTCGCGACGAGCACGAACGTCGTGAGACCGGTGGGGACGGCAGCGATCTCGTCACCGAAATAGCCGAGCACGAACGCGAGCGCGACCCCGCGCAGGAGCTCCACGTCGGGATCGACACCGAGATAGATGACGATCGGGAGCAGCAAGCAGGGCGCGAACGGATGCAGCGGGATGAACGACGCGATCGAAGCCTGCGCGATGAGGAGCGCGAGCCCGAACAAGAGATGAACGACGTTCTTCACTTCACGGCTCCCCCGTGAGGGGCTCGTCGTCTTCGTCGGTGTCGGCGCGGGCCTCGGCACGCGATCCGCCTTCGAGCACCAGGACTTCGTCGAGCGTCGAGAAGTCCACGGCTGGCGCGACTTCGACCTCCTGGAACATGCCGGAGTCGGCGCGGACGATGCGCGTGATGCGGCCGACGAGGATCGACGCCGGAAAGCGCTGACCCAGGCCCGAGGTGTGCACGAGATCGCCCACGCGCACTTCGTCGTCGCGGCCGAGGTACTCGATGCGCGACATGTAGCGATCGTCTTCGCCGGTACCGCGAAGCATGCCACGCGAGCCCGTGCGCTGGATGATCACGTCGACGGCGCTGCCCGCATCGACGGCGAGGAGCACGTCCGAGTAGCGGCCCCAGGTGCGGCGGATCTGTCCGACGAGACCGCGCGCAGAGACGACGGGCATGCCCTCGCGCACGTGATCGCGCTCGCCTCGATCCACCTCGACGCGCGTGACGCGGAAAAACGGTGAGACGTCGCGACCGATGACCTGCGCCGCGATCACCTGTCCGCCCACGCGCTCGCGGAGAGAGAGGAGCGATCGCAGGCGTCGGTTCTCGAGCGCTTCGGCCGTCAGCTGCTCGTGCTCTTGATCGAGCCGCGCCAGGCGCGCGCGCAGGCGGTCGTTCTCTTGCCGGACCTCGACGAGATAGACGTAGTCGTCGAGCACGTCGCTGACGGCGCGAGCGACGCTGGCCGCGAGCGACTGGATGGGCGCGGACAGACCGAGAATCGGGCCGTCGTAGAAATTCTCGCGGCCCGGCTCACGCAGGTTCGCGTTGAGCACGAAGAACGGCAGCGCGAGCAGCAGGATCGCGATCGCCGCATCTCTGAGTCGCCTGAACTGGCTCATTCCGAAGCCGTTGCTCATAGCCCCTCCGCAGCGGGGTGGCCACGATCGAGCCGCACAGTCGTTCAGTGTCGCCGCGGGCGTGATTTCGAGGGAACGCGCGCGCGCAGTCGTTGTCGTTCCTCCATGACCTATCGCGACGAGGGCGACGCCGGGATCCTGAGACGCGACGCGCTGGTGGTGGCGCTCGCCACGGAGCCCGATCTCGATCGTCGGGACGCGATCGCGATCGAGCTCACCACGTTCGATCGCGCGCGCCGCGTCGAAGCCCGGCGCCGACTGCCCGTCGTGGCGAACGCGCGCATCGCGAGCCCCTGTCACGAGCCCTTCGAGGCCATGAGCGGTGAGGGCGCGGTCCGGAGCTGCGCGCGCTGCGATCAAGAGGTGTTCGATCTCGCGCAGATGACGCTGGGCCAGGCCGAGGCGCTCATCGCAGCACGAAGCGCGGGCCGAGCCTGCGTGCGCCTCCACAAGCGACGCGACGGAACGATGATGTTCGCGGACTGCGAGGTGGGCGCATGGGGCGTGCGGACGCGGCGCGTGGGTGCTGCGATCGCAGCGGCCGTGATCGCGAGCACCGCGATCGCGTGGATCGCCTCACCTCCGTTGCACGTGCACGCATCGCTCGGACCGAGCCCACACCGCTCGAGGCAGGCGCCGGGCGCCGGCGTTCACTACGTGCAGGGTCTGATGGAGATCGCGCCCGCGCCCGCCGCGATGACGCCATTCTCGTCGCTCATGGAGACGCCACGCCGCGTCGGATCCTGAGCGAGAGCTCCTCAGCCCAAGATCATGCTCTCGTCGAGCATCCTGCCCTCGCGGTAGCGGCGCAGGTTCCAGCGATCGAAGAGCTCGCCCTCCTCGCCGCGCACGAGGTACTTCGCGTAGAGCTCGCCCATCACGGGGGCCATCATGAAGCCGTGGCCGACGAAGCCGCTGGCGAGATAGAGGCCCGGCGCCTCGTCGACCTCGCCGATCAAGGGGCTCTTGTCGGGCGTGAGATCGTAGCAGCCGGCCCACTGCCGCAGCACCTTCACCTCACCGAGGATGGGCATCACGCGCGTGAGCGCTCCGGCGTAGAGCCCGAGGAAGCGCGCGCTCGATCGCTGGTCGATGCCGGGCGGGACCTGCTCGTTGCTGATGCCACCCACGATCTCGCCGCGCGCGGACTGAGAGAAATAGAGGCCATCCGAGAGGTCGCCGATGAGCGGCCCGAGAAAGGGCTTGAGCGGCTCGGTGGAGCAGATCTCGTGTCGATGCGGGTGCGAGGGAAGCTCGACGCCGACCATGCGCGTGATCTCGGGGCTCCATGCGCCTGCGCACACGAGCACGCGCTCGGCGTGGATCGTCTCGCCGCTCTCGGTCACGACGCCGCGCACGCGCGCGCCCTCCGTGACGAGCGCGCTCACGGCGGTGTGCGTGCGGATCACGACGCCGAGCTTCTGCGCCGCGCGCGCATAACCCCAGACGAAGGGCCACGGAAACACCACGCCGTCGTCGCCGTTGAAGCTCGCGGCGACGAAGCGCGAGCTGTCGAGCTCCGGCACGAGCTGCTTGGCCTCCGACGGCTCGATCATGCGCGTGGCCAGGCCGTGCTCGCGCTGGATGTCCACGGCTTTGCTCAAGCTCTTCACGCGCGCTTCGTCGCGAGCGAGGAAGAGGTATCCGCCGCGACGGAACCAGACGTTGATGCGCATCTCGGTCGCGAACTCGCCGCAGAGCGCGAGCGAGCGCTTCATGAGGCGCACGTTCACGTCGCTCGACCACTGCGCGCGCACGCCGCCGCCGTTGCGTCCCGAGGCGCCGCTGGTGAGGTAGCTCTTCTCGAGGACGACGATGCGCTCTTGGCCGAGCTTGGCGAGGTTCCAAGCGATGGCGAGGCCCATGATGCCGCCGCCGATGATCACCGTGTCGACGCGCTCGCTCATTCGTCGTCACCGTCGAGCAGACGTGCGAGGTGCGCGAGCTTGGTCGGATGCAGAAGCGGCCGCGGCGTGATCGGCAGCCGCACGCGTTGACCCGAGAGCTCGCTGACGAGGCGCGCCGAGAGCGCGACGCACTGCTTGCCCTGGCAGAGCCCCGTGCCGAGCCCCGTGTATCGCTTCACCGACTCGAGATCGCGATGACCCAGCGAGACGGCCTCCTCGACGTCGTGCTTGGTGACGTCCTCGCAGCGACAGACGAAGGTCTTGTCAGCCACGGAGCACCTCGAGCGCCTTGTGCCCGACG
>JAYVCF010000375.1:0-17087 GCA_043750095.1 Deltaproteobacteria bacterium
CAAAGCGACCGACGGGGTTCACCGGGATCGTCGCGTAGTAGTCCTGCGCCGCGCTCATGGCGAGGAAGGTGGGCGTGTTGCCGCCGGCCGCGGCCGCACATCCGAACAAGGAGCCGGGGATCGCGGCGAGCGTCGCGCTGATCGCTGCGCCGTTGTGCGGCATGATGGGGTTCGCGACCACGCCCGTTCCGCAGTTGCGATCGCCCGGGAACTTCATCAGCCCGAAGTGGATGCGCGAGTCGAACGTGGTCACGAGGTTCGTGAGCGCGTTCTTCATGATGGCCATCTTCGTCATCCCGCCGAACGGACTGATCGGGTCGCACATCGACCCGGAGATATCGAGGACGATGAGCATGTCGGGTGGGTCGCCGATGATCTCGTTCATCACCGGCGTCATGCTCGAGCAGCCCGTGTCCATCGGAGGGCCGGTGTCGTCGAACCTGAAGTTCGCGTCGGGCCGCACCACCGCGCCGTCGTCGAAGATCAGCGCGCCGTCGTTGCCGGGGCCCGAGTCGTGACGCGAGGCCGGACGTGCACCGGAGCAGCTGCATCCGAGGGCGTTGAGAGCGCCCGCGAGCACCAGGCACACGAGCACCGAAGCGGAAACGTTGCGCATGGGTCACCTCGAGCGCGGGTCGGCTGAGCGCGAATCGTATCAGCGTGTGCGAGCGAGTTCGCCCTTCGCTCGGGCGCACCGTGCGTTTAGCGCGGCGATGTGCGCAGAGATGCGCAAGGTCGCGAGAGCGCGGTCAGCCGCGCGCGGGGATTCGCTCGATGCCGCCGACGTACTTCCGGAGCGCGTCGGGAATGATGACGCTCCCGTCCGCCTGCTGACCCTGCTCGAGGATGGCGACGAGCGTGCGGCCGATGGCGAGGCCGCTGCCGTTCAGCGTGTGCGCGAGCTGGGGCTTGCCCTTGTCCTCGGCGCGATACCGAATCTTCGCTCGGCGCGCCTGGAAGTCGCCGAACCAGCTGCAGCTCGAGATCTCGCGGTACGCGTTCTGTCCGGGCAACCAGACCTCGAGGTCGTAACACTTGCGAGCGCCGAAACCCATGTCGCCCGCGCAGAGCTCCATCGTTCGATAGTGCAGGCCGAGCACCTCGAGCACGCGCTCGGCGTGACCGCGAAGCAGCTCCAGCTGCGCGGGGCCGTCGCTCGCAGCGCAGAAGCGGACGAGCTCGACCTTGTCGAACTGGTGCTGGCGAATCAGCCCGCGCGTGTCCTTGCCGTAGCTGCCCGCCTCGGCGCGGAAGCAGGCGGTGTACGCGCAGTAAGCGAGCGGGAGCTGGCCCGGCTCGAAGATCTCGTCGGCGTGCATGTTGGTGACGGGCACTTCGGCCGTCGGCGCGAGATAGAGCTCGTTGCTCTCGCGCTCCTCCGCGCTTGCCGTGTCGGGCAAGCGCGCGCGCTCGGTCTTGAACATGTCGGCTGCGAACTTCGGGAGCTGCCCCGTGCCGCGCATCGCGCGCGGCAGGACCAGCGCGGGCGGCCAGACCTCGGTGTAGCCGTGCTCGGTGCCGTGCAGATCCATCATCAGCTGCAAGAGCGCTCGCTCGAGCCGCGCGCCCATGCCCATCAAGATCGTGAAGCGCGCGCCGCTGATCTTCGCCGCCCGCTCGAAGTCGAGGATGCCGAGCGCGACGCCGAGGTCGTGATGATCCTTCGGCGTGAAGCTCATCGCTGGCTTCTCGCCCCAGACCTTGGCGACGCGATTGCTCGCCTCGTCGCGGCCATCGGGGACGCTGGGGTCCGGCATGTTCGGGACGCCGAGCAAGAGCTCTTCGAGCTGCGCGTCGAGCACCTTCTCTTTGCCCTCGAGCTCTTTGATGCGCCCGCCGACGGTCGCGAGCTCCTTGCGCGTGCTCGTGAACTCCTCGCTCTTCTTGTCGAGCTTGGCCATCGCCGCGCTCGCTTCGTTCTTGCTCGCCTGCGCGCGCTGTAGCTCGGTCAGCGCCTGCCGCTTCTCGAGCGCGACCGAGGCGATCTGATCGAGCACGCTCGCGTAGGCATCCGATCGGCGTCCGATCGCGGCGCGGACTTCGTCGAGATGCTCGGTGACATGTCGCGGATCCAACATAGGCGAGGGCGTATACCATGCGCCCCATGCACCGCCCGTCTCGCCTCCGCTCCTGGTTCGTTCGCGCGCTCGTCGTCCTCGGCGTCGTGCTCTCGTTCGTCGGACTCGCCTATGCGCAGCGCTCGGGCGGCAGCTTCGGCGGCGGGGACTTCGGTGGCGGTGGTGGCGGCGGCGGCGGTGGCGGCTACCACGACGAGGGCGGCGGACGCAGCGCGGGGCTGATCTTCGCGCTCATCGAGCTCGGCGTGCGGAACCCGCCGCTCGGCCTCGGGATGCTCGGGCTCTTGGGCCTGGTCGTGGTCCTTCGCAGCGTCGGCAACACGAGCCGCAACGCGCGACCGGGGCCGCAGGCGCGCGCGTGGATGAACGTGGACGTCAGCGCGCTGCGCATCGGCATCGACATGCGCTCGCGCGAGTTCATGCAGCGCGAGCTGGCCAAGATCGCGACCCAGGGCACCGCGCAGAAGCGCGATCTGCTCGAGTCGCTGCGCAGGGTGGTGCGGCTGCTCCGCAAGTGCGACGCCGCGTGGGTGTACGGCGGCTCGTCGAATTACCATCCGATGAGTCCCCCCGTCGCCGAGGGCGTGTTCAAGCGACACGCGCAGGGCGCGCGCGCGAAGTTCAACGCCGAGCTCGTTCGCAACGCGAGCGGCGTGGTCCAGAAGCAGGACAGCCCCGGCTACCAGCCGCGCGAGTCGGAGGGCGAGGGCGTGGCGCTCATCACCGTCGTGGTGGCCGCGCGCCGCGAGATCCGCGACTTCTTCGGCGGACGCCGTGACGAGATCAACGCGGTGCTCGAAGACTTCGAGCGGCTCACGCCCGAGGAGCTCGTCGCGCTCGAGGTGGTCTGGCTGCCCGCGGATCCCGACGACCGCATGAGCAGCGCGACGCTCGAGGCGCTCGAGCCCGACATCGCGAAGCTGCCCGGACTGCCGGGCAAGAAGGGTAAGCCGATGGGTCGCGTGCACTGCGCGTACTGTCGCGGCCCCTTCGCCGCCGAGCTCCCCACCTGCCCGCACTGCGGCGCGCCGGCGCCGGCCACACCGGAGGCGTCCTCGTGAGCGCGCTCCGCGATGGTCATCGCGTCGTGGTCTCCGAGTTCGGTGAGACGCCTCTCGACGCCATCGAGAAGCACACGGTGCTCGTGCCGATGCCGGCGCCCGATCCGAACAAGCTCGGTGCGAACGAGGTGATCGTCCGCGTGTTGAGCGCGCAGGTCGGCTGGGTCGATCTCTTGATGACGAGCGGCCAGTACCAGCACATGGCCAAGCCGCCGTACACGCCGGGCCTGGAGTGTGCGGGTGAGATCGTCGGCAAAGGTGCCGCGGTCGGCGGTGCGATCGCCCTCGGCGAGGGCGTGCTCGTCGATGGATTTCTGGCCGGGCCTCGCTCGCTCGGGAACTACCAGTCGCAAGGCGGCTTCGCGTCGTACGTGGTCGTGCCCGCCGAGGCGGTGCATCGCTTGCCCGGATCGCTCGACTTCGATCAGGCGTGCAACCTTCTCGGAAACTACGAGACCGCGTACCACTGCTTGATCGCGCGCGGACGATTGACCCAAGGCGAGACGGTCCTGATTCACGGCGCGTCGGGATCGACCGGCCTCGCGGCGGTACAGGTCGCCAAGCTCATGGGCGCGACGGTGATCGCGACGGGACGCAACGCGGAGAAGCTGGCCATCGTGAAGGAGCACGGCGCCGATCACGTGATCGCCGTGCGAGAGGGCGGCTTCAAGGACGAGGTGAAGAAGCTCACCGACGGACGCGGCGTCGATGTCGTCTACGACGGCGTCGGAGGCGAGACCTCGATCGAGAGCCTCCGCTGCGTGAAGTTCGGCGCGCGCTTTCTGATCGTCGGCTGGGCGGCCACGCCCTTCGTCGCGCAGGGCAAGGGGCAGCGCGGCGCGCCGAACGCGAACGTGCTGCCCACGAACTTGATCATGATGAAGGGACTCGACGTGCTCGGTTGTCCGACCGCGATCGGCACCGCGAATGATCCGAGCATCCGACCCAAGCGGCTCGCGCAGATCCTCGCGTGGGCCCGCGATGGCGCGATCAAGCCCTACGTCTCGCATCGCTTCGCGCTCGCGGACTACGCCGAGGCGATGAAGGCGAAGTGGAACGGCGCCGTGATCGGCGGCTGCGTCCTTCACCCGTGAGAGCGGATCTCGGCCGGAGTCGTCCGCTTCGCAACCGCGACACAATTGTGTCGGCCCGGCGAGCCGGGCACTCCGGTCGAGATCAGGTCGTCTTCACGCGGCGCAGCCCATGGGCGAGGACGCCGGGCGCGAAGCGGCGCAGGTAGATGCCCGCGATCTCGCGTCCACCGACGTACACCTCGCGCGACTCGCGCTCCATCCCTCTGGCGATTGCGCGCGCACACACCTCCGGCGCGATGCCGCCTTCGATCGCGGTGTGACCCTCGCCGTGGGGGTTGCCGGCAGCGGCGAGCGCCTTCTTCGCGATCTCGGTGCGCACGAAGCCCGGGCAGATCATCGTGACGCGCACGCCTTCGTCGAACGCTTCGGCGCGGAGGCTCTCGAAGAATCCGTGGAGCGCGTGCTTGCTCGCCGCGTACGCGCTTCGGTAGGGCGTGCCCACGTAGCCCGTGACGCTCGAGACCACCACGAAGTGCCCGCGACGCCGCTCGCGCATCGAGGGCAGCAGCGCCTTGGTGAGCGCGACCACGCCGAAGTAGTTCAGCTCCATCACGCGTCGATCTTCGGAGAGCGGCGTGTCCTTCGCGAGCGCGCGCTGACCGATGCCCGCGTTGTGCACCATCACGTCGATCGGCCCCGCCAGCGCGAGGGCGCGCTCGACGTTCGTCTCGGCGGCGGCCGTGTCGGCGACGTCCACCGGGAGCACGAAGACGCGTGTGGGGTTGGCGCATCGCTGCCGCACGCGCTCCAGCTCCTCGAGCCGCCGCGCCGAGAGCACGAGCGAGACATCACGCGAGCCGAGCTCGATGGCGAGCGCCTCGCCGATGCCGGAGCTCGCGCCGGTGATCCAGATGGTCTTGTTCGCGAGGGTCATCGTGGCGTCCTTTCGAAAAACGAAAAGGCCGACGTCCTCTCGGACATCGGCCCTCTCACGACGACGCTCTCACGACGACGCTCTCACGACGAGAGCGCTCGCTCAGCTCGCGGCAGCGGCCGCGGGCGCGGGGGCGAGTCGTGCGTCGCCCTTGGCGTAGACGCTCGCGCGAAGCTTGTCCTTGCCCATGCGCTCGTACTTCACGATGCCGTCGATCCGCGCCCAGAGCGTGAAGTCGCTGCCGACGCCCACGTTCGTGCCCGCGTGGATCTTCGAGCCGACCTGGCGAACCAGGATGTTGCCCGCGCTGACGACCTGACCGCCGTAGATCTTCACGCCGCGGTACTGGCAATTGGAGTCGCGCCCGTTGCGCGAAGAGCCCTGTCCTTTTTTGTGCGCCATGGCTTCCTCTTCAACCGGTGACGGCTGTGATCAGGATCTCGGTGAACGGCTGACGGTGACCGCGCTTGCGGCGGTAGTTCTTCCGGCGCCGGAACTTGAAGATGATGACCTTCTTCGCGCGGTCCTGGTTCACGATCTTGGCCGTGACCTTGGCGCCCAAGACGAGGGGCTTGCCGACCGCGACCTTGTCGCCGCCGATCA
This sequence comes from Deltaproteobacteria bacterium, assembly GCA_043750095.1. Taxonomy (GTDB): domain Bacteria; phylum Myxococcota_A; class Polyangia; order Polyangiales; family Sandaracinaceae; genus JBBSAT01. The sequence continues at coordinate 5,711 of JAYVCF010000375.1, forward strand.
TCAGCACTTCGTCGAAGGTAAGGCTCGAGCCGGTGTCACCGACGAGCTTCTCGACGCGAAGGCGGTCGCCCTCCGAGACGCGGTATTGCTTGCCGCCTGTCTTGATCACTGCGTACATGATGGCTGTTCCTTCGTTCTGCCTCGCCGACTGACGTCGCCCGAGGCCGCCATGCTCGCGCCGGAAATGCCCGGACCGCGAAAAGGGCGCAGAAGATGAACCGGACCCCCCGACGCGGCAAGGAAAAAGCGATCACGCTCGATTCCTTTGCGTTCGGCGCGCGCGCAATGGATGGTCTCGAGGCGCTCGGCGGAGCTCGCAACCCGTTCTCGTCGGCCCTCGACGCGCGACTCGGCGTTGCTCCTCCTCGAAATGCCGCTGGCATTCCTTCGTCGTCGCGCCTTGATTCGCGCGCCGATGGCTCTCCGATACCGGATTGCGACTCGCGCCTCGCGCCTCTAGCCTCCGGCCGTGGCGGGCGACAGGGTCATCGGCGGGCGCTACTCGGTCGGCCGCAAGATTGCCGAAGGAGGCATGGGCGCCGTCTACGAGGGCACCCACATGCTCTCGAAGAAGGTCGTCGCGCTCAAGCTCCTCTCTCCCAACGTCGGCCGGGACGAGACGACGCGACAGCGCTTCCTTCGCGAGGTCGCCGCGCCCGCACAGATCGGGCACGACGGGATCGTCGAGATCTACGACGCGGGCTTCGATCAGAGTGAAGGCATCCTCTTCGTGGCGATGGAGCTCCTCACCGGAGCGACGCTGCGCGATCGGCTGATCCAAGGGCCGATGCCAGCGGGCCAGGTGCTCGACTTCTTCGAGGAGATGCTCGCGGCGCTCGCGGCTGCGCATCGAGCGGGGATCGTGCATCGCGACCTCAAGCCCGAGAACGTGTTTCTCGCGCGGAAACGCGATGGATCCGAGGTCGTGAAGGTCCTCGACTTCGGGATCGCGCGCGACCTCGCGGGGCAGGACACGGTCACCCAAGCGGGCACCGCGATGGGAACGCCGCACTACATGTCGCCCGAGCAGGCGATGAGCGCGCGCGACGTCACGTTCTCCACCGACGTCTGGGCGCTCGGCGTGATGCTCTACGAGACGCTCTCGGGCGCGCCTCCGTTCGCCGGCGACACGATCGCCACCATCGTCGTCGAGATCTGCACCAAGCCGCACCGTCCGCTCGGCGACGCGATGCCCCGCCTGACGCCGTCGGTCGCGACGTTGGTCGATCGGTGCCTCGACAAGGACGCGACGAAGCGTCCCGCCAACGCGGGGCAGCTGCTCACCGAGCTGCGTCAGGCGCGCGGTTCGACCCCGGCGGCGGTTCCGACGACCACGCGCGAGCTCGCCCCCACCATGGCTCAGCAGATCACGCCTGATCTCGCGCCCCCTTCCGCGACGGGACCGCTGGAGACGCTCCCGAGCCGCAGCGGCTTTCCCGCGACGGCCGCCATGGCGGTCACGCCGACCCCACCCGCGTCTCCGTCGACGTCGACGACGCCTGCGCCGCTCGGCCCTTCGGTGCCCAGTCCGGGCCCGATGCCGACTCCTCCCTCGCTGCCAGGCTACGCGCCCGCCGCTCCACGCGCCTCCGGTCGCCCGCGCTGGGTCGTGCCTGTCGCGATCCTCGCCGGCCTCGGATGTCTCGGGATCTTGGGCATGTTCGCGCTCGTGTTCGGCCTTGCCATCATGGGCGCGATGGTCGGTGGCCAGGCCGAGGTCGACGGAGACCTCGCGAACGGCGACGCGCTCTATGGCCGAGGCCAGCTCGCCGACTCGTTCGACTACAGCTGGTCGTCGGGCGACCACGTCGTCATCACGCTGACGTCGCCCGATTTCGACACCGTGCTGGTGCTCCGGACGCCCTCGGGTCGCGAGATCCTCAACGACGACCAGGGGTTCGGGAACCTGAACTCGCGCCTCGAGATGGTGCTCGAAGAGTCCGGCGACTACCAGGTCACGGCGACCAGCTACCGGCCGCAGACCACGGGTCGATACCACCTGAGTGTGCAGGGGCCGTAAGCGGGCCAGCGCCGCGTCGTCACCATCTTGACGAAGCGGGCAAGAAACGTGTTTCCGACCTGGAAAGATCGCGGGAATCCGCTACCCCTCCGCCTCGCACGGATGTTGCGGTCTGTCCGTGTCCGACCTCGTTGGTCGCAAGGAGCCCTCATGTCGCTCGCCGGTCTTCCTTCTTTCTCCTCTGCTCGCCGTGCCCTCGCGCTCGGTTGCACGCTCGCCGCGCTCGTCGGCCTCACCGTCGTTCCGGGCTGTGGTGATCCGCAGCCGTCGGTGAACCGAGTCCAGCCCAACGCGCTCGAGAAGGCTCTGTTCGCGGGCGAGTGGTACATGCAGCAGACCGTGATCGACACGCCCTACAGCGTGGGCTTCACGTTCGTGGGTGAGCAGGGCAGCCTCGAGCGGATCCGCTGGGAGATTCAAGAGAACTACCTCGTCGCGCGCCGCAGCTATCAGTTCATCGCCAACAGCGAGCCCACCGGCATCGGTGGCCGGGGCGACGAGTCGGGCGCGGCGATCGCCATGTTCCGCATCCAGTCGCACTTCGACATTCGCCGCGACTACAACACGACCACGGGCGAAGAGCTCAACGTCATCCAGGAGAACAGCACCGATCGGCCCTGGTACGAGCGCCGCTTCATGCGCGTCGACTGGTCGACGAACCTGATCAGCGAGACGGACCTCTTCGCGCTCCACCGCGTGATCGACGGCGTGACCGCCGAGCCGGTCGCGTACTACGTGCAGGACCCCACCGATCCGAACCGGCCGCAGTTCGTCCACGGGGCCGACGGTGCGGTCAACTACATCGACATCGTCAATCAGCTCTTCGTGCGTCCGGAGAGCGTGCACCTCGACGGCTTCGGGGACATCCCCAGCTGTTACCTCTACTACCAGGACCACCTCGACTGCACGGCGTCGCAGATCACGGTGCGCAACTCGTTCCTGCGCGTCGATCCGAGCCACGACGTCCAGTACGAGCCGCAGGTCTACACGGGCGATCGGATGTCGCTCTTCGGCTACTTCAACACGCTGCGAGCCGGCTACGACGAGGCCTACGGCGTGGTCGAGGGCGCGCGCTTCCACTTCGTCAATCGCCACAACCTCTGGATGACCAGCCACCGCACGAACGCGGACGGCTCGCTCGTGACCTGCACGACGGATACGGTCTGTGGCGGCCACGGCTCGACGTGCGATCTCGATTTCGCACGCGCCCACCGCACGCTCGACACGGCGGGGCACCTCTCGGGTGCCTGCACGATCCCCTATCGCGAGCGCCACACGCGGCCGATCGTGTACTACACGTCGTCGAACTTCCCGGCGGACTTGCTGCCTGACGCCGCGGCGTTCGCAGCCGACTGGAACAGCGCGTTCGTCGACACCGTCGCCTCGCTTCGCGAGAACGAGTGCATCGCCGACGCAGGCAGCGCGGCGAGCTGCGCCCCACAGCGCCAGATGCCCGACGGACAGAACCTCTTCATCCTCTGCCAGAGCCCGGTTCCGGCCGGCTCGGATCCGGCGTGCGGCGCCGTGGGCACCGAGGCGCGTCCCGGTGATCTTCGCTACTCGCTCGTCGGCTGGGTGAACGAGCCCTTCCTCGCGAGCCCGCTCGGCTACGGCCCCTCGTCGGCCGATCCGATCACCGGCGAGATCATCATGGGCAACGCGTTCGTGTACGGCGCGGGCGTCGAGACGCTCGAGAGCTACGCGCGCGACATCCTGCGCCTGCTGAACCGCGACGTGGATTTCACGACGGTGGAGAACGGCGGCGCCGTCCAAGCGTGGCTCGATCATCAGGTCGCGCACGGAGCGACCGATAGCGCCGGCCCCACCGACCTCGGCCACGCGGTGCCGATCGATCCCGCGCACCTCGAGGCGATCACGGGCGGCATGGACTTCGGCTGGGCGCGCGGGATTCGTCCGGAGGGCGAGCGCACGCCGCCGTCCAGCTTCGACGACTTCCGCACGCAGATGCAGCAGAGCCGCGACCGGCTCTATGCCGGCGGCGCCTTCGGGACGCCGATCACGGCTGCACGGCCCTCGCGCGTCGTGGGCACCGACATCGAGCGCGCGATGACGACGCCCGACATGCTCATGGCCGCGGGCTTCGACCCGGCGACTCCGGTGACCGACAGCGTTCTCGCGGCCGCCTCGCCGTTGCGCGGCATGAGCTCGGGGCGCCTCTCGACGCTGCGTCGGCTGCGCGATCAGATCCAGACGCACGGCTGCGTGCTCGATGCGCAGTTCGCCGAGGACGGCCTCATCGGCCTCGCGCGCCAGATCCAGCAGGCCGCGGCCACGGGCGACGGCACCATCCAGTGGTACGGCCAGACGTACCAGCTGCGCGATGCGGGCGGGCACCTCGACTACGAGCTCGTCCGCACGATGCTGCGCCACCCGATCTTCGAGGCGGTCACCGCCCACGAGGTCGGCCACACGCTCGGCCTGCGCCACAACTTCTCGGGCAGCTACGACGCGCTCAACTACCTGCCAACGTACTGGGACCTCCGCAGCCACAGCGACGACGGCACGATGGCGCCGCGCCTCTGGGATCCGGAGTCGGCGAGCGAGACCGCAGGCCGCATCCGCGAGTACCAGTACTCGACCGTCATGGACTACGGCGAGAACTTCGTCTCCACCGATGCGCAGCACATCGGCCACTACGACCGCGCGGCGATCAAGATGGGCTACGGCGATCTCGTCGAGGTCTTCACCGACGCGGCGAACCCCGATGACGTGGCGTTCTGGGCGGCGATCGACAGCTACGGCTGGAGCATCCCGCTGCGCGCCGCCTCCTTCGGAGCGGGCCCGGTCGCCGCGTACGAGTACACGGACTGGCCGACGGTCCTCGGAGGCGTCGATCACATCCAGCATCGTGCGGACGTCGCGTACACGAGCCTCCGGCCGAACGCGTACCTGCGCTCGCAGCAGATCGACCTGAACTTGGCCGATCCGGCCGGGCGCATCGCGGTCCCCTATCGCTTCTGCTCGGACGAGCAGGCCGACCTCGGTCCGGACTGCCTCCGCTACGACGCGGGCGCGGACCCGTACGAGTCGCTCCAGTCGATCGCGGACACGTACTGGAACTACTACATCTTCACGAACTTCCGGCGTCAGCGCATCGGGTTCAACCCCGCGCCCGTCGTGGAGCGCGTGCACGATCGCTGGTTCGAGAAGCTGCAGAACGGCAACGACATCTACGTGCTCGACCGCGCGAACTTCGAGGACATCTGGGGCGCGACGCTCCCCGCGACGTTCTGGACCGGTCGCAACGGCATGGGCGCCTGGACTGCCGCGTCGGCGACCGCGTACGGCCTGCTCACGCGCGTCGTGAGCGCGCCTACGCCGGCCACGTACACGCGCCATCTGACGCCCGATGGCCTCGAGGTCTACGCCAGCGGTGGGACGGCGGGCGCCACCGGCGCCCACACGATCAACGCTTTCGATGGCCGCTACATCGACACCACGTGGAACTTCGCGGACGGGTACTACTGGTTCGAGCAGATCAACCGCGTCGGCTACTTCTACGACAAGGTCGTGGCGCTCGAGGTCCTCACCGATCCGACCACGCACTTCATCGGCCGCGACACGGACGCGGACATTCGCCGCTTCCAGATCAACTTCGCCAGCACCTTCGGGCCGGCGATGACGAGCTTCTTCCGCGGCGCGATCGGCGAGGACTGGCGCGCGGTCGGTCCGCGCTTCGATGCCGCGGGCAACCTCGTCTATCCGGATCCGGCCTCGCAAGCGGCAGGCAACATGGCGGGTACGCCGGTCGATCCCGACATCGGGTTCTCGATCGAGCTCTACGCGTCGGTGCTCGGCATGTCGTACATCCCGCAGACCTACAATCAGGACTTCCTGAATCGTTCGCGCATCTGGGTGGACGGAGGCGCGGAGCACGTCGACATCGATCCGAGCCACACGGTCCTGCACTACACGGACGCGGTCAGCGGCCTCACGTATAACGCCGTGTCCTATCCCGACGCGGGTGGCAACGAGACGGGCGTCGGCGCGCAGATGCTCCTGCACGCGCACCGGCTCGAGGCCCACAGCGAAGCGGCCGCGCTTCGCCGCTACGTCGACAACATCGACATCATTCGCCGCCTGACGTTCCTGCTCGGCGGCGGCGCGCAGCCTTAGCCAGGCGCGACTCGGACGAAGAGGGCCTCGATCCGAAGGGATCGGGGCTTTCTCGTCTCTGCGCGCTCGTCAGCGCAGCCGCGAGAGCCCGCCGAGACGCCACGGCGTCATCGAGGGTCCCGCGCTGCCGCCCGACTGGGCACGTAGCGCGGCCTCGCGTCCGACTCGATCATCCTCGGCCGCGCGCGCGATCGCTGCGCCGATCGCCATGGCGTCCGCGCGATCACCGATCGTACCCGCCGTCAGCAACACCGACTCGTGCTTGCCGATGTAGCCGGTGTCGTAGTGGCCCGCGACGAAGTCGGGCTCGTCCACGAGCGCGAGATGAAACGGCAGGTTCGTCTTGATGCCGAGCGCGACGTACTCCGAGAGGGCGCGCTTCATGCGCGCGAGCGCGAGCGGGCGCGTCGGTGCCCAGACGCAGAGCTTGCTCACCAGCGGGTCGTAGTAGCTCGGGATCTCGCAGCCCTGGTACGCGCACGAGTCGTCGCGGACGCCAGGGCCCGAGGGCGTGCGGAGCACCTCGATGCGCCCCGGGCTCGGGAGGAACCCCGTGGAGGGATCTTCCGCGTAGATGCGGCACTGGATCGCGTGACCGCGCTGCGCGAGATCCTTCTGCTCGTAGCCGAGCGGCTCGCCGAACGCGATGCGCACCTGCTCGCGCACGAGATCGAGCCCCGTGACGAGCTCGGTCACCGGGTGCTCGACCTGCAGGCGCGTGTTCATCTCGAGGAAATAGAAGCTTCCATCGGGCGCGAGCAGGAACTCGACCGTGCCTGCCGAGTGATAACCGACGGCCTTGGCCGCGCGCACCGCGACCTCGCCCATCTTCGCGATCAGTTCGGGCGTGCGTACCGGCGATGGCGAGGGCGTCTCTTCGACGACCTTCTGATGACGACGCTGCACCGAGCAGTCGCGCTCGAAGAGGTGCACCACGTGGCCGTGCTTGTCGCCCAGCACCTGGATCTCGACGTGGCGCGCCGAGACGATCGCCTTCTCGATGTAGACGTGGTCATCGCTGAACGCGGCCTTGGCCTCGCTCCGCGCGCGCTCCCACGCGCTCCGCAGGTCGCCGGCCTTCGTGACGAGGCGCATGCCCTTGCCGCCACCGCCGCCTGCGGCCTTGAGCATCACGGGATAGCCGACCTGCTCTGCGGCCGCCGCGAGGCCGTCGAAGTCCTTCGCGTTCGCGCCGGGCACGACGGGAACGTGGGCCGCGATCATTCGCTCGCGCGCGGAGGTCTTGTAGCCCATCGCGTCCATCGCCGACGCGTCGGGCCCGATGAACGTGAGGCCTGCGGCCGCACACGCGCGCGGCAGCTCGGCCTTCTCCGAGAGGAAGCCATAGCCAGGATGGATGGCCTCGGCGCCCGTGCGCTTGCAGGCGTCGATGATCTTCGAGAGGACGAGATAGCTCTCGCGGCTGGGCGCGGGCCCGATCGGCACCGCCTCGTCGGCCATCCGCACGTGCAGCGCGTCGCGATCGGCCTCGGAGTAGACGGCGACCGACGCGATGCCCATCTCGCGCAGGGTGCGAATGATGCGGACGGCGATCTCGCCACGGTTGGCGACCAGGACCTTCTGAAACATCGGGCGGGATGATGCGACCGAGGTGCGGTGCGATCAATCAGAACCGGCGCGCGGGTCGTCCTCCGTGAGCACCCACGAGAAGCCGAAGATCGAGTCCTCAACGGCCGCGAGGTCCACGCTCGGGTCGATGAGCCTGCGCCGCGGGTGCCCGTTGGTGGAGACGAACGCATCGACGTAGACGCGCACGGGCTCGCCGCGCGAGGCGTACTCGTCACGAACGTGGTGCGCGTACTCGAGGATGAGGTCGGGCTGCGTCGCCATCATCCGACGCTGGAGCTCCGTGAGATCATCGGGCGAGCGATCGCGTTCGATCCCGTCGTCGCCGACGACTCGAAACGTGGTGAAGCCCTGTCGCTCCACGATCATCACCATCCAGGAGTAGCGAAATCCCTCCTCGGTCTGGAGCACGTCGCCCGCGTAGAAATGATGCCGCAGCGGGAGCGCGACTTCTAGCGTGAGCCAGGCTGCGATCGCGAGCGTCGGAGCGAGGCCGAGCGGGGCCGGTGCCGCGAGCACAACGACCCCGCCCGCGCGAGGCCAGTCTGGCGCGAAGAAGATCGGCGTGAGGCCGATCATCACCCAGGGAAACATCCCGATCGGAAACAGCAGCGCCGTCGCGACGTGGAACACGACCACCGCGGCGTAGGCGATCGGACGCGTGCGAGCGATCGAGAGCCAGAGGGGGATCGTGAGATCGAACGCCACGCCCGCCCAGCTGAAGGCGAACGCCATCCAGGGCTGCGCGAGCCAGGTCCCGACGATGGGGAGATCGCTCCGACCGAGCAGCCACGTCGTCATGGGCTCCGCGTGAAAGAGCCAGTCGCTCCCCAGCTTCGCGAGGCCCGCGAAGAAATAGATGATGGCGAGCTGAGCGCGAAACACGAAGACGGCGGCGAAGGGAACATCCTCGGGCAGCGGCCTCCCGCGACGCTTCGCGAGCCACGCGTCGACCGACATCACGTTGGCGGCTGGCACGCACGCGAGCAGCAGCGCGACGATCGTGATCGCGTAGTAGTGGTTGAGATAGGTCGCGACATCGAGGAGCTCGACGTACGCGAAGAGCACGAGGAACGCGATCGTCGAGATCCGGTGAAAGAGCCCGAGCGTCACGAAGAGCGCCGCGACTCCGAGCGCGACGAAGTGTGCGTAGAGAAGAGGTGCGGCAGAGGGATGCACCCAGCCGAAGCCGTAGTACGTGAAGTGAAACATCGGCTGGAGATAGAGCGAGTCGATCCAACCGTTCGCCGCGAAGCGAATCGTCGCGATCAGCATCAGGAGACCGAAGGCGATGCGCAGCGCCGCCAGCGAGCAGGCCGAGACGCGCTCGCCGAGCCATCCCCGAAGGCGCTCCATCGCAGCTCAGTACTGCACGCGAATGCCTGCAAAGACCTGTCGCGTCATCCCCGGGTTGATGCCGGCTGGTGCGCGGCTCGCGACGTAGCGCGCGTCGAGGAGGTTGCGCGCCTCCACGTAGAACGTGATCCCCCAGGGCGCGTAGTTGTACGCGAGCCGCGCGTTCATCACGGCGCGGGCGGGGATCTGGCCGGAGATTCCATCGATCGTGGGCTCGAGGGTGTTCGCGGCGTCGGCGAACTGCGAGCTCATGTAGTCGACGCTGGCCTGCGCTTCGATGCCGATGGGATGGACGAAGTCTGCGCGCGCAGAGAGCACGTGCTGGGAGACGTAGGGAACGACGTGCCCGGAGATCTCGCGACCGAATCCGTCGCGCGCGTAGCCCGATCCGAAGTGCGCGTCGGCGAACGTGTACATGATCGAGAGCGGCAGCTGCCAGTCGAGACCTGCGGATGCGACCGGATCGAATCGCACGCGCGCCTCGACTCCCCACATGTTCTGTCGACCCGCCGTCGCGAGGCCGCCCTGCGCGGTCGTGCTCGCCTCGGTGGGCATGAGCACCGCGGTCTCGTAGTCGATCGACCACGCGCTCGTCTCGAAGTCGAGCCAGGATGCCGGCGTGCCGCGCACACCGAGCTCGTAGTTCCACGAGCCCTCGGGGACCAGCTGCACGTCGCGGCCGGTCCCGAGGATCGAGTCCCGCACGCCGGGAGGAACGAAGCCGCGGTGCACGCCGCCGAAGACCGAGGCTTCGTCGCCATTCGTCAGTCGAACGACGCCGCTCGCGCCCGGTAGCGCGGCGACGAGCGAGCTCTGCGACGCCATCGGGGTCGTGAGTGCCATGCCCGTCTGCGGCAGGTACGATCCGTCCGCCGCGACGCCGCCGGGGACGAGCACCGTGCTCTGCGAAGACCCCGTGAACATCGACTCGACCCGCAGGCCGGGGGCGACCTCGAGATGTCGATCGAAGAACTCGAACGTCGGCCGGACGTAGCCCGCCACCGCGAACACGTTGCGCGTCTGCGCGTTGAGCGTCGGGCCGTAGCGTGCGTCGGGCGTCGGACCGAGCAGATCGGTGTCGCGCCCCTGCTCGTAGTGGATGCGAAGGCCGCCGATGACTTCGCCGCGCACCCAGCCGAGATCGTAGTGACCCGTGATGCGCGGCTCGATGCCAGCGACGAGATACTCGCGGAGGCGCCCGACCGTGGTGTTGAGGAAGTAGATCGCGGAGCCATCGCTCGGCGCCGAGGCCGTTCCCGGCAGCGTGTGTCCCGCGCCGTCGATGATTCGATCCACGGGCGCGCCGGGGATGGCCGCGCGGTTGAAGTCCTGCCGCCACCAGTCGCGCGTGGTCAGGCTGAAGTACGCCGTCGTCGTGAGCGTGGTGTCGGGGCTGATCTCGATCTGGTGTGTGAGTTGTGTCGCCGCACGCCGGATCGGAAAGCGATCGTGCTGCGCGAAGTTGTCGAGGACTCCGTGATCGAACTGGGCCTCTGTGAGACCGACGTTCGTGGCGGTGCTGTCTTCGTCGTAGAACTGGAGCTTCAAGCGGAGCTCGCCGGCCTCGTGGAGGTCGAGCGCGAAGCGCGCCATCGTGTCGAGCACGTTCGAGTCGAGGTGCCGCGGCCCATCGAAGTGCCGGTACATCGCCGTCACCAGAAACCCGAAGTCGCCGATGGTGTTGCCCGCGCTCGCGAAGCCGTAGCCCAAGCCGTCGGTGCCGATGCGCGCATCGCCGATCAACGTGAGGCGCGTCGGCGGTGCGAGCGTGACGAAGTTGATCACGGCGCCGATCGTGCGCGGACCGTAGAGCAGCATCGCGGCGCCGTGGACCAGCTCGACGCTGCGCATGCGCTCGATGGTGGGCGCGACGTAGAGCTCGGGATAGTCGTACGGCATCATCGAGATCGGCACGCCGTCTTCCATCACGAGGACGTTGCGGCTGCGATCGGAGTAGAGCCCGCGGTACCCGATGTTCGGACGAAGGCCCATGCCCTCTTCGTCTCGGACGGTGATGCCGGGCGCGCGGCGAACCACGTCGACGATGCTCAACGGCTGCTGACGTCGGAGATCGTCTGCCGAGAACGTGGTGCTCGCTTGTGGCGTCGAGTCGGGATCGGGGATCCGCGAGCCGACGACGAGGACGTCGCTCGACTGGAGGTCGTCGAGGTCGGAGTCGTAGCCGCTCTCGCTCTCGCTCTCGCTCTCGCTCTCGCTCTCGCTCTCGCTCTCGCTCTCGCTCTCGCTCTCGCTCTCGCTCTCGCTCTCGCTCTCGCT
>JAYVCF010000376.1:0-4645 GCA_043750095.1 Deltaproteobacteria bacterium
GCAGGGCGCGCTGCTCGTCGCGGGCAGCCCAGACACCTCGCTCTTCTATCGCAAGCTCACCGACCCGACCGTGTGCGGCGGACTCATGCCGCGCGGCGGCGGCGCGCTCGCGACGCGCTACTCGATGGCGATCCACGACTGGATCGCCGCGGGCGCCGTGCCCTAGCCTCCGGCCACTGAGCTGACTCATCGATCGTCACGGGGTCGCGGCGGAGGAGCGACCCTTCGCCCGACGCTGCGGCGAGCAAACGGCGCTCGCCTGGATGTCGGTCGAAGCCTCGCACCTCCGCCGCTCAGGTTGGCTCCGGCTGCTTTTGAAGCCCGCGGCGTCTACGACGCTTCCGCTCGCATGAATCGCTTCGCGATTCGTGCGCCAGCTGGGGCTGCGCCTCAGGCCCCGCCGACGTTCGAGCGCCCTCTGGTCGGTGCTGCGCGGGGCGCGGGGCCGCAGGTCCCGCAACGCGAAGTCGCGCAGCGACTTTGCGACCAGCAGAGCGTCGCAGACGCCGCGCATTTTCAAGAGCAGTCCGCAACAACCTGAGCGGCGTGGGTGTGAGGCTTCGACCCGCATCCAGGCAAGCCGTCGTTTGCTTGCCGCAGCGCGGGGCGAAGGGTCATACCCGCGCCGCGACCCGTGGCGATCGATGGAGCCTTCTTCTTCGCGCTACGCGAGCAGCGAGTCGATCAAGCCGGGCGAGAGGCTCGCGTCGCCGAAGTCGTCGACGGGCGATCCATCCGGCTTCGTACAGCCCGCGGCGGTGAGGATGGTGTTGAGCATCTTGTTCGTGGTCACGCCGCCGAGATCGACGAACTGTCCCGTCCTCAGCTTGCCGCCTGCGCTGCCCGCGAGGAGCCACGGCACATCGGTTCCGCCGTGAGGTGGGCCGGCCGAGAGATCGTTCGTCCAGATCGCGAGTGACTCGTCGAGCAGGGTGTGTCCCGCCACCGGTGATGCGATCGCGTCGAGCTTGTCGAGCAAGTAGCGATAGAGCTGCATCTGCAGCCGGTCCACCTGCGCGTGCAGCTCGACGGCCTGCGGGATGGGCGCGCCGTCGGCGCCGTCGGAGTAGATGCGGTGCGAGATCCAGTGGAAGCGCGGCAGGAGCGTGCCGCCGATCGTGTACTGCGTCTGATCGTTGCCCTCGCCGATCTGGAGCGTCGCCGCGCGCGTGTAGCCGCACGCGAACGCGAGCGCGATCACGTCCATGTGCCGTCGCACCACCTCGGGCCGCACGTCGTTGCCGGTGGGATCGGCGATCGCGTCGAGCGCCGTCACCAGCGCCGGATCCGCATCACAGGCCATCACCGAGAGCTCGGTGTCGCGGATGGCGTCGAAGTGCTGTTGCAGCCGGCTGCGATCGACGCTCGAGAGCACGGGGCTGCCGATCAAGTCGTGAAGCTGCGCGCGCACGAGATCGTTGACGCTCATGCGTCGGCTCACGATGCGCCGCTGCACGTCGGGCGGGGCGCCCGAGATGCCCATCATGCGCATGTATTGGTTGCGCGGTGATCGCTCGGCCGACGTGCGCATCCCCGACTCGCGCCACGAGAGACCCTCGGCGATGTACGCCGTGCTCGGGCCGGCCATCAGCACCATCGGCTCGCGTCCCGAGGGGTTGAGCTGGTTGGCGATGCGCCAGTCGACCGACATGCCGAGCGCGAGCGGCGCGTTGGCCGTGCCTCCGGTGTTCTGTGCCGCGGTGAGCACCTGCGGCAGCGACTCGGCATGACCGCACGCCGGCGTGCCGAAGGGACGGTTCAGCCCTTTGACGAGGTTGAGCTTGCCCGCGTACATCGCCAGCTCGCTCGTCGCGCGATCCGCGTTCGGGCTGCCGCCGAGGATCGCGGAGCTGATCGCGCCGGTCGCTGCGGGCCAGAAGTGCTCGGGCTCGGTGTTCCAATGTTGCTGAACGCCGTTGCCCGCGCGCACGACGACGACCGGATGCGGCACGCCGTCGTCCGCGCGCGCGACGCCCGCTCGCCGCCGACTGCGCCGGTTCGCCGCCCAGTCGAGCGAGTCGAGGAGCGGCAGTGCCACCGCCACGCCTCCGAGTCCGATCAAGAACCTTCGTCGCGAAGACGTCATGGTCCCGTCTCCATCAAGCGGTCGTACTCGAGCGTGGAGCGCGTCCGGAAGCCTTGGCTCGTGACGATCGCGAGCACGATGTCCTGCACGGGCGTGCTCTCGGCGAGCGAGCGCGTGCCGAGCCGCACGATCGTCGGGCCGTCGTTGCCGCCGATCACGCGGCCGTGCAGGTACTCCATCCAGTTCTGCACGTAGCACTCGTGCGAGAAGGGCTGCGCGGCGAGCACGCGACCGAGATCGATCGCGCCGTCGTAGTGCTCGGTGTCGCGCCCGAATCGGTAGGTGGCCGTCGCGTCGACCGGCATCGCGCGATCGGTGTCACGCCAGCGCCCGAGCGCGTCGTAGTGCTCGTACGCGAAGCCGATGGGATTGATCAGCGTCCCGTGGCAGGTCGCGCCGCACGTGCCGGCGCCGGTGTGTCGCGTGATTCGCTCGCGCATCGTCAGCGGCATCGTCGGATCGTCGGGCGGCAAGGGCGGCACGTTCATGGGCGGCGGCGGCAGCGGCGCGCAGAGGATGCGCCGGTTGATGAACACGCCGCGATGGATCGCGTCGCTCTCGGTGACGCTGGCGTTGAGCGCGAGAAAGCCGATCTGCGTCAAGAGGCCACTGCGCTGAGTGGGATCGAGATCGACGCGCGTCATCGTCCCGCCGAACGAGCCACTCAACCCGTAGACGTGGGCGAGGTCGGCGTCGACGTACGTGAAGGGCGCCGTCAGCATGCGCGCGAAGCCGGCGTGCTCGTGGAACACGACGTCGTCGACGAACGCGGCGGTCTCGGCCTGCATCGAGTGATGGAGCGCGTCCGTCCATTGGGGGAACAACGTGGTGTTCCGCGGCGAGATGTCTCCATACGCGGAGGTGCCGAGGAGCTCGGCGTGGAAGAGCGCCACCATCGCGCGCGCCTTGGGGTCGGCCAGCATCCGCGTCGCCTGCGTGCGAATGCCGTCGACGGTGCCGAGCTGGTGCGCGGCGGCGGCAGCGAGCAGCTCCTCGTCGGGGATGGTGTTCCAGAGCGCGAACGAGAGCCGACTCGCGAGCTCGTAGTCGTTCAGCGTGATGCGGCCGCCCTGGGTGTCGGTCGAGAGCTCGGGCCGATAGAGGAAATGCGGTGCCTGGAGCATCGACTCGATCGTCAGCTCGACGCCGGAGGTGAACGCGTCGTGCTCGGGATAGAGCGTCGCGCCCTGTGCGAACAGCGTCGCGTACGCATCGATCTCGGCGGTCGTGAGCGGCCGCCGAAACGCGCGGCGTCCGAAGTCCGCGATGAAGGCCCGCGCCCGCGCATCGGCCGGGCTCGCGGGAAGACCGCTCGGCAAGAGGCGTGTGACCGCTGCGGGATCGTTCGCCACCCGCGCCGCGAGCAGCTCGGCCGCCGCTTGGTAGCCCGTCCAGAGCGGCTGGCCCACGACGAGATCACCGCCCGCGTTGTCGAACGTGCCGCGCCGCGAGTCGTTCAGGAACGTGCTCGAGAGCCCCGAGGCCGCATCGAGATGCAGCAGGTCGCGCGTCGCGTTCTCCCACTGCGGATGACTGAGCCGCGGCACGCGCGACTCGGGCGAGGGCTCGTCGCAGGCGATCGAGCGGCACGTGCCGAGGTTGCCCCCGCCCGGCGACGAAGGACCAAGCGTCAGCTCGCCCGTGCTGCAGGCGGTCGCGAGACCGGATGCCAGGGCCAGAACGAGAACGCGACTGGCGTCTCGACGCATGCACCAACGGTAGGCTCTTCAGCGCGGAGGGCCAAGCGAGAACGTGGCGCGCGCGCGATCGCACGTACATTTCCGCACGCCATGCCGACGGCCTCGAAGTCCTCTATCTTGGCGTCGTGCGCCATCGTCTCGGTCTCGGTCTCGGTCTCGGTCTCGGTCTCGGTCTCGGTCTCGGTCTTGCGCTCGTTCTCGCTCTCGCTCCCGCACTTGCACTCGCACAAGGTCGCACGCGGATCTCGATCCCCGAGTTCGACGGCCCCGGAAACATCGGCGTGCACCGGTCGGTGGTCGAGGCGATCGAGAGCGACGCTCGTGTGGAGGTGGTCGAGAGCGGTGGTGACCTCGTCGTCGAAGGAACGATCACGGGCCGGGCGCGTCGACGATCGCTCTCGCTGACCGCGCGCGACGGGAGCGGCCACGAGCTGGGCAGCGCGCGTGCGCGCGTGGCGAACGAGCGCGCGGTCACCGGAGCGGTGCGCGGGCTGCTCGACGAGGTGCTCGCGGGGCGTTCTAGCGGGAGGGGCGCGAGGAGTGCGAGCGGGAGCGAGAGCGGGAGCGGGAGCGAGAGCGAGAGCGAGAGCGGGAGCGGGAGCGGGAGCGGGAGCGGGAGCGGGAGCGGGAGCGAGAGCGCGAGCGGGAGCGAGAGCGAGAGCGAGAGCGAGAGCGAGAGCGAGAGCGAGGGGCCACGCGAGCGTGCGGGCACTTCGGCAACTGGCGACTCGAGCTTCGGTGCCGATCCTCCGTTGCTCGTCATCGCCGCGGGCGCGGGCCTTCGCTCGCGCGAGACCGGCGTCGACATCGCCGGCGGGATGACACGCAGCTATCACGCGTCGCCGTACACGGAGCTCTA
>JAYVCF010000377.1:0-7418 GCA_043750095.1 Deltaproteobacteria bacterium
CGCCGATCTCCAGGCGCGCGGCCTGCGCACGGAGCGCGCGATCCTCGCGGTGCTCGACGGCAGCAAGGCGCTCGCGAAGGCCGTGCGCACGGTGTTCGGATCGCGCGTGCGGGTGCAGCGATGCCAGGCGCACAAGGTTCGGAACGTCGTCGATCAACTGCCCGAGTCGATGCGCACGTCGGTGCGGCAAGCGATGCGGCAGGCGTACCGCTGCAAGAACGTGAAGCGCGCGAAGCAGCAGCTCGAGAACCTCGCGCGTCGTCTTCGTGCGGACCATCCCGGCGCTGCGGCGTCGCTCGAAGAGGGCCTCGACGAGACGCTCACCGTGATGGCGTTCGGTCTGCCCGAGTGGCTCGAACGCACGCTCTCGACGACGAACGCGATCGAGAACCTCATCGGCTCGGGTCGCGATCTCTCGCGCCGCGTGAAGCGATGGCGCGATGCGCGGATGATCGTGCGCTGGCTCGCGACCGCGTGCATCGAAGCCGAGAAGCGCTTCCACCGCGTCCGCGATCACAAGGGCCTCACTACCCTCGTCGCCGCTCTCCGCAGCGGTGATCACGAGAGCGTTGCCGAGGAACGGAAGGTCGCGTAGTTGTCATGTCCGCCGCTGCTCAGTTTCAACAACGCCAGGGACATCACCACGCCGCAGCGCAGGAAGGATCAAGCACCTCAGCTCCAGCCGAAACCTCCTCTGCCCGCCGCGCGATCACGCGCTCCCGTGCCGTCGCGTCTTCTGCGCGCGGGCCTTCGCCTTTTCGTCCGTTCGACATCCTCGCCTCCGCACGGAGGCTGATCCCGAGGTCACGAATGCTCAACCGACCGAAGTGCATCACGCCCGATCCCGCTCAGGAATGGATCCGCCTCGCGACTCACGTCTACGACAATCCAAGCCATCCGGTCGGCGCCCACTACTACAACCACGTTGCCTGCGATCGATACGGGTACGGCTCTTTCGCGACGGGGGCGATCGGCAGGGATTCGATCACTTGAGCAGCCTGAGGTGGCGAGTCTTGCCGGGTAGCGGGCACGGGACGGCGCGACCCTCGTAGTGGTTCGCATGGTTGCGCTCCTTCTTTCGCGCGAGGTGGAATTGCCAGTACTCGTCGAAGTCGCCGGAAGCGCGGATCGCACGCAGGCGAAGCACGGCCTCGGCACCATCGACGGACCACCGCGCACCCGTGCGGTCCATTCGGTCCTTCACGAGGTAGCGGCACACGCCCTCGATGACGCCCGTCGAGATCGGCAGTCCGTCGCGCAATGCGTCCGCGTACTTCATCAGCCGCGTTCGCTTGCGGTCGGTGAGGTAGCGACATGCCTTCCGTACCGCCTCGCGGCGCGCGGCGCTGAGCTTCCGCTCGCCAGCGTGGCGACGGATCGTCTTGGCGATCTCGCCGCCGCTCGCGCCGCTGAGGAGCGCGAGGAAGCGCTCGCCCACCCACTTCTCGGCCTCCGGCGTCGTGCGACCGAAGATCGCTCGTGCGGCCTTCCAGACGTACTCGATGACGTGGACGACATCGACGAGGATCGTGATCTTCACGCCGACGCGCTTGGCTTCGGCCTTCACGGCGTCGAGCTGCGTGGCGTTGCCGTCGATGAGCACGACCCATCGACGACGGCGCTCGGGGTCGCGGCGCAGCGCCTCGTCGAACGCCTCGCGGATCACGGCGCGCGGCGTTTTCGCGACGCTCGCCCATACGCGCTTGCCCTCCGGCGTCGGGCGCTTGGACTCGGTTGCGTCGTCGCGCACGCCGTGCAGCACGTCGGCGCTCGTCCGCTGCCACCGCGGGATCGTGTAGACGGCCGCAGCCTGCGCCATGCGCTTGCTGTCCTTCTTCTCGCCGGGCGAGAGTCGGAGTTCGACGTTGTTCGCGCGCTGCTCGGCGCGCTTGCGCGTCTCTTCGCGCAGGTGCTCGTGGAGCATGACGATGCCCTTGCCGTCGGTGGTGATGACGAGCAGGTGGTCGGTCACTTCGCGCTCGCGCTTGCGCAGCTCGTAGAACGCGTCGAAGTCGACCGCGACCGCCAGCGCGATCTCCTCGATCTGTCGCTTCGCGATCTTCGCGCCGCTGTAGTCGCGGATGAGCTCCGAGACCTCGTCGTACGACGCGCGCGCGATCTCCTTCGCGATCAGCTCGCGCACGCCGTGCGAGTAGTGATCGCGCGGCAGGTTCAGCAGCGCGTCGAGCGGCGCGAGACCGACACGACCCGGCGCCTGGTAGAGCAGGCGCGAGACATCGACATCGCCGAACACGCTCTCGAGCCCGCGCTCCGTCTCGCGCACGCTGTCGCGCTCCACGCCGTCCGCCGCGACGACCTTCACGCGCTGTTCGGCTGCGCCGCGCACGTCGAAGTGCTCCTGGAGCAGCAGGCGCATCAGCTCGCGTCCCTCGACCGTCAGCCAGCGCTCGGTCACGCCGTGCTCCTCGCGCAACGTGTCGCTCTTCGCGAGGTGCTCCGGCATCTGCGCGATCTTCGCGGTCGACCTCGCGAACGGCTGGGCCTCGGGGATTGTCGTCGTGTACGCTGCGGTCATCGAAGGGGCTCCGGCTGGGCGGTGGTGGAATCGCAACCCAACCGTACCCGCAAGGAGCCCCTTCGGCTTTCCTCACGCGTGCAAGGAGCTGGAATCATGCCCGTTCACGCCGTCGCAATGGATCCGGACCCGATCGATACTCGCCGGTGTGGACGGGCACGGCCTGGTACGATGAGTGGCTGACTGGAAGCGCCAGCGCCGTGGCTCCCGCTGGATACCAATTCAACGTCTGGTATGCCTACTGACGCTGGATGCGTCGGGCACCTTCCGTCGTGCCTCGTGATCCAGTCTGCTCGCGCCTCCCCGATAGCCCGACCGCGGGTCCGAGGCGTTCTGGCTATTGCCCTATCGGTCAGTGCGCCGCGCGAGCAGCCGGAATTCACTCGGCATTCTAGCTAGATGGCGGACCCGGCCCCGTGGCGAGCACCAGATCGCCCGATGTGCCGGCCCCGGGCAGTCCGGGCATGCCGGCGCTCGGGCCGGCGGCCTCCGGGAGGCGGGGGCGCTCGTCGGGGAGCCCGATCGGAGCCTGATCGAGGCGCCGGGCGCATGTCGCGCTGCACAGCTGGGCCCTGCGCGGGGCGCGTGCGCCTATCGACCCCATCGGGCCGAAGCCGCGCGAGGATCCCGGCGCGATCGAAGCGACGAGGGGTGGACCTCTACGTGGCCGGCGGCGCTACCGGCGGCGTGGCCGCTGACGTGGCTGAGCCTGCGCTGCGCGCCGCGGCGTTGGCCGTCGCCTGCGCGACCGCCTCGTTCCAGGTGTCGCGAAGCGCGCGAGACTTGATCACACCCGTCGCGTCGAGCCCGTTCGGGGGGCCGAGCTTGGCGAGCCGCGCGAGCCCGGCGAGGATCTCGCGCACGGTCGCGATGAGCCGACGCTTTGCGTTGAGCAAGTCCGCCGGTGCCGCGACCGTTCCATCGCTGGCGACCGCTGCGCGCTCGGTCCAGACCCGGCCGACCTCGGCCGCCTCGAGCTGCAGCGCGTTCAACTCGTCGAGCAGCGTGCGGGTGGTGCCGTCGTCGCTCGCGACCGAGAAGCGCGCGAGCTTGGATCGATTGTCGGCGGTGAGCGACGCCGCGCGCGCGCTGACTCGCGCGGCCTCACCGAGCATGGTGTCGTTCACCACCGCCGCTCCATCGGGGAAGAAGACGGTGAGCAGCTCCTTGGCGAGCGCCCCGAGCACGCCGCCGCGCTCGATGTACGTGTGGAGCGTCGCGACGATGAAACGGGCGCGCGCGTCGTGCTTGCCATCGGCCGTGTCGAGCGCGTCGCTGAGCAGCGCGTACGGCGAGCCGTCGGCGGGCGCTGTCGCGAGCGTCGCGCGATCGGCGTCGATCTGCGCAAGCCACGGCATCGCGGCCGGCTGGCTCTCGAGCCACGCGCGCGTGTCGGACGGGACGCGGGAGGCAGCGGTCGGCGCGCCCCACAGGATCGTCGCGCTCCACACCTGGTGATAGCTGAGGCTGCTGCTCGTCATGTCGTGCTCCCTTTCGAGCGAAAGATGAAACACGCGAGTGCCTCCGCGGTCAAGCGCTGCGAGCAGGGCCGCGTGCCGCGGTAGTCATCGGCCGTCCGCAGGTGGTGCATGACGGGCACATGACCGAAAGGTTGGCCGAGCTGACTTCCGGGCCTGACGACATGCGCACGAGCGCGCCGGGGAAGACGTGTACCTGCGCGGCTCCGAGCGGGGTGCGACGCGACGGAGAGCCCTTGATCGCAGGCGCAAGCCGAGACCGTCGTTGGTGCGTCGTGTAGAACCGGCGCGGCGCATAGTCGAGCACCTCCCGGGCGCTCGGCCAACGCGTTGCGTTGCGTCGCCGAGGGCCCGCGGATGCACCATCAGGACGAGTGCAGTGTCACATCCCGGCGTCGACCGCGGCCGCGCCGCCGTCCGGACACATGATGCTTGGGAAGTCGCCGCTCCGACGGGGCTGGATCGTCCACCGACCGAACGAGTATTGAAGCACGCCGGTGATGTTGCCGACTGTCGCGCCGGCCGTCATCGCCTGCAGCACCATGCGCTGACAGCCGACACCGGGGTACTTCGACACCTGGATCGCCATCGTCGGGGTTGTGGTGCCCGTTGCGGCGACGCTCATCACGTTGTGCGCGCCGGGGCCGGTCGATGCGGACGACGGGGGCACGCTGATCACGGTTCCCGTGAGCGTGACCAGCGCGCCCTGGAGCGCGAGTGAGCGCGGGCCGTTCGTGAGCGCCATGCCGGTGACGTCCGCGATCGAGACCATCGTCGACGTCGGGTCGCCGACGTGCGCGCCGACCGTGAGCGCGCCGCTCGACACGTCGAGCTCCTCGGACGTGTTCGCGGGGCAGGACGTCATCGCTGGGCAGAAGTTCTTGAACGCGCCCGTGAGCGTGGTGACCGAGTCACCGATCATCACGGTGTCGGGGATCACGTGCGCGGGCTCCGTGAAGCACGTGTTGGCGCCCGCCGGAAGGAAGCTCTCCGTCACCTGGATGCCGCTGTGATCGCCGCCGGCGGACGTGCCGACCCAGATCGCGAAGAGGCAACGCATGCTCGTCGTCGACTGCGAGATGAAGAGGCGCGACGTGAGCGCGACGAGGCTGCCTGTCACGTGGATCCGGGTGCCATCGGCGGGGTGGTCGGCCGCGGCGCCATCGACCACCGAAGCGATCGGAACATCGGTCGCGGCGATCGCGGAGTCCATGCCGGGGCTGCCCGTGTCCACGGGCGGCACACCGGTGTCCACCAGCGTCACGTTCGTGTCCGTCGGCGGGGTGGCCGCGTCGTGCATCACAGTGTTGGTGGGGCAGCCGACCAAGCTGGCCGCCACGAGAAGGAACAAGGGGGTCTTCGTCCGCATGATTGGCTCCGAAAAAGAAGCTGCGGGCTACCAGAGGGGCCGCTCCCGTTCAAGCAGACGCCCTGCGTTGGGATCGGTGCTCTAGGAGGGCCGCGCGATGTGGCCAGGGCGCGCCGCCGTGAGGTTTCCGTCTTCGGCGACGATCTGCCCAAGAACCAGCGTCGCCCGGTATCCATGGGCGCGCTGCAGGAAGCGCCGTCCGCCCGCAGGCAGGTCGTGGACGAGCCGCGGCCGCTCGAGCGCGAGCGCCCCGAGGTCGATCACGCCCACGTCCGCACGCAGCCCCACCTCGAGCCGACCTCGGTCGGCATAGCCCATCCAGGCGGCGGGCTCGCTCGTGAGCTTGCGGATGGCGTCCTCGATCGTGAACACGCCCTTGTCGCGCACCCAGTGCGAGAGAAAATACGTAGACATGCTCGCGTCGCAGATCGTTCCGACGTGCGCGCCGCCGTCGCCCAGGCCGAGCATCGCGTGGCGATGGCCGAGCATCTCTCGGACCTCGCCGAGCGTGCCCGAGCCGTAGTTGTAGATCGGGAAGTAGAGGAGCTCGTTTCCCTCGTCGCCGAGCAGCGCGTCGTAGATCACCTCGAGCACGGGCTTTCCGGCGCGCATCGCCTCGCCGAAGATCGACGAGAGTCGGTTGGGCTCGTAGTCGGGGTGCTCGCCCAGCCGGAAGAGGCTCATCGCCACGAAGTCCAGGTTGCCGAGCAGCTGATCGGCCAGCGGAGGCACGGCGCTCCCGTCGCCCGCGATGCGCTCGCTCTTCTCGGACAGCATCTTCTGGCGGACCTCGGGCGTCCGCATCGCGCGCACGCGCTCCGGAAGAGAGAGGTGCGAGATGGCCCGGTACGAAGGGAACCCGATGAAGGGATGAAACGTCGCCGTCAGCCCCAGCAGCACGCCGATGCCGCGCGTCGCGCACTGCGTCCGCACCGTGATGCCCTTCTCGTTCGCCTGCTCGACGCGCGTGACGATGCGCTTCCACTGCTCGCTCGCCCCGAGGCGCTGAAGGAGCGAGATCGAGAGCGGCCGACCCGAGACGCGCGCGAGATCTTCGAGCAGATCGAACTCCGGATCGAATCGCTCGTGCGAGACCGACATGTCGAAGTCGCTCACGGCCTGCAGCACACCGCGCGTGGACCCACGCAGCGCGCTCGCGATCGCACGCAGCTCGAGGGCCGTGGCATCGGCGGCGGGTGTCGCGCGACCGTCGCGGCTTCGGTGATTGTCGGTGCGTCCGGTCGAGAACCCCGAAGCGCCATGATCGATCGCGTCGCGCACGAGCGCGCCCATCGCGACCGCATCTTCGGCCGTCGCAGCCTCGCCCGCGAGCGCACGCTCGCCCATGACGTACACGCGCACCGCATCGTGGGGGACCATGCAGCCGAGATCGATCGCATGTGGCTGCTGATCGAGCGACGTCATGTACTCGGCGAAGCTCTCCCAGTTCCAGCGCAGGCCCTCCGAGAGCGCGCTTCCGGGGATGTCTTCGACGCCCTCCATCAGCGCGACGAGCTTGTCGCGGTCGGAGGGGCGACAGGGCGCGAAGCCGACGCCGCAGCTGCCCATCACGACGGTGGTCGCGCCGTGCACGCTCGAGGGCATCATCCCCTCGTCCCAGCTCGCCTGCCCGTCGTAGTGCGTGTGGATGTCGACGAAGCCGGGCGTCACCAGCGCGCCGCTCGCGTCGATCGTCAGAGTGGCGCTGCCGAGGTCGGCGCCGATGGCGGCGATGCGCCCCGCCTTGATCGCGACGTCGGCCGCGCGTGCCGGTGCGCCGGTTCCGTCGACCACTCTGCCCCCGCGAATCAGCACGTCGTGGCTCATGCGCGAAGAATATACGTGGGACCGCACCAACCCGGCGTTGAATGCGGCGCGCGGTCCACGTAACGTTCCCTTTCGGCGCGTGGTACCGGACCAGACAGCGGAGCTGCGTAGCGAAGGGCCCGGCGCCGAGAGCGACGAGCCGCCCCCGCGCGACAGCATGCCTGGAGGTTCGGAGCTGGTCTGTCCGGCTTGCGGTCGGGTGAGCGGG
>JAYVCF010000378.1:0-10382 GCA_043750095.1 Deltaproteobacteria bacterium
CGAGACCGATGAAGAACGCGACGCGACCGCCGTAGCCTTCCGGATGCGCGACACGCGAGGTGAGGTCATCGAGCGCGGGCACGGCCGAGCCGAGGAACACGATCTGGTCAGGCCCCGACATGGCGATCGAGACCGTCGCGATGACGTGCCCAGTGCAGTCGAGGATCGGGCCGCCGGAGCTCCCGCCGTCGAGCGCGATGTCGGTCTGGATCGCGCGATCACCGACCGCGCTCACGACGCCCGCTGCGATCGCCCAGTCGAAGAGACCAGCCGTCTGCGGCCCGCCCATCAAGCGGTGATGTCCGCCACCGACGAGCGACTGCGCGAGCGCGGCGATCGGCATGCCGACGTGGACGCTGTCCCACGCCGCGATCGGCAGCGGTGCGCCAGGCAGCGGCGAGGCGAGCTCGAGCATCGCGAGGTCGTCGTCGCCCGCCGTGTTGATCACGTTCGCATTGCGCACGTTGCCGTCGGGGTCGACGACGCGCACGCCGTGCCCGTCGCGCACGAGCCGAAACGACGTGATGACGTGGGACGAGTCGACGGCGAGAAAGCCCGAGCCGATGCGCGTGCCGGACTCGACGCGGACGACCGATGCGCGGGCGCCCGAGTAGACGTTCTGTGCACACGCCGACTCCGTCGGAGCAGCCACGGCGCTGCTCGAGGGCGCGGTGCTCGTCGAGGGAGTCGCGGTCTCGTTCGGAACCTCGATGTCGGCCGGAGGCGCGATCGTCCCGGGCGGTGGCGACTCGGACGTCGCCCCGGCCTCTTGCGCCGCCGCGAACGAGGGGACGAACGAGACGAGCGCGAGCATGGAGAGGACGACGCGTTGGTTCATGGTCTGGCTTTCGTGCGCGAGGAGCCCAACGTTACCCCGCTAGAGCAGAGACGCCGACCCGAGTAGTCTGATACGCATGCGAATGCTTCTGCGCACTTCGGTCGTCCTCGCCGTGCTGACTCTGTCGGCGAATGCATCAGCGGACACGACACCACAGCCGCTCCCGTTCACCCAGGACTGGAGCAACGCCGGTCTCATCACGATGCCCAACATCTGGACGGGCGTGCCCGGGATCGTCGGCTACAGCGGCGCCGGCATGAGCCCGTCGATGATCCTCTTGCCGGGCGGGATGGCGTTGAACGTCATCGCCAACCAGACCGCCACGACTCTCTCGACGGGCGGCGTGGCCGAGTTCGACGGCCTGCCGGACCACGTGGTGGCCCTGCAGGGAAGCGGCACTGCAGATGCGCCACAGCTCGTCATCACCGTGCAGACCACGGGCTCGACGAACATCCGCATCACCTACAACCTGCGCGACATCGACGGAAGCAACGCCGACAACTCGGTGCAGTCCGTGTACCTGCAGTACCGCGTGGGCATGAGCGGCAACTACACCGACGTGCCCGCTGGCTTCGTGATGGACGCGACCACCGGACCGATGTTGGCCACGCTCGTCACGCCCGTGAGCGCGATGCTCCCGGCGGCGTGTGACAACCAGCCCGTCGTGCAGATCCGCATCCTCACACTGGACGCTGTGGGCGCCGACGAGTGGGTCGGCGTCGATGACATCTCGATCTCGGCCGTGCCGCTCGCGTGCGGCAACGGAGCCATCGACGCGGGCGAGGCGTGCGACACGGGCGCGGCGAACGGCACCACGACGTGCGGCTGCACCACGAGCTGTCGCTTCGCTGCCTCGGGCACGATGTGCGCGCCTGCCGGCGCGGGCCCCTGCGACGCCGCCGACACATGTGACGGGACGGGCGCGTGTGCAGCGCGCGTCGCAGCAACGACGGTCGTCTGCCGTCCCTCGGCCGGCACGTGCGACCCGGCCGAGTCGTGCGATGGCGTGGCCACGACGTGTCCGACGAACGTGATCTCACCGAGCACGACCGAGTGCCGACCTGCGGCGGGCGTGTGCGACGTTCACGAGACGTGCGACGGAACGAGCGCCGCTTGCCCGACGAACGCCTTCGCCGCCGACACGACGCCTTGCAACGACGGGCTCTTCTGCAACGGCCGCGACACGTGCCTGGCGGGAGCGTGCACGCACGCGTCGTCGAACGTCTGCGTGGACACGAACGCGTGCACGGTCGACACGTGCGCCGAAGGGACTGCGGCGGCGAGCTGCATGAACGTGCGGACCGCCGCTCCCGCATGCTGCAGCGCGATGGCGGACTGTGACGACTCGGACGTCTGTACGAGCGACAGCTGCACCGGAGTCGGCGGAGTCTGCGCGTACGACCCCGTTCCGAACTGCTGCAACGACGCCTCCGCATGCAACGACTCCGACCCGTGCACCGCGGACGCCTGCGACACCAGCGCGCATCACTGCACGCACACGACCACCTGCGTAGACGCCGGCGCGTTGGACTCCGGGTCGACGGGGATCGACGCGGCGATCCCACGCGACGGCAGCGCGCCGACGGACTCCAGCACCACCTCCGATGGAAGCGCGGCGGACGCTGCGCACGGGATCGACTCGGGCCACGCCACACCGCGCGCCGCGGGATGTGCATGCACCGCCGTAGGCGCCCGATCGAGCGGTGACGCGGCGCTGAGCTTGTTCGCGCTGGGCCTCGCGTGGATCGCGCGGCGTCGCGCGACGCGGTCTCGACCGGAGTCGTCCGTGGAGCGGACGCGACACAATTGTGTCGGCCCGGCGAGCCGGGCACTCCTGTCGAGATCTAGCTCGCGATGACGAGGCCTCGCAGCGCCTCGGGCGCCACCTCGTAGGGCGTGTTGCAGTAGTCGCACGTGATGAAGAGCGGCTCGGCCGCACGGATCATGTCTTGTAGGTCAGCCTTGCCGATGCTCGCGAGGCTCGCCAGCACGCGCTCGCTCGAGCACCCACAGCGGTACACGAGCTCGTGCTCCTGCGTCTGCGTGTACGGCATGCCGTAGAGGATCTCGGACAGCAGCGTCCGCGGATCACCCGCGTGGTGCGTCAGCACGGACGGGAGATCGGCGAAGTCGGTACGCAGTCGCTCGTACATGATCGCGAGCGGCGGATCGGTGCATTCCGGCAAGAGCTGTACGACGTAGCCCCCCGCGATCGCGATGCCGGCATCGCTCGACACCATGCCTACCCCGATGGCGGAGGTGACCTGCTCGGACTCGAGCATGTAGTTCATGAGCGCGCCCGAGACGCCGTGCTCGCGGCTGACCTCGACCACGCCCTGGTGCGTCGAGCCGTTGGCCAGCGTGCGCATCATCTGCATGAGCGCGCCCTGCCCGAGCTGCAAGACCACGTCCTTGGGCTTGGCGAGGCCGCGCGTCGCACCGTCGGGAAAACAGTCCGCGACGAGCAGGCCCTTGTTCTCGCTCCCGCGCACGATGCCCTGCACGCGATAGCCGGGGGCCATCGTGAGACGCACGAGGAGCGTTCCCGTCACGAGGTTGGCGAGGTGCTCGGCCGTCTTGCCCTGGACGCCCTGGGCCGCGATGACTCCGCGCGCCGTCTCGGTCGCCCGAACCACGATCACCCGGAACGCGCCGTCGTTGGAGACGGCCATCACCGCGTGATCTCCTTGTCGCAGCTCCGTGTCGCTCATCGCCCATCGATGATGCCAGACGCGGCGGTCGCAAGCCGCTCGAACGAGGGGCGCGCCTCACTCGCAGGGAATTTCGGATCGACCCGGGCGGTCTGACACGATCGCAATGGCGCGTCCCATCCGTCGCGCGAGCGAGCCGACCATGACTCAGATTCCTACCCGTCTTCGCCTGGGTGACATGTTGGTCGCGGCCGGGATCGTCACGCCCGCCGACATCGACGAGGCGCTCGCGGCGCAGAAAGGGTCCGGGCGACGGCTCGGCGAAGTCCTGGTCGCGCTGGGCAAGGTGACCGAGCACCAGCTGGCGCAGGTGCTCAGCAACCAGCTCTCGATCCCGTGGGTGAACCTGCACCACGTGGACTTCTCGCGTGAGCTCTTGAACCTCGTGACGAGCGAGCTGGCCGAGCGCGCGGCGATCGTGCCGGTGTACGTCCGCAAGGTGCGCAACCAAGGCGACACGCTCTTCGTCGCCACCGACGATCCGATGAACGACGCCTCCCTCGGCCTCGTGAGCGCGCACGTCGGCATGCCGGTCAAGCCCATGGTCGCGGGCTCGACGGACGTTCGAAACGCCGTGCGCGCGTACTACGGGCGCGAGCTTCCCGCACCTGCGCCGCGCGTGGAGAAGAAGGCGCTCATCGCCTCGATCCCGCCCGTCTCCGACCCCGACATCCTGATCGAAGAGGAGGAGCCGGAGATTCACGTCTCGCTCCAGCCGCCCGCGCCCGTCGTGGAAACGCCCGCTGCCGTCGACACCGCCGCGCCCGAACGGGCCGATGCGTCCAGCGAGAAGAAGCCGAAGAGGCGCGGCCCCAAGATGATCACGCTGACGCTGCTCGACGGAACGAAGGTGCGCCTCCCAGCGCCCGGCAGTCCCTCGGCCGAGGAAGCCGACGAGCGCCTGACGACCCGCGATCTGATCGCGGCGCTCATCGCGCGCACCCAGGGCAAGGACGTCTCGCGCGTGCTGCCGGACGACCGGTGGGAGAGCCTCTTGGCGGCGCTCCTCTCTCTCTTGATGCGCAAGGGCCTCGTGGCCGACTGGGAATTCGTCGAGGAGTGGAGCAAGCACCGCGCGCGCGCCAAGTGATGTGCGCGGACGTCACGATGCCATGAGCCGAGTCTTCATCACTCGCACGCTCCCCGTCGATCCGAGCGAGATCCTCGGCCCTTCGCACGATGCGATCGTCTTCGCGGGGGATCGGCCACCGACCCGCGACGAGATCGCGATGCACGCGCGAGGCGCTCGCGCGATCGTCTCGTTGGTGACCGATCGAATCGACGCAGAGCTGCTCGATCGGCTCCCGGACCTCGCGATCGTCGCGCAGATGGCCGTGGGCTTCGACAACGTGGACGTGGACGCGTGCCGCGCGCGCGAGGTGCTGGTCACGCACACACCGGACACGCTCACGGAGTCGACCGCGGAGCTCGCGTTCGGGCTCATGCTCGCCGTCGCGCGTCGCTTCCACGAGGGCGAGTCGATGGTGCGCGGGCTCGCGTTCCGCGGCTGGTCGCCGACGATGTTGCTCGGCGTGGAGCTCGACGGAAAGACGCTCGGCGTCGTGGGGTACGGACGCATCGGGCGCGCGATCGCGAAGCGCGCCGACGCGTTCGGCATGCGCGTGATCGCGGCGGAGCGCGAGGATCAGCCCTTCTCGCCGGACGGAATCGCGACGCACGCGCCGCTCTCGCGTCTGCTCGAAGAGAGCGACGTCGTCACGCTCCACTGTCCGGGGTCGCCCGCGACACGGCACCTGATCGGCGCGCCGCAGCTTGCGCGTATGAAGCGGGGCGCGATCCTGGTGAACACATCACGAGGCACGGTGATCGACGAGGCGGCGCTCGTGCGCGCGCTCGAGAGCGGGACGCTCGGCGGCGCTGGCCTCGACGTCTACGAGGACGAGCCTCGCGTGCATCCGGGCCTGATCGGTCGGCAGGATGTGGTGCTCTTGCCGCATCTCGGCAGTGCGACGCTGGAAGCTCGCTCGCGCATGGCCAGCATGGCGCTCACCGACGCGGCGCGCGTGCTCGATGGAAAGCAGCCGCTGCATCTCGTCCCGACGTGGACGGAAGCGCGGCGATGACGCGCGCGCGGCGGCTGCCCATCTTCGCGGCGCCGTCCGTCGCCGATTTCGTGCGCGAGGAGCGCTCCGTGAAGTTGTCGCTCGTGGGCGGTCGGGGCCATCTCGATCGCGTGGTGGCGGCGGTGCGAGATGCGAAGGTCTCCGTCTGGATCGCAACGGCGAACGTGAAGGAGATGCTGGTCGAGCGATCGCGCGTCGGACGGCGCTCGATCTTCGGGAGTGTGCTCGAAGTTCTGGACGAGCTCTGCGCGCGAGGCGTCGAGCTCCGGCTGCTTCATGCCGAGCTTCCCTCACGTCCCTTTCGCGACGCGCTCGAGCGTCACCCGAGGCTCACGCGCGGCGGCCTTCAGATCAGGATGTGCCCGCGGGTCCACTTGAAGTGCGTGATCGTGGACGGACGCATGCTCTATCTCGGCAGCGCGAACTGGACCGGCGCCGGGCTCGGCGCGAAGTCGGAGCGCAATCGAAACTTCGAGCTGGGATTCGTCACGAGCGACGAAGTCATGCTCGACGAGATCCAGGAGCTCTACGAGCACTTGTGGAACGGTCGAGAGTGCTCGCACTGTGGTCGACGCGCGCTCTGCGAGTCGCCGCTCGGCTGAAGAAGAACGAGCATTGCCCGCTTAGGAAAGCACGAAGGCAGCAACGATCGGGCTCTCGATCGTTCCTGGATTCATGCCTTCCTCAGCGGCAAATCTTCATCGTCTCCTGCCCCTCATGCCGCTCTTCTTCATGGGCGCGCTCTTCTTCGGCACGACGTCGCTGCTCCGATCGTGTCGCCCCTCGAGCTTCTTCAGCTTGTCGCGGAGCGCAGCCGCCTTCTCGAATTCGAGGCCCTCGGCGGCGAGCAGCATCTCGCTTCGGATCTCCTCGATGCGATCCTCGAGCTCCGAGGGATCGAGGCCGTCGACGTCCGCGGTGCTCGTGCCCTTGCCCGGAATGGGTGACCAGTCGCTCGTGCCGCTCGCAGCGCCCATCGCTCCCATCGTGCGGGTGGTGGACTCCGGCGTGATGCCGTGGTCCTCGTTGTACTTCGCCTGAAGGGTGCGGCGCCGGTCGGTCTCGTCGACGGCGCGCTTGATCGCGTCGGTCATACGGTCCGCGTACATGATGACCTCGCCGTTCACGTTTCGTGCGGCGCGCCCGATCGTCTGGATGAGCGAGCGTGCCGAGCGAAGAAACCCCTCTTTGTCGGCGTCCAAGATTCCCACCAGCGACACCTCGGGAAGATCGAGGCCCTCGCGCAAGAGGTTGATGCCGACCAGCACGTCGAAGTCACCGCGACGCAGTCCGCGCAAGATCTCGACGCGCTCCAGCGTATCGACGTCGCTGTGCAGGTAGCGCACGCGCACGCCGAGCTCCGAGTAGTACTCGGTCAGGTCTTCGGCCATGCGCTTGGTCAGCGTCGTGACGAGCACGCGCTCGTTCTTCTTCACGCGCTCGCGGATCTCGCCCAGCAGGTGATCGACCTGCGTGCCCACAGGCAGCACGCGAATCCTCGGATCGAGCAGCCCCGTCGGGCGAATCACCTGCTCGATCACCTCGCCCTGCGTCTGCTCGAGCTCGAACTCGGCCGGCGTCGCGCTCACGAAGATCGTCTGGCCGACGCGCTCCCAGAACTCCTCGAACTGCAGCGGCCGGTTGTCGAGCGCGCTCGGGAGGCGAAATCCGTGCTCGACGAGGACTTCTTTGCGCGCCTTGTCGCCGCGGTACATCGAGGCGATCTGCGGGACCGTCTGGTGCGACTCGTCGAGCACCAGCAAGAAGTCGCGCGGGAAGTAGTCGACGAGCACAGGCGGTGCTTCGCCTTGCGAGCGCCCGGAGAAGTGCCGCGAGTAGTTCTCGATCCCGTGGCAGAAGCCGGTCTGCTCGAGCATCTCGAGGTCGTACATCGTGCGCTGCTCGAGCCGCTGCTTCTCGACGAGCTTCATCTCGCTCGAGAGCTTCTCGAGCCGGACCTGCAGCTCGGTCCGGATGCTCGCGCCCGCGCGTCGCCGCATCTCTTCGGGCGTCACGTAGTGCGAGCCCGGGTAGATCGCGTAGCTCGGCACCTCGCGCAGCACCTTGCCGCGCAGCGGATCGATCTCGGAGATGCGCTCGATCTCGTCGCCGAAGAACTCGATGCGCACGGCGCGATCTTCTTCGCCGACGGGGAACACCTCGACCACGTCGCCGCGCACGCGAAACGTGCCGCGATGAAAGTCGACGTCGTTGCGGTCGTACTGAATCTCGACGAGCTCCCGCAGCAGCTCGTCGCGTCGGAACGTCTCACCGCGCTTCAACACGATGAGCATCTCGGCGTACGAGTCGCGCGAGCCGATGCCGTAGATGCACGACACGCTCGCGACGATGATCACGTCGCGTCGCGAGAGCAGCGATCGCGTCGCCGAGTGGCGCATGCGATCGATCTTCTCGTTCACGATCGCGTCCTTCTCGATGTACGTGTCGCTCGAGGGGACGTAGGCCTCGGGCTGGTAGTAGTCGTAGTAGCTGACGAAGTACTCGACTGCGTTGTCGGGAAAGAGCGACTTGAACTCCTCGTAGAGCTGCGCGGCCAGCGTCTTGTTCGGCGCGATCACCAGGGTCGGCCGCTGCACGTTCTGGATCACGTTCGCGATCGAGAACGTCTTGCCGCTGCCCGTGATCCCGAGCAGCACCTGGCGCAGCTCCCCCTTCTCGAGCCCCTTGGTCAGCGCCGCGATCGCGGCGGGCTGATCGCCCTTGGGCGTCATCGCCGACGAGAGAACGAAGCGCTCGATCGCAGCCATGGCGCAGGTATAGCGGACACCACCCGTCAGGTGACTGTCAGGTTAGGCCGCGGACACGAAAGGCCCCGGCTTTTCGAGCCGAGGCCTTCCGCGAGCGAGCCCTAGGAGTGGCTCAGCTACAGCCCATCGAGTTGCCGCAGTTCAGGCATTTGTAGCAAGCGCCGTTGCGGATGGTGATGTGCCCGCAGCCGTCGCACATCGGGGCGTCGCCCATCATGTCGCCGAGCTGCTGGTCGAGGACGCTCTTCTTCTCCGCGGACGAGCTGCGCGTCTCGCCGCCACGGCCGTCGTAGGAGAAGGTGACCTGCTCGGTCTGCTTGTAGCCTTCGGGCGGGAGCGACTGTGTGCCGCTGTTCGCCATCTTGTTCACCGCGTCGGCGTCCGTCGGGTTGTTCAGCTCGAGCTGCACTTCTTCCGGCGGGACCTGCGCGAAGTCGTAGCGCTTGAGGTACTCGACCCCGAGCACGCGGAACACGTAGTCGATGATGCTCGTCGCGAACTTCACGTTCGGGTGCCCCTCGACCGGGCCGCCCGGCTCGAAGCGCGTGAACGTGAACTGATCGACGAACGCCGAGAGCGGCACGCCGTGCTGCAGGCCCATCGAGATCGAGATGGCGAAGCAGTTCATCAGCGAGCGGAAGGCGGCGCCTTCCTTGTGCATGTCGACGAAGATCTCACCGAGCGATCCGTCCTGGTACTGGCCGGTGCGCAAGAAGATCTTGTGGCCAGCGACGCGCGCTTCCTGCGTGAAGCCTCCGCGACGCTTGGGCAGACGCACACGCACGCTGGCCGGCGGACGCAGGCCCTCGACCTGCTTGGCGCGCGGCTGCGCCGGAATCACCTCGGGGTTGATCACGTGCTCGCCCACGACCGGAGTGGCGGTCGCGGTCTTCGTGGCGAGCTTGTTGTCCTTCTCGGACTTCTCGTCGTCGTTCGAGCCCGACTGCAACGGCTGGCTCGCCTTGCATCCGTCGCGGTAGAGCGCGACGGCTTTGAGGCCGAGCTTCCAGCCTTCGTAGTAGATCCGCTCGACGTCTTCGACGGTCGCATCGGGCGGAAGATTGACGGTCTTGCTGATCGCCCCGCTGAGGAAGGGCTGTGCTGCCGCCATCATGCGCACGTGCGCCATCGGCTCGAGGAAGCGCTTGCCGTGCTTACCGTTGCGGTTCGCGCAGTCGAACACCGCGTAGTGCTCCTGCTTCAGGTGAGGCGCGCCCTCGATCGTCATGCGACCGATGACCACGTCGTTCAGCTCGTCGAGCTGCTTGCTCGTGAGGCCGAAGTGCTTGAGCAGGTTGAAGCCCGGCTTGTTGTACGCCTCGGCCTTGATGCCGAAGCGCTCGTACGCCGTCGTGCCGATGACCCAGGGCCCGAGCGCCATGCCGGCGTCGAACACGCCCGGGAGCGCCTTCTCGGCCTTGGCGAGCTCGCTCTCGGTGAGGCCCTTCTCGAGCAGCATCGCGCGCGAGAGGTAGGGCGCACCCGTGAACGTGTTCGTGCCGCT
The DNA here is from genome assembly GCA_043750095.1 of Deltaproteobacteria bacterium. GTDB lineage: Bacteria > Myxococcota_A > Polyangia > Polyangiales > Sandaracinaceae > JBBSAT01. The sequence goes on from JAYVCF010000378.1 coordinate 9,906, forward strand.
CACGAACGCCACCATGTCGGCGACCTGCGCTGGCGTGTACTTCAGGTTCACGAGCGCCTGCGGGACGGACTGGTTCACGATCTTGAAGTAGCCGCCGCCCGCGAGCTTCTTGAACTTCACGAGCGCGAAGTCGGGCTCGATGCCCGTCGTGTCGCAGTCCATGAGCAGGCCGATCGTGCCGGTCGGCGCGAGCACGGTCGCCTGCGCGTTGCGGTAGCCGTACTTCTCACCGAGCGCGATCGCCTCGTCCCAGTCCTGGCGCGCCGCCGCGAGGATGTTCTCGGGCGCTCCCGAGTCGCCTCGACCCGTGGTGCCCGGAAAGCCGGGCTTGTCGATCGCGTACGCCATGTCGCGATGCTTGCCCATCACGCGCAAGAACGGCTGACGGTTGCGCACGAAGCCCGGGAAGGGACCCTTGGTCGCGGCCATCTCCGCGCTCGTCTTGTTCGCGTGACCCGTGAGGATCGACGTGAGCGC
>JAYVCF010000379.1:0-5816 GCA_043750095.1 Deltaproteobacteria bacterium
GGGCGCGACCGCGTGACGGTAGGTGGGCACCGTGCGCATCGCGGTGAGCAAGTCTCGAGCGTCGCACCCGTAGTAGCGCTCGAGCAGCGACGCCATTGGGATCAGGCTCGTCTCGTAGGCCGCGCCGAGCGCGCGCATCTCGGTCTCGACCCGCTCGAGGACCACGATGGTCTGCTCGGTGAGCGCCTCGTAGTAGAAAAGGAAGGGTTCGCCGCGAGAGATCCTGTTCATGTTCGAGACCATGATGGTCACGTGGCTGAACGCGCCGAAGTCGGTGAGCCCGCGCTGGATCACGTTCTCGGCCGGATCGAGCTTCGGAAAGAACGATCGGAAGAGCGGACCGATCGTCTCGGTCGCCGAGCGCGTGGGCGCCGAGAAGAGCGTCCACTGCTTGACGCCGAGCACGAAGAGCGAGTCGTCGTCGCGGATGCGGCAGGCGAAGAGCGCGTCGGTCTCCACGACAGGCACGGGCGGCGCGCCCTGGGTGGCCAGCATCCGAGCGACGTGCACCGAGCCGCAGAGCTTGCTCGAGAAGAGCACGATGCGATGGGCGCTTCGCAGAAACGGCGCGAGCATTCGGACGACGCCGGGATAGGCCGGCACGACCGTCGCGAAGAAGATCGTGTCGACCGACGCGGCGAACGACTTCGGATCGTCGCCGTAGCTCGTGATCGAATAGCGCCCCTCCATCGCGCCCGTCGCGACGAAGTGGCCGCGCGTCCGATCGAGCCACGCGCTGCGCGCCGGGTCGTGCACCAAGAGGTGAACGGGATGCCCCAGGCTCACGAGGTGACAGGCCAGCGCGCATGCGGTGGGTCCTGTTCCGACCACGCCCACCGCGGCTCGTCGTGAGGTGCTTTCCGGGCTCGACTCGACTGGCTGCACGCGACCCGTTCCCGTCTCCCCGCCGCGGGTCGCTCCACCGACCGTGCGCCAACATACGCGAACCGAGCGGCCGCGGCTACGGGGCGTGCGTCGATCCACAGGAAGGGTGACGCTGCCGAGCTGCCGAGCTCTGTCTCCCCGACCGTTTCTCGTTGTTCGACGTGCGCGGTTCTTGCGAGCATCTCCGCGCGCTGCGGCAGAGCGCGTGGAGGGGTTGATGACGAAGAAGAGGATCGGGGTGGTCGGTGGTGGAGCGGCGGGTTGCGCGCTCGCGTGGACTCTCTCGCGACCGGAGACGCAAGCGCTCGTGGACGTGACGGTGCTGCACGACGAGGACGAGGTCGGCGGTCACTCGCGCACGATCGGCGTCTGGTTCGACGCGGGTGGCAAGGGTCACGTCGCGAGCCCGGCGAGCCCCGCGCCCGTGGGCACGACGATCTATCCGGTCGACATCGGCGTGCAGTTCGTCTGCCCGACGCTCTATCCGAACCTCTACAAGCAGCTCGCGCTTCCCGAGCTCGCCGGCGCCGTGAAGCTGACCGCGCACGCGGCGCTCAAGATCTCGACCTCGTTCGGCCCGACGATCAACTGGGGCAACTTTCCCGACTACCAGACGGGCCCGCGCTTCTCGCCCTGCTGGGACTTCACCACGCGCACGCAAGCCGCGGCGTTTCAGCGGGACGTCGCCTGGGGTCCGCTCACGCCGCTCGACGGGATCACCTTCTCCACGCACGTCGAGCGCTATCTCCAGGTGAAGGGCGTGGACTGGACGACGAACTTCTTCCGCTACCTGCTCATACCTTATCTCTCCATCATCAACGGCTACGGCACGGGCGACCTCCTCGAGACCACGTTCGAAGATCTCTATCCGATCTTCACGAAGCTGCCGCTGATCCAGAAGCTCGGGCCCTACGGCGCGTTCACCGATCCGGGCAAGGGCTGGGATCGGTTCACCGACGGCGCGACCGCTTGGGTCGCCGCGATGGCGAGCTACGCCAAGACCAAGGGCGCCAAGATCTCGTGCGGCCGGACGGTGCTCGCCGTGTACCCGAAGGCGAACGGCAAGGTGGTGATCGAGCACGCCTCGACGGCCGACGTTCAGGCCGCGGCGATCAACCCGATGCTGCCCGTGCCGCGCACCGTCGACGAGTTCGACGACGTCGTGCTCACCACCGACATGACGACGAATCGCTCGCTGCTCGACAACCCGCAGAACCCTCTCTACGGCACGCAGAAGGACTACATCGCAGCGAGCAAGTTCGCGCTCATCCCTGGCGTTTGTTACATCCACCAGGACGACGAGTGCCTCTCGCCCACGCTGCGCGACAAGAAGGAAGACGGCCAGTTCGTCGGCACGTACGCGATGGGACAGGTCGCGCCGGGCGGCAACGACTACGGCCTTCCGTACAACCTCGAGAACGCGTTCCAGACCTACCTGATGAAGAACATCCTCGGCACGCCGGTGGACTGTCACGTCTCGATGTACGCGGACGCGAGCGGCGCGAGGCTGCCCGATCCGGCGAAGACGCTCTACAAGAAGGAGTGGCGGCACGGCCGCTGGGTCGCGAGCTTCTTCGACCAGGCGAAGAAGGAGCTGCACCGCATCCAGGGTGTCGGCCACGTCTGGTTCGCCGGCAACAACACCACGGTGGACTCGGAAGAGGGCGCGCTGGTCTCGGCGATGGCGATCGCAGATCAGATGTTCCCCGAGTGGGTCTACCCCTTCGACGTCGCGTCGGAGGCGTTCATGTTCTACGAGCACTTCGAGAGCGTGATGTTCCCGGTGCCGACCTTCCCGTGGGCGCTCGGGCGTGCGGCTGCGGCTGCAGAGGAGCACATCGCGAAGATGCTCGACGGAACCGGTCCCTGAGGAATTGAAGGGAGACGAACGAAGGAGATTGGCCGCTGAGGAAGGCAAGAAGGCAAGAACGGTCTCGAATCAGTTCCTGCTTTCCTGCCTTCCTCAGAGGACCATTCTTCTCTCCCCTCAATCGCTCTCTTCCTCGTCCTCAGCGTCGACCGCGACCAGGGGCAGCTCGACGCGGAACGTGGTGCCCTTGCCCATGCGGCTCTGCACGGTGATCTCGCCCTCCATCTTGAGGACGAGGTGCTTGACGATCGCGAGGCCGAGGCCCGAGCCGCCTTGCTGGCGCGCGCGGCCCGGATCCACGCGGTAGAAGCGCTCGAAGATCCGCGGGAGGTGCTCGGCGCCGATCCCTTGGCCCGTGTCTTCCACCTCGAGGATCGCGCTCGCGTCGTGCTTCGTCGCGCGGACCACCACGTGACCACCGGCCGGCGTGTACTTGATGCCGTTGTCCACGAGGTTGACGATCACGTGCTCGAGCGCCCGCAGCTCGGCGCGCGCCCATACCTCGCCCTCGGGCGACTCGATGGCGAGCACGATCTTGCGCTCGAGCGCCTGCGCTTCGAGCGCGCGCAAGACCTTCGTCGCGACCTCGCGGATCGACACGGGCTCGAGCTCGTACTGCACGTTCGGTGACTCGGAGCGCGAGAGCTCGAGCAGATCGTCGACGAGGCGCGAGAGCCGCACCGAGTTCTCGACGATGCTCGAGACGAAGCGCTTGGCGATCTTCGGATCGTCGAGCGCGCCGCTCTGCAGCGTCTCGGCGAAGCCGCGGATCGACGTGAGCGGCGTGCGCAGCTCGTGGCTCGCGTTGGCCACGAAGTCGCGCCGGATCTCGTTCGCGCGCTCGAGCTCCGTCACGTCGTGGAGCACCGCGATCGCGCCTTTCCCTTCCGGCAGCGGCGAGACGGTCGCGCGCAGAGTCCGCATGGCCCGCGAGGTCGCGACCTCGACCTGGACACGCCCGCCCATCCCGATGATCGCGCGCTCGACCGCGTCGTGGAGCTCGGGGCTGCGCAGTGTCTCGATCACGCGTCGCCCGATGGGATCGCCCTCGGTCAGCCGGCCGAAGGCAGCGTTCGAGAGCACGACGCGCCCGTCACGATCGGCGACCAGCACCGCCTCGACCATCGCATCGAGCATCGCGCGGAGGCGCGCCTCTTCGTCTCGGACGCGCGCGAAGCGCTCTTCGAGCTGATCGGCCATGCGATCGAGCGCGCGACCCAGCATGCCGATCTCGTCGTCGCGCCGCGCGCGCGTTCGAACCGAGAGCTCACCCGAGGCGAGCCGATCGGCGGAGCGGGCCATGTCGCCGAGCGGCGTGCTCACCCAGCGACCGAGCAGCGCAGCGAGCCCCGCCGCGAACGCGACCGCGAGCAGGCCCGCCCCTTCGAGCACACCCGCGGTGCGCTGCGCGTGCGACGCGTCGAGATAGGCCCACGTGACGCCGATCACGAACGCGATCGCGAGGCACATCAGCGCGAACATGCGTAGCGGCAGGCTTCGCAGCATCGGCCCGCACTATAGGCGAGCCGAGGCGAACACGTGACGAACGTGACGCCGAGGCGCTGCTACCATCGCGCGCCGTATGGAAGAAAGCGCCGCCGTCGCGCGGAAATCGATCCTCGAGGTCCGTGCGCTCACCAAGCACTACGGGCGAGTCGTGGCGCTCTCCGGGCTCGATCTCACCGTTGCCGAGGGAGAGGTGTACGGATTCCTCGGGCGCAACGGCGCCGGAAAGTCCACCACCATCCGCGTCCTGATGGGCATCACCGAGTCCACTTCGGGCTCGATCAAGCTCTTCGGCGAGCCCGTGGGCCTCGATCTCGTGCGCGCACGGCAGCGCATCGGCTACGTCGCGCAAGAGCAGAGCTTCTATCCGTGGATGACGCCGCGCGATCTCGCGAACTTCGTGCGCGCGTTCTTTCCGAGCTGGGACGACGCCGAGTTCGCGCGCCTCGTGAAGCGGCTCGACATGCCCACCGATCGCAAGATCGGCACGTTCTCGGGCGGCATGCGCGTGAAGACGGCGCTCGCCATCGCGCTCGCGCATCGGCCGCCGCTCTTGTTGCTCGACGAGCCGACGGCCGGGCTCGATCCCGTCGCGCGGCGCGAGTTCCTCGAGCTGGTGCGGGCCGAGCAGCGACAGAGCGGGCACACCACGTTCTTCTCGTCGCACCTCGTGGACGAGGTCGAGCTCGTCGCGCATCGCGTGGGCATCGTGGACGACGGGCGGATGCGCTTCGAGGGCACGGTGACCTCGCTGGGCGCGCGCGTGCGGCTCGTGACGCGTGCGCTCGCTGCCGACGAGACGCCCGATGCGGCGCGGAGCTGGCTCGTGGACAACGGGTTCGTCGTCCTGCGCGTAGAAGAAGGCGATCGCGACGAGACGGGCGCGCGCATCGGCCGCTTCTTCGTGGAGAGCACCGATCCCGAGCGCCTCGACAACCTCGCCGCCGAGCCGGATCTCGGCTTCACGGTCACGCAGCTTCCACTCGAAGAGATCTTCATCGCGATGGCGCGACGCGACTCGCGAGGCGCTTCGTGAGAGGACGCGGATGATTCGTCGGCTCCTCGCGCTCACGTGGAAGGAGGTCCGCGAGCACTTCCTCGTCGTGGTGGTGCTGGCGGCGACGCTGCCCTTCGGCTGGGCGATCTTCGCGCTCTCGGCGCTCGCATCGCCCACGACGGTCACGTACCTCGAGGCGCACGTGAGCTTTTGTCGCTGCGTGCTGCCCATGGCCGGCCTCGCGATGGGCAATCGCCTCGTGGTCGCCGAGCTGCACGGTCGCACGCAGCGATTCGTCGAGAGCCTTCCCATGCGGCGCTTCGAGCCGCTCTTGGTGAAGTTCAAGCTGGGGTTCGTGGTCTTGTTGGGGATCGCGTTCGCCTCGCTCTTCGGCACGGAGCTCTTCGCGCTCTCTCGCGAGCCCTTCGAGGGGCTCTTCTTCGCGATCCTCGCCGTGCGCACGTTCGTGTACGTGTTCTTCGGCTGGTGCCTCTTCTTCACGATGGGGCTCTTCGGCAAGGCGCGCGTTCCCATCTACGTGCTGATGATCCTCGGCCT
>JAYVCF010000380.1:0-5653 GCA_043750095.1 Deltaproteobacteria bacterium
CGACACTCGTCTGTCTGTCGAATCCTCAGCCCGACGCCGACGCGTCCGGCTGTTCGGAGGGCAGCTCAGGGGATCGATGTCCAGGTACCGTCCATGCAGTCCGCGTTCGCCGGGAAGTGGTCGCGGTAGGCGAGGCACACCGATCGGAAGACGGGGAACCCGAACGGAGTCGTCGTGCTCGTCGCCAGCGGACTCGGCGTGAGGCACGCGCACTCTCGTCCGGTTTGGTGCGCGCAGAGGTCGAGGGTCGAACGAACGCCCGCCTCGGTGCAGCGCGAGGAAGCGAGCTCGCAGACGCCGAAGCCACGGGTGTCCGAGACGCCGATGCATGCGCCGGAGATCCCGAATGTGGCGGTGGAGAGCGCTTGGCAGTCGACCACCCCGCACGCCCCGCCGCAGAAGGGCTCGACGGGATCGGGCGAGGTGGGGCACTCGCCCGGCGGCGGGCCGGTCACGACGTGGGTGCCATCGGACCACACGCACTCGAACGGCGGCAGGCCTTCACCGCGCGCCGCGAGGCAGAACTCCACCGTCATGCAGGGGCCGCAATACGTCCGCGGTGGGCCGCCGGGAAGCACTGGGGAGCAGGTCGTTGCGAGCGGCAGGCTTGCGGCGCACGGGGTCCCGTCGCTGCAATATTCGCCAAAGTCGTCAGGCGTGAACTGGCAACCGGTCTGACTCCCGGTTCGCGGCCCGGCGCAGACCCCAACGGACTCGACGCATCGACCGGTGAGCGCGTTGCAAGGGCGCGAGCACTGCGAGTCGCATCGCCGGAACCCGGCGATGTACTCGCAGTCGGCATCAGGGACGGCGGCGCCGTCCGGATAGCGCGCATCGTCTCCAGTCGCCGCATCGCGCGAGGCGTCCGCATCGCGCTCGTGCGACGATGCACACGAGCAGCCTGCGACCACCGCTGCGAACAGCGCGAACGTCGTCTGCAGCCTCACGGACACATGTTCGAGTCCGGAAAGACGGTCCCGGTGGTTGTATCCGTGACGACCGGATGGGTCCCGGCGCGCGGCCCGGATGTGGGAGCCACTCCGTTATGGCCAACGCCGCATAGGATGGGCTGGATCATCGGGCCGGTTGGGGACAGGCTGAAGATCGAGAACTGCGCGTCTCGATTGTCCTCCATCAGCACGACCTCGAGGCCCTCTGGCCGAATGTTGAGCCGATCCGGCTCGAGCTGAATCCCGCAGGAGCCCGCGACGCACGAGTGGCGCACGCCCCACGCAGGCCAAGCCGAGCCATCGGTCGCACGACTGTCGCAGTCCTCCGGGCAGTTGCATGCGCGGCCCGCCGTCTCGTCGAATCCGAACATCGAGGGCGGCGCGAGTAGTGCGCCGCGCACCGCGATGCGAACCAGGTCGGGCAGCTGCGCGTAGAGCTGCGTGCGTATCGAGTCCTCAATCGCGCCGCCGACATTGCAGAAGCCTTGAACCTGGGCGGTGATGCCGCCGGGATCGATGACACCCTCGAAATCGATCGTGCCCGGGACCGGCGTGGCGTCGGGCGCCGCGCACTGCGGGGCGCTCCAGAGCGTGCCCGGAACCGCCCGGAACCCGAACTCGACCGTCAGCGTCAGATGGACCGGGGAGCACTCGATCCCGCCGAGCCCCGCGCTCTGCGCCCTATACACGCTGGAGAACCGTATCCGGTCGCTCGGGGTCTCAGCCCCGCCGGCAGTCGCCGAGCCTCGCAGGATGGGCGTGACGGTGGCGGCCTGGATCCGGAAGAAGCGCCGATTGCAGACCGGATCACCGGCCAGCGCGCCGTCGAACGCGGTGATGATGGTCGGAGCAATCGCCGGGACGCCGGGCGTCCCCGTGCTGCCAGTCCACGCTGCGACCGCCGAACACAGGCCGGCGTCGTAGATCCGGAAGGAGCGCCACTTGCTCGGATCGAACGGCGTGATGTCCACCGTCCGCAGAGCGCCCGCTACTGGGTTCCGCGGCAGATGCAAGAACCCGCCGCTCGAGACTCCGGTACGCAGGTCGCCGTCGAAGAGGAACGCGCGCCGCTGGTCGTCCAGCTCATAGCGGACGGAACCGACATCGCTCGCAAGCGGGCCAAGCACGACGGGGTCGGCCGCGCTGTTCAGACGGTCGGCGACGAAGAATCCGCGGGACCTCGTCGGCGACGAGGCGCTGATCACCTCGAACGTGCCCGGCGGCGTCGGACCACATGACGCGAGACTTGCGATGAGGGCTATCACGGCCGTGCTTCGAGGGTAGCGCCAACGCCACAGCCCCACGACACGTTTGCGGTCGCGCAGCCTCGCGCCAACGCCATCGGAGAGTCTGCCCAAGAACGCGAGCACGACAACCCACGAGATCTCCATGCGCCCCTCCGAAGAAGCACCACCGTAGTTTTTTTTTCTCTGCCCCGTCGAGGCCGCAGAATTCCCATCGCCCAGCCCTGATCTGGCTGAGGCGACACCGTACTGAACTCAACGAGGACGTGTCGCGAAGAGCGCGATGGACGCGGCGACCGAGGCGTTGAGCGATGCGATGGCGTTCGTCATGGGGATGCGCGCGAGCTGCGTGCACTGCTTCCTGACCAGCGGGCGAAGGCCCTTCCCTTCCGAGCCGACGACGATCACGCGGCCTTCGGGTGCCTCGCCGAGCGCGTCGATGTCGAGATCGCCCTCGGCGTCGAGGCCGACGATCGAGAGGCCGCGCTCGTCGCGGAGCTCGGCGAGCGTGCGCGCGAGGTTGGTGACGCGCGCGATGGCCGCATGCTCCGTCGCGCCGGCCGACGCGCGGACGACGGCGCCCGTCACGGGTGCTGCGCGATCCTTGAGCGTGAGAACGCCATGCGCGCCGAGCGCGACCGCGCTGCGGATCATCGCGCCGAAGTTGTGCGGGTCGGTGATCTCGTCGAGCGCGAGCAGGAACGGTGGGCCCTCGATGCGCGCGAGCAGGCCCTCGAGATCGAGATACGGGAAGTCGCCGCCGATCGCGAGCACGCCCTGGTGCCGCAGCCCATCGGCGAGCGCATCGATCTCGGCGACCGTGCGCTCCTCGATGCGAACGCCGCGATCCTTGGCGAGCTGTCCGAGCTGATCGAGCCGCACGCCCGTCGCGACGTAGACCACGTGCACGCCCGCCGCGTTCGCATGGAGCGCTTCGGTCACCGAGTGCGGGCCCGCGAGGATCCGCCTCATGCGGCTCCGAGGGCCGCGAGGATCGCGTCGGCTGCCGCGAGGGGATCCACTGAGTCGCGGATCGGCCGACCGACGACGAGCACGTCCGCACCGTCGGCGATCGCCGCAGCGGGCGTGGCGACGCGCTTCTGATCACCGACTGCGCTGCCTTCCGGACGGATGCCCGGCACCACGAGCTCGATGGCACTGTTGAGCGCGCGGAGTCGGGCGACCTCGTGCGGTGAGCAGACGAGGCCCGCGACGCCCGCACCGATCGCGACCTTCGCGAGCCGCTCCGCGAGCGCGCTCGGCGCGTCTGCGTGACCGACCGCGCTGAGCTCCTGGGTGTCCAAGCTCGTGAGCACGGTGACCGCGAGGACGCGCGTCTGGCTTCCCGCCACCGCCTTGACCACCTCACGCAGCGCCGTGGGGCCTGCGCTCGCGTGCACGGTCAGATAGCGAACACCGAGCTCGGCCGCGCGCGCCGCCGCGCCCGCCATGGTCGCCGGGATGTCGTGCAGCTTGAGATCGAGAAAGCAGGCGGCGCCGTGCTGGTGCACGCGCTTCACGGCGGCGGGGCCCGCGGCCACGAAGAGCTCGAGCCCGACCTTCATCACGCCGACGCGCGACGCGAGCTTCTCCATCCAGCGCGTCGCCTCGTCGAGGTCGGCGCCGTCGAGCGGGAAGGCGAGACGGTCGCGGGGCTCGAGCTTCATCGTGGCACCAGGTGTCCGCGATCGAAGCGGAACGTCAATGCATGATCGCGCCAGGGAAGCAGCGGCGCGTCGACTCCATCGGTTGGTGCCGCGTCGCCGAAGGGCCAGGTCGATGCGCTCCAGCCGCTTGCGGTCCCCGGACGAATCTCGAGGTGACCCCCGGCGGTGAGCACCTGGTTCTCGATGCGACTGCCCTCGCGCTCGCGAGCGACCTCGCGCGTCAGCACGTTGGGGAAGTCCGTGGGCGTGAACATGTAGATGAGGAGCACCTCGCGGCGCACGTCGCCGATGGTCTGGCGGATGCGGAAGAGGAGCTCGTTGCGTCCCTCGCCCGTGAGATCCGCGATCGAGAAGTCGATGAGGTCGCTCGCCTCACACGGGAGCTGGTAGCGGAACCACCCGGTTCCGTCGCGGAACTCGGGACCGACCACGACGAGCTCCCGACCGAAGACCAGCGCGCGCTCGGCGGCCGACGTGCCCGCCATGTTGCCGCTGCGATCGAAGCTCGGTCGCGCGCGCGCGCCGATGCCTGCTTCGCGCCGGAAGCCAGCGATGACGTCGTCCATGGAGGGCGGTGGTTCGCTCGAGGTCACGCTCACGCTCGTACTCGTGGTGGGAGTCGCGCTCGCGCTCGCGGGATCCACGTAGTGCGCGTTCGGGCGCTCGGACGTCCGTGCGAACGTCTGTCCGTTCCAGCGGAACGTGCGCTCCGCGATCGGTCCCCACGGAAGCAGGATCGGCTGCACGTCGGTGGGCGGGGGCTCGCGCAGCGTGCTCGCGTCGAGCCCATGCGCCGCGCCGCTCGCCGTCACGATCGCTGAAAGAGCCCCCCGTCGTCCACGCTCGATGCGCGCCGTCGCGTCGACGGATCCTTGCGGCGTTTCTTTCCTGATCTCGACGTCGAAGATCGACGTGATCGAGGGCGACGAGAGCGAGAGCACCTCGAAGAGATCGCGCGAGCCGCTCGTGCTCCGCTGCCGCAGCACCACGCAGAGCTCGGCCTTGCCGTCGCCCGTGAGATCGACCGGCGCTTCGACCCGAACGAGATCCGCAACGGCAGCGATGCCCAATTCCGCGAAGCCGTACCCGGTCCCGCCCTGGTAGCTCGGGCCGATCACCACGACGAAGCGATCGATGATCATCACGTGCTCGGGCGTCGCATCCTCCGCCACGTCGATCCGCCACTCGTGCGTCGGGCGCGCGGCGGCGAGTCCTCGCGGCTCGAGAAAGCTCCGCAAGCGCTCGGTCTCACCGTTCGAGGGTGCGAGCGGCACGAGCAGGTCGAGATGCGCGCGATCGACGGGCACCAGCGCGGGCTCCGCCTCCACGGTCGGATGCGCCGATTGGTCCACGTCGCGCAGGCGAACCGACCCGCGTCCGTCCTCGAGTCGATCGTGATCGCCGATCGCCGACCAGGGCACGAAGGCCTCGAGCGTGTACCCGGCTCCGCGCGCGAGCGGTGCCTCGACGATCTGCGCGCCACGCGGCGAGGTCCGACGCCGTGCGCCGATGGCCCCGACCTGCGCGACCGCCGCGCTCGTTCCCGCGACGCCCGCGTAGAGCCAGAGCTCCGTCGCCGCGAGCGCGCGCCCGTGCGGCAGCGCGAGCGTCACGACGACCGCGTCTTCCGTGTCCCCGGGATGCGCCGTCCGCACCATGCGATCGTCGTGCACCTCGGCCGCGACGAAGAGCCCGTCGTCGTCGTAGCCGAGCGCGAAGCGCATCGACGCGTCGTCGCCCGTGCCGACGCTCGTCATCGTGGCGCTGCCCCACTCGCGGAGCATGCCGTCCA
>JAYVCF010000381.1:0-9844 GCA_043750095.1 Deltaproteobacteria bacterium
GTCACGAGGAAGTTGAGCGAGCGCCGCGGCTCGACGAGCTTCTTCTCGTCGCGGAGCGCAAGGTAGTCGTCGATCCCCGTCTTCTTCGCATCACGGATCTCGGGGACCTTCGCGATGCGGGGCTTCGCGCCGTGACGATGGAGCGTCGCGGCGAGTTGCTCGCGCTGCGCGTCGATCGAGTGCTTTCGATCGGCGTCGCTGTCGAAGATGATCGTGACCGTCCGATCCTTCAACTCGAACAGGTGGAAGTCGGCCAGCAGTTCGCGCGGTCGCTTCGCCGGGTGCCAGGTCGTGACACCGGGGATGCCGACGACGACGTAGTCGGCGCCGCTCTTCGCTCTCGCGTTCGAGAGCGCCGCTGCTACGGAGAGCGCCTTCTTCTCACCCTCGACGATCACGAGCGGTGCGCGAACATCGCGCCACCACGCGCGGTTCTCGTCGGTGCGTGTCTCGGGCGGGAGGTAGAGGCGCGGGACGCTCTTGCTCGGTGAGAGATAGCGGATGTCCTCGTCGAGCGGGGTCGCGAGCTTCACGCGGCGCATCACCGCCTCGTCGCCGCGCTCGCCTGGGATGCGGTACTCGAACACGAGCGCTGGTGTGTGCACGTCGCGGATCTGCCTCGTGAGCTTCGATTCGCCGAGCAGGTCACGCACGCGCTTCGGATCGCGCTCGCTGTAGATGCCCGCCTGCACAACCGAGCCGTAGGGGATGACCGAGCCTTCGACCAATTCGCGAAGATGGGCGACGGCGATGGGTCCGGTGTCGGACGCGTTGTCGGTGATCGCGAGCGCTGCGTCGAGGTCGAACGCGGGCGGCGGCGCCGCCGTCTCTTCCTGGGCGTCGCCCAGGAGCACGTCGAGATCGAACTCGCCGCTCGCGGACGCGGTCGTCTCGTCGTCTGCCTCCGCGGACTCGTTCGGGACGCTCGTGGCCGGGTCAGAGGGTGGCGGCTCCACGGGCGCGAGCGCGTCCGTGTTCATGAGCACGATCGAAGCAGACGAGACAGAATCGACGGGCGCGAGCCCATCGTCGAACGGTATACTCGGGGTCACAGCTAGGCTCCTGTTCCTGTCAGGCCTGTGGGGTGGCACCCGCAGGCCGACGCAATTCGGGGTTCAGTACGTGGCGTCCGGCGACGACGACGGCTTCGTCTCGTCGAGGTCGAGAGCGCGCTCGATCAGCGCGCGGACGATCTCGCCGCGCGACGCGGGCTGGCGGCGACCCGGCGCGGCGATGGTGCGACGCGCGTCGATTCGCGCGACGACCTCGCGGTCGAGAAGCAGTTCGAAGCGCAACGGCGCACGCGCGCCAGCGGGGGGATGTGGCATCGGAGCAGACCTCCTTGCCGCGCGTTCCAATCGTCGCGGCTACCCCCTACAGCGAAAATAGAGAAACTACCGGGCCGGGCTCGAGCCGCGCCCGGCCCCGGCGACCGCGGCGACGAGCGTCGCGATCACCGGGGCGCCGCGGTTCAGTAGCGCTCGCGCAGGATCTCGTTCCAACACGAAACAACTACGTCGGTCGCGCCACGACCAGGCGCGATGAGAACGAGCGTGCGCGTGTACGCGGGCTGCTCGCCATCGAGGCCAGGGTACGCCCCGGTAGCAACGACGGAGAGCCCGGCCGCGCTCAGACGCGCGGCGAGGTCTGCGAGCGCGTCGTCTCGCTTCGTCGAGCCGCGAAGCGGGGCGTTGTCGAAGACGAGAACGTAGTCCGCGTCGATGCGGCGAACTCCGCGGTGCACGTGGAAGAGTCGCTCGTGCGCGATGCGCGCGCCGTCGTCGGCAAGCTCCTGCAACGGGTAGTCGTCGGCGGCGAAGGCGCTGGTTGAAGAGCGGATGAGCGGGTGCTTGGTGTCGTCACTCACGGCGTACCTCCGTTCTCGGCCGCGTCCACCTGCGCCGCGACATCGAGGTTCCAGCCGGCATTCCGAGCCCGCTCGGCGTACGCCTCCTCTCGGGACGTGACGGCAGCCGAGCACAGGTCCATCGAGGCGACAGACCACACGCAGAAGCCCTCAACGTCGAGCCGACGGATCTCGATCGCGTCGGAGTCGTCCTCACCCCAACCGACGAGCAGCGGTCCCCAGGTCATGCGGGCGGCCATCTGCACGGCGTCGCGCCCCGGCTTCTCGACCTCGACCTGGCGGTCGCCTGGTCCGTAGATCGTGAGCGCGGCGCGGGAGTACGCGATCAGGATCGTCTCGCGGCGATACGTGACGAACATCCACTGCTGCTGCTTCGTCTTCTTCGTCTTGCGGCGCGTGGTCGCTCGAACCTCTGTGGCGGGCTTCTGCTCGAACACGTCCGTACTACAGGCACCTACGTCATCGTCGATCATCGGGTCCTACCTTCTTGTTCGACGCGTCCACGTGGACGACCGAACAGAAAGCAAGCTAGTGCCGTGTCGGGTAGATGGAGCCCGAAAACCGGAACCCGAAAAGCGGAACTCTCAGCGTCGTGCGTTGACCTTGCGCGCCTTCGCCTTCGCGGCTCTCGCGACTCTCGCCGCCTTCTGCTTCTCGACCTCTCTGTCTTTCGCCGCCTTGTCGGCCTTCACTTCGGCTTGCGTGGCAATCCACGTGGCGAGCCGCTCTCTGTCTCCTCGCGTTCCGTGCCTATCGAGGTACCGACGGAATCCTTCGACGGCAACCTCAGGGTGCGAGTAGTTGTCGCGCCCGATCGTCGCAAGTCGGACGCCATCGAAGTCGCCCTTCTGGATCTTTTTCGCCGCGCCTCGTGTGGTGATGTCGAGGATGGTCGCGATGTCCCCAACGGAGAGCACGAGCAGTTCAGGCCATTCGATGGTCTTGAACGCGCCGTCCTCGAACACCTCCTGACGCGGCCTGATGGTGAGGAAGGCGTGTCTCTTCGCGTTCGCGACGACGCGCGTCCACTCCGCGGATAGCTCGGGCTCACGCGGGCGAGGCCGCTCGTCGAGGTCGTAGAGTTGGGGCTGTCGGCCTAGGCGACCGACCAACTCGCCCGTCTGCCGATACAACCCTTCCGCTGTCGGCTCCCACCCGCAAGCAACCACGAGCCGGACGCCCTTCTCGCCAAGCAGGCTTGGCTTCAGCTTCAGCATCCGAGACTGGAGGGCGTCGATGAACGCGTCGTACTCGTCGTCGTCGGCGAATCGCTGACGCGTCGAGATGACCTTCCCTTCGGAGGCCGGAGACCCTGTGCCCCACGTGTCCGCCTCTCCTTCAAGCGCGGACCCGAGCCCCCACGCGAAGTACGTCCGGGGCATCACGTACACGTAGCTCTCCATCGGGCGCGAGCGTACCAGCGCCGCACCGCACGCGTTCCCTCCGAGGGGTCTCGACCTCGCCCGGTCGCGCGGGCGACGCGCTGATCACGCGAGTATCGGTGACGCACCACCACCGGCCTGCGAACCCCGAGGGGGCGCCCTCGCTCGCGATCGCGCGCTCCGCGCTCCTCGTGAACAGGAAGCCGATTCACGCGCGCCGGGGGATCAGTCGCATCGGGCGGACCCACCTCGGTCCGGCTTCGGTCCGCTTCTCGATCGCGGAGTAGGACGATTTTCCCTGCGGAAATTGGCGCTTCGCGCGAGGAGTCCTACGAGTCCGGCTTCGGCGCGCACTTCTCGGCGAGCCCCGGTCGTGATGGCGGCGCGCGATCCGGGGGCTTCGTCGCCGCGCTCCTCGCGCGCCGCGCGCCCCGGAGAGTACGCCGCAAAGCCGGACTCCCAGGACTCGCCGGACTCACGCCATCGCCGACGGCGAAACGCAGCGTACGTCACGCCCGCAACGGCGGACCGAAGCAGGACTCCGTCGAACCCGAAGTCGGACGGGACACCGGGCCGGGCTCGGGGCGCGCGTCCGCTCGCCCGTCGAGTAGACTGGCGATCGTGTCACTGCTCTTCGAGCCGCACGGAACGTGACCGCGCACAAGCGACAGCACTACGTCCCGCAGTCCTACCTGCGGAACTTCGCGGTGCCCGGGACGAACGAGAAAGCGATCGGCCTGCTTCGCGTGCGATCGTGGACGCACGTCGGCGGCGCGTCGATCGACGGCGTCGCACAAGAGGCCTTCTACTACGGGCGCGATCTCGTGATCGAGAAGGAGTTGCAGCGCATCGAGCGCGAGACCGCGCCCGTGTTCCGATCGATGATCGAGGGTGCCGGCGTACCCGAGCCCGGTACAACGGCGATGACGACCGTGCTGCGCTACGTGGCGACGCAGGCCGGGCGTACGCCGTCGGCTCTGAAGTCCGCCGAGGAGCAGCGCGAGCGCACAGTGCACGAGGTGATCGCGACGCACCCGCCACTCCCCGATCCCGTTCGCGCCGCCCTCCGCGAAACGAAGATTCCGGCGCTCGCCGGAGGAGTAGCGGTCCCGCTCGCGATCTGGAGCGAGGCGCCTCTTTTGCTCCAGGACCTCCGCGTCAAGGTGCTCGTCGCCCCGGACGGCGTCGAGCTCATCACGTCCGACGCTCCCGTCGTTCGACACAATCGATGGGCCGGAGTCGGCGCCGTCGGAGCCGCGAGCCCGATCTCGGCGGGCCTGCTCCTGATGATGCCGCTGTCTCCTCGACACCTGCTGCTCCTCTTCGATGCCGAGATCTACCGGGTCGGTCCTTCGCACGACGACTACGTTCCGTTGCTCAACGCGGACGAGGTCGCCGGGTTCAACGGCTTTCAGATCGAGGCGGCGGGCGCCGCCGCGTTCTACTCATCGCCGACAACGCGAGACGCGATCGATCGCCTTCGTGTCGTTGATCGGGACGCGCCGCGTTGGACGGGCACGAGCGTCCCGTCCGGACGCGGAACCCACTACATCATCACGGGCGCCGTCGGGTCGCGGCTCCCGGTTCCGCGAGGAACGATCCAGATTCGCGACGACGTGGACACAGTCCCGAAGGCAGACCGCGCACGGCTGACACGGGTGGAGGCGACCGATACCTACCAGCGTCTCCGCGGCAAGATGGTGACGCGCGCCACCTCCCGTGCCGGGCGGCGCTGATCCGTCAGTTTCTCGGCCCGGCCCGCGACCCGTGACGTTTCCGAAATCCACCACGTCGTTTTCATCGCGGACTCGATACGTGAATTCTGTGCAGGCCCCGGGGTGGGCGAAGTCTTCTAGGCGGTTCTAGCGGTTCGAAACCAAACGATAACCCCCTTTCTCCCGCCCGCCGCTGAAAACCCCTCCGGCCCGGATCACCCGTAGAGTCAAGGCATCGCCGCGCCGCGCCGATCTCCTTGCGGGGTTTTTCGGTTTGCAATTTCACTACGGGTTCGATCGGGAGTGGCCCGCGGTGTACGTCGCGCTCGGCGCGCCGTTACAAGCTCGTGAGCACGAGCCCAACGCCGTGGACGAGCGACCTCGATTTCATCGAAGCCGAACTCGCGTGGGTGGCCGCTCGGGCGCACCGGATCGCACTCGAACGGCGCCGCGATCTCGCGCCCGAGGATCGCGCGTCGAGACACGGTGGCTTCGCGGTCGATCACGAGCGCATCCAGCCGCGGGAACTGGCCGAGCGGATCGAGGTCTCCGCCACCACCGAGCACGAACTACGCGAAACGATCGACGCTCGTCTCTCCGTTCATCGAGAGAGCCAGGAGCGCGAACTCGGCCTCGACAAGCTCACGCGCGTTCACGGGCTCGATCAATTCGATCGCGTCGTCTTGCTCTTGGCGGCGGCGCCGTGCGTATCGCGCCGCTTCGAGCGGCTGTACGGATCGCTCGACAGCGAGCGGATGGCGTCGCTCACGCCGGACGTGATCTTCACGTTCCTCGACCTCGCGAGCAGCGAGCGCATCACGCGCCGCGGAGCGCTCGGTCCGCGAGGTCGCTTGGTCGCGTTTGATCTGATCGAGATGAACTATGGCGGACGGTCGCCGAGCCCGAAGGACCTGCTCGGGATCGAGGTCTCGGTGCGCCCGCGTACCTTCTCCGTACTCCTCGGAGATTGCGGCCTTGGCGATGAGCTTGCCGACCTCGCCCGATTGGAGACGCCCAAGGCAACGTTCGATCAGGTCGTCCTCCCCCCCAACGATCGCCAACGCATCCAACGCGTGATCGACAACCACGATCGGCGCCTCGCGTTGTGGAATTCGTGGGGACTCGCCAACGTCATCGCGTACGGGCGCGGGGTCGTCTTGGTGTTCGATGGCGCCCCGGGCACGGGGAAGACGATGACGGCGCACGCGATCGCCCATCGCTTACGCAAGAAGGTCTTGGGCGTGGACCTCGCCCGCTTCATGGAGCACGAGGAGAGCGGCTCGCTGATCGCGCCGCTCTTCCGCGAGGCCGAGCGCCAAGGAGCGCTGCTGTTCTTCGACGAAGCTGAATGCATTTTCGGATCGCGTCGGCTTGGGAACGCGCTCGTGCACATCTTGCTGACCGAGCTTGAGCGCTTCGATGGGGTCGCAATCTTGGCGACGAATCTCCCGGAGTTATTGGACGATGCCGTGTGGAGGCGCGCCTTGGTCCGTGTGCACTTCGCGCGCCCGACGGATCCCGCTACCCGCGCCGCGATCTGGCGCGCGCTCATTCCGCCCGCGCTTCCAATCGCGAGCGACGTGAACATCGAGCGGCTCGCCGAGTTCGATCTCGCAGGCGGTGAAATCAAGAACGCGGTCCTCACCGCGAGCGCCGCCGCGATCTACGACACGAATCCCACAACGAGCCCAACGATCACGCACGCCCACTTCGAGACCGCCGCCAAGGAGCAGGCCGACGCGCGCCGGACGACGCGAGCCGATCACGAGCGGGTCGAGCGCGAGGACGCCGGGTCACGAGCTCCACGTCGCCGACCGGCGGGCTTTCTGTGAGCCCGGCCAAGGTACGCCGTGGCCCCGCAGATCCAACGGTCGCGGTCGCGTACCTCAGGGTGAGCACGGAAGATCAAGCCCTTGGCCCGCGAGCGCAGCGAGACGCGATCGAGCGATGGGCGAAGGCGAACGGCGTCCGCGTCGTCGCCGTACACGAGGACAAGGGCATCTCCGGCGGCGCACCGATCGAGGATCGCCCCGGGCTCCTCGCAGCCATCGATGCGCTTGGTGCTCACGGTGCCGGCGTGCTCGTCGTGGCCAAACGGGATCGTCTCGCCCGCGATCTCATCATCGGCGCGATGATCGAGCGGCTCGCCGAGCGCGCGAACGCGACGATCGTGAGCGCGGATGGCGCGGGGAACGGCGTCGGCCCCGAGGCGATGCTGATGCGAAGTATCATCGACGCCTTCTCCCAATACGAGCGGGCGCTCATCAGGTCGAGGACGAAGTCGGCGCTCGCGGTGAAACGAGGTCGTGGTGAGCGCATCAGCGGGCGTCCGCCGCTCGGCTACGCGTTCGACGCCGACGCGAGACTGGTCCCGGTCGCCACCGAGCAGAAGGTGGTCGAGCGAGTCCGCGGCCTTCACGCGTCGGGGCTCTCGATGAACGAGATCGCTCGGCGCCTGAACGACGAGCGTGTTCCAAGTCGCGGCGAGCGCTGGTACGCGTCGTCGATTGCGCGGATCGTGCGACCACCGGCTCGGACGTGAGGCCGATCGCCTTCGACGAGTAGGGCCAGCGCGTGAGCAGCGGGCTGCAGATCACGCTACCGGGCAACTCCGGCGTATCCGCGTAGAGCACGACCCGCTCGACGCGTACCTGGAGCGCCCCGCCCGCTTCGACCATATCGTTCGCAAGGGGCGGCGGGCGGCCCGGAGGCAACATCCACACGTCGCGGCTCCCCGCCAAGGCGCTCGACGAGAGCGGTGACGCGCCGTCGAGCGGATCGTTTGTCGCTCCAGCGGGTCGCACGTACACGTACGCATCGGGATCGCGATCGCTCGGCCCGCAGACGATGACCATCTCGACGATGACGGCGTTGCTGTTCGGGACGCCGCAAATCCAATCGCCGCTCGCGGGCAGACGCGCGAGTTGAACTCGTCCGAACGAGTGTGGGCGCCGGCCAGGCGGCGGCGCGTCGAGATCGAGCACGTCCGCCGAGTCGAACATCAAGATCTCGATCGTGACCACGAGAAGATCAGCACACGGACGAAGCTCGCCGTCAACGTCGGCCGGAGGCGGGCGCGCGGAGCGTCACCGCGCTCCGGCGCACGCGGCGCCGGTATACCCGACCCTTCGGTCACGTACGGCTCGGATGTGGTTCGAGCGCGAGATCCG
This sequence comes from Deltaproteobacteria bacterium, assembly GCA_043750095.1. Classification (GTDB taxonomy): domain Bacteria; phylum Myxococcota_A; class Polyangia; order Polyangiales; family Sandaracinaceae; genus JBBSAT01. Next base: position 8,135 of record JAYVCF010000381.1, read on the forward strand.
GCCGTCGGTGCACCTCGATCACGCCGGACGCGTCGTCGCGGATCGCCGAGGTCGTGGGAACGTCGGAGGCCGCGCGCTGCTCCGCGATCATCGCCGCGTGGAGCCGCCCGTCGCGGGTGTTCGTGCACCACCACGACATCCACTCGCGCGTCTGCTCGACCTCGTTGACACGCCGAGTTGCGTAGAGCCTCGTCGGTCTGCCGCGCGGCTTCTGCTCGTGCTTGTCGGGGCTCCGGAGGAAGCGAGCGATCGCTTCACGCGTCCAGCCACGCCCGAGTACGTCATCGATCTTCAACCACCGCCGAGGACGCATGACTACGCCCTCCCGTTCGCGCCGCTCGGCGTCGTGTCGGTGGCCGGTAGGTGGGCGTCGAGAAGCTCGCGGAGGACCGCGGCTCGGCTCGGGATCGCGCCCGTGTCGTGAGCCCGACGTACGCGCTCGGCGTCGAGCCCTCGGACGTGTCGCTCGTCGATCTGGACCTCGTGTACTCGCTTCATCTCCGTCTCTCCCGTCGTTCCGGGGCGCCGGGTTGCGCCCGCTACCGGAGACGACGGAATAGGAGGAATACCGTGATGGCCGCTCTCAGGGCGAACGGTCGAAGCGCCGCAACGAACTCGCGTCTGTCACGAAAAGGGAACCGCTCGGCCCGATCGCGACCGCGGTAGGAAGCCAGAGCACGGCCTCGCTCATCGACCCGTCTGTGCGAGGGGGAGCGCCGGTGAGGCTCGAGCCAGACCAAGGCGACCCGACGACAGTCGTCACGGTGCGCGCGCTCAGTCCGCGAATGACGTTGTTGAACCGGTCCGCGAACACGACCGACCCATCGGCTGCCACCGCGATGCCCCAAGGAAAGGCCATTCGCGCGGCAGAAGCGGGCCCGTTCATGTACCCGGGCCGACTCGCGACGCCTGCAACTGTGGTGACGGTGCCGTCCGCCGAGACGTGGCGGATAACCGTGTTCGGGCTGTCCGTGACGAACACACCACCGGCCCCATCTACGGCAACGCCCGACGGCGCGGAGAACCGAGCCGCCGCCCCGACTCCATCCGCGAACCCGGGGTCCCCGCCTCCCGCGACGGTACGAACGGTAGCGGTGCGCAGATCGATCGCGCGAACGGCGTTGTTTTGCTTGTCAGCGATCCAGAGGGTCGAGGAGGCGGAGTCGAGCGCCAGGTGATACGGCTGATCGAAGCGGGCGTCAGCAAGCGCCCCGTCCACGAGCCCGGGCGACGACGCGGCGCCCGCGAACGTGCTGACAGTCCCGGTTGCGAGATCGATGCGGCGGATCAGCTGATTTTGGGAGTCCGCCACATAGAGAACCTGGGCGGCCTCGTCGAGCGCTATTCCGGCGACGACGTTGAACGTCGCTACGCTACCAGGGCCATCGAGGTACCCGAGCATTCCCGTACCCGCGATGGTCGAAACGAGACCGTCCGGGGTGACTCGGCGCACGGCGTGGTTGAAGGTGTCCGCGACGTAGATCGTGCCGTCGGTCGCGACAGCTAGCGCACCGGGCAAGTTGAACGCCGCCTCGCCGCCGCGACCGTCATGAAACCCCGGCTGCCCACTCCCTGCGATCGTCGAGACGTGCCCGTCCGCTGCGTGGCATGCCATCGCAAAAAGGGGGATCGCCCACAGGAGCGGTGATGGTCTTGGAGTCATCGTCGGTGTCTTGCCATGAGCAATCATGGGCTCGGCGCCGCGACTGA
>JAYVCF010000382.1:0-9783 GCA_043750095.1 Deltaproteobacteria bacterium
TCGCTGCCCGCGCGCTTGAGGAGCTCGTCGGGGACCTTCGCGATCATCGTCGCGCCGTCCTCGTCTTCCTCTTCTTGCGAGGGCGGGGGCGGGGCGGGAACCAGTGGCGCCGAGGGGCGCGGGATCGCTTGCGCCTGCACCATGCCGGCACCGGATCCGCTGCCCGAGCCGACGCCCATCATCGTGGTGCCGAGCGGATCCTGCGCGGTCACCTTGGGGCGCTCGGGCGGAGGCGGAGCGGCCGGCTTCGCAGGGGGCGCGGGGACCGCCGGCGCAGCAGGCCGTGCGGGGGCCGCGGGCGGCGTGGGCATCGCGGGCGCGGACGGTGCCGCGGGTGCGGCCGGGGGCTTGGGGATCGAGGGCGAGCTCGCCGCGGGAGGGGCGGGCGGAAGATCGAAGTCACCCTGCGAGGGGCGGCTCTTGTCTTCGCCGAATCCGAAGAACGCGGGTGAGCTCGCTTCGGGCGCCTTGCCGAGGATCTGATCGAGGTCGGCCGCCTTGCGACGCGAGCCGGTGGCCGCGGCGCTGTCCTGCACCTTGTCGAGCGCCTCGTTGATGCTCGCTGCCGCCGTGCGCAGCTGTCCGCCGAACTCGGGCGGCACGAAGCGATCGAGCTCGCGCTTGCCGAGCCGATCGGACGCCGCGCGGAACTTCGAGAGCGGGCGGTTGTGCTCGAGCCAGCTCGTGAGCATGGCGATCAAGAACAAGAGGAACCCGGCCGCGCCGAGCATCGGCCAGGGAAGACCCGCCCAGTCTTGCGCCGAGGCGAGATCGAGGATCGCCGTCGGTCGGCCGAGCACCGCGCGCGGCCTTCCGAGCGCGTAGCCCACGTGGGCGAACGCGGCGCCGCCGACGATGGGCGCGAACACCGCGATGCCCCCGGTCGCGAGCTCTTGCGGAGGCGAGAGCTGCGCCAGATCCCACTCGGGTGCCACGATGATCGTCGCGAGCGGTCCGGCGAGATCGTCGCGTCGCGGCGCGCCCGGGACCGTCTCGGGCATCGAGGCCGCCACGATCTGATCGCGCAAGAAGAACCCCAGGCTGGCGCCGCTCAGCCGCGACACGAGACGCGCTGCGAACGCGTCGTCGAAGCGCTTTCCGTGCACGACCGCGCCGACGTACTGGCCCGCGTCGATCACGGGGCGCGCCGCCATTCGGAAGACCTCGCCGTTGTAGACCCACACGTCGTCGCGCACGTAGCCGTCGAGCGCGCGTCGCACGAGGGGGAACGCGCCGAGGCCCGCGCCGTGCGGCGGAGTCGGTCCACCCACCTGGGCGACGATGATGCCGTTCGCGTCCACGCCGAAGACGAGATCGCCCGCCATCTCTCCGAGCTGTCCGTTCAGCTCGCCGAGGCGCGCGTGCAGGTTCGTCGAGAGGGTCTCGTCGATCGCTGCGCCGGCGGCTCGACCCGTGGCCGTACGGAGCGCGGTGCGAACGTCGCCGTTGGCCGCGACGGGAGCGATCGCGTCGATGCGCGCACGTGCGTCGAGCTTCAGGAGCGCTTCCAGCTCGAACCGATCGCGCACCAGCGATGCGCGCGCGGCGTCGTCGGTGCGCTCGTCGATGACATGTGTTCCGATCATCGCGACGGCCATCCCGCCGACCGCGGCGACCACCAGAAGCAGGGACCAGACTCGCGTCAAAGGCAGCATCGGACTCCTACGGTCAGGGCGCAGCGGCCGCGATGGCGGCCTGAACTTGGATGGCGGGGATCGTGAGCACCGCGTCGGTCACGTCGATCGGCATGGAGCTCGCCTCGTGATCGCCGTGAAAGACGTGGAGCACGTAGCTCCCCGCCGCCACGCCGTGGAACACGTACGCGCCGCTCGGCTCGACGGTGGCGCGCGCGACGAGATCCGCGATCGCGTGGAGATGCCCTCGCACGTGCGGGTAGTTCCGATCGGCGAGCGGCCAGTGGCCCGCCGCCGACACCGTGAGCGGTCGCGCCATCCCGGGCGCCGTCTGCACGGGGCCGATGTCTTCGAGACCGTCCGCGAAGACTTCGTACGAGCAACCGTCGTCGTTGCGGATCTGGAAGGCCGAGCCGACACGAACGACCACCGTCGCGGGCTGGAGCGACCCGTTGTGGAGGCGGTACGGAGGCTGGTCCGCCTCGGAGAGCGTTCCCTCGCCCGTGAGCACGACGGCGATCTCGCGCGCGGGATCGACGCGCGTCGGGCGCGGATCGATCAGCCCGTTCCACTCTTCCCAGTAGCGAACGCGCGCCAAGGCGTCGTCCGACGTGGGCGGCGTCATCGAGGGCAGGTCGGTCGGTACCGTGAGCGTGCCGTGGACGTCACCGGCGAGGGCCGTCGAAGCCACCGCGGAGAGGAGACACGCGATGGAGACCACGAGGGCTCGCGCGCGTGCGGGGCGGTGCGCCATGAGCTGTCGCGAATTCAGCGTGGATCGAGCTGCCGTAGGCCCCATGGTCTCCCCTGCGAAGCGACATCCAGGTCGCGGTGCGGTGCCAGCGTACTTGTGCCGCGGTTTCGCGGTCAACGAAGGAGCGCGCTTGGGAGAAAGAGGTGCGCCGGAGGGGTTCTCGTGTCATCCCCGGCTGATGCGGTGTACCTCTTATTCCGGTCCGTCGGTCCTCGTCTTCGTGGCGCTCGGCGCGTGCACGCCAACGCCCGTGTCCATGAACGATGCCGCGATCGCGATGGGCGATGCGGGGTCGGATACGGGAGCGCCCATGATGTGCGCGCCGGTCGCGCCCAGCTGCCAAGACCAGCAGATCTCCGCGCTCGACCTGCTCGCGACGGTGAGCACCCGCAGCGTGACGGAAGAGGGGACCACGTCCGGCGTGCACCTCTCGCACATCGACTCGATGGCCGGCGGCGTCATGCCGACGGAGAGCTACGTCTACGTCCGCTTCACCGATGCGGGGCTCGTGCGCGTCGACGTCTCGGATCAAGACGCGCTCGCCTCGACCGGCTGGGACCTCGCGGTGCGTCGGTTCGTCATGAGGCTCAACGGCGGCGTCTCCGGGCCCTCGTGCGTCCAGGGTGCGCGGCTCCCGAACGACCCCGCGACGGGCACGCCGCCGACGTTCGACAGTGTGACCTCGGTGCCGGCCGGGCTCGCCTACCACAGCGAGGTCTACATGACCGACGGCGCGTGCACGGTCGTCCGCGATGGCGGCATCGGCGCGCCCATCACCGTGCTCTCGAGCTTCTGGAGCTACAGCAGCTGCGTCGCGATGACGCACAACGTCTACATCCTCGCGCTCGCGAACGGGCGCCACGTGAAGCTCGAGGTCGTGGGCTACTACAACCCCGTCGACCAGGCCGCGTGCGATGCCACCGGGGCGATGCCGACGACGAGCGGCTCGTCGGGTAACATCCGCATCCAGTGGGCCTACTTGGATTGAAATCGCGTCTTCGACGCCTCCCGCCGGGATTGAAGCGGTTTCTCGTCGTTTCTCTCTGGCTCTCGCTGGCGAGCACGGCGAGCGCGCAGGTCGCGTCCGCGGGCGGGCGCTATTTCGATCGCGGGCACTGGCTCGTCGCGAGAGCGGCGCCGAACGGCGGCCTCGCCATCGTGCGCGATGACGGCCTTCGGTTCGACGCCGCGCTGGGCACCGATCGCGTGCTCGTGTCCGGGCCCGCGGGCGCGTGGGCGCAGCTCGATCTCGTCGTGGACGAAGTGCTGTCCGCGAGGGCCGAGATCGTCGCCGTTCGATCGGCGCGGGGCGAGGATCCCTTCGCGCTGGCCGAGCGTCTCGCGCCGCTGGTCGAGCGCGGTGTGCTGCGTGCGGCGATGCCGGACCTCGCGTTCGCGCACGCACGCGCCTCGATCGCGGTCCCGCCGAACGACCCGAGCTACCGCGGCCAGTGGTTCTGGCAGACGCTCCACATGGAAGACGCGTGGCGCCACGAAGACGGTGATCCCGCGGTGACCATCGCCGTGGTGGACGACGGCTGCGATCTCACGCACCCCGATCTCAGCCCGCACATGCTGCAGGGCTACGACGCGTTCGACGACGACACCGATCCTTCGTACCTGCCGATGACGAGCGGCAACAACCACGGCACCTCGTGTGCGGGCCTCGTCGCGGCGGCGACCGACAACGGCATCGACGTCGCGGGCGCATGCCCCGAGTGCTCGCTCCGATGCGTGCGGCTGCTCGGCCCGGACGGCTCGCTCATCCCTACGTCGACCGACGTGCGCGCGTACGACTTCGTGCTGATGCACGCCGACGTCGCCGTGGTGTCGAACAGCTGGGGCTTCACGACGGGCATCCCCGCGCCCGGACCGCTCGTCGACGTGCTGAACATGGTGCAGACACAGGGCCACGGCGGCACCGGCGCGCTCGTGGTGTTCGCTGCCGGCAACGACTCGCGCACGATCGGCGCGGACGAGCTCGAGGCGATCCCGGGGCTCGTGACCGTCGGCGCGATCAACACCTTCGACGAGGCCGCCAACTTCTCGAACATGGGCCAGTGCCTCGCGCTCGTCGCGCCGACGGGGACGCTCACCACCGACATCGCCGGCGCGGACGGCGCAGACCCAGGCGACACCACCGATCGCTTCGGCGGCACGTCGTCGGCGTGTCCGATCGTGGCGGGCATCGCCGGGCTCATGGCGTCGCGTCGCCCGACGATGAGCGCGGCCGATCTGCGCGCGGCGCTCATCGCGACGGTCCGGCGGGCGCCCTTCGCGTCGCCGGATGCGATGGGGCACGACGTGCTCTACGGATTCGGGATCGTCGATCCCGCAGCGGCGCTGGCGAGGATCGACCCGGCGGGCGTTCCCGACGCGGGACCGAGCGATGCGGGGCTGCGTGACGCAGGATCGGGCGACGCGGGTGTCGATGGCGGTGCATCGCCGTCTCCGGGTAGCGGATGCGGATGCCGCGCTGCGGGCACGGGGTCCGGGTCCGGGCTCGCGTTGCTCGCGCTCGTGCTCGCGCTCGCGCGTCGGCGTCGCTTGCTCGCGCTCACGCTCGCCGCCTGCGTGCTCGGGTGCGCGGCGGATCCCATCGCGGCGACGCCCGCGATCGCCGAGCTGCGCCCCGACACGCCCGGATCGACCGATGGCGCGCCGTACTTTGCTTCGACCGAGACGGTGGAGAGCATCGTGTCGCCGGCCGGTGCGTTCCGGATCCACTTCACGCGCGCGGGCACGAACGCGGTGCCCGCTGCGGACACCGACGGGAACGGCACGCCCGACTACGTCGACCTCGTCGCGCTGCAGTACGACATGGTCCTCGCCCGCTACACCGCGATGGGCTTTCGCGCGCCGCGAGCCGACACGACGGTACCGATCGACCACGGCGGCGACGGGCTCTTCGACGTGTACCTGCTGGACTTCACCGTCGCGACGGGCGGCGGCGCCGACGGCTCGTTCCGACGCGAGGACTGCGTCCCAGGCACCGGGTGCACCGGCTACATGCTCCAGGAGAACGACTTCGTCGGCTTCGGCTATCCCTCGGTGCACTACGGCGCGCGCTTGCTCGCGAGCCACGAGTTCTTCCACGCGGTGCAGGCGGCGTACGACGATCAGCTCGCCGTGCAGGGCAGCACGCTCGCCGAGTCGACGGCGGTCTGGGCGAGCGAGCGCTTCGATCCCGCGCAGACGGACATGGAGAGCTTCGCGTCGGCGTTCCTCGCCCGACCCGATCATGCGCTCGGTGTGGACTCCATCGGCCCCGTCCAGCCCTACGCGTACGGCTCGGCCATCGTCTGGGAGTACTACACGACGCGCTTCGACGACGCGCTCGTGGTCCACTTCTGGAACCAGCTCGACGTGACGGCGGGCGCGAGCACGAGCAACTGGCTCGACGTGCTCGACACGGTGCTCGCGCGTGACTACGCGACCACGTTCCACGCGAGCTACGTGGACTTCGCCGAGTGGCTCGTGTTCACGGGCGGCCGCGTGGATCCGACGCACGGGCCGCGACGCGGCGAGCAATTCGCCGAGGTCGCGACCATGTCGGTCACGCTGCCCTATCACACGCTCTCGACGCGGATCTTCCCGGCGTCGGCCCACTATTTCTCGGTCGCGAGCAACCACGTGTCGGTGCGCCTCACGGGAGCCACGCCCGCCGGCGTCGACGTGATCACGGTGGCATTCGCGGGGGGCCGCTTCGTGCGCGATGCCCGCGGGCAGGGCCAGGTCGACCTCATGGCCGCGGGCGCGGACACCATCATCGTCGTGCTCGCGAACGGTGCGACGAGCGGCTCGAGCGACGCGGTCTCGATCTGCATCGCGGGCCTTGCGAGCGACTGCGCGGAGAGCTTGGACGCAGGCGTTCCGGCCGACGCGAGCGCGACACCCGACGCTGGCGCCGCCCCCGTACCCGCGCCGGGCTGCGCCTGCCGGGCGGGGGCTGGATCCGGCTGCGGAGCGGTTTCCTGGGCCCTCGGGGTGCTCGTCTTGCTTGCGCGCTTGCCGCGTAGGCGATCTCCCCGTACACATCGCGCCCTATGTCGAAGCTCAGTGACTACCTGACCAAGAACAAGATCGATGCGCGTCGTGTCGTGGGCGAGAGCCGCGGCATCGAGCGCCAGACCGCCGATGACCGCACGCTCGTCGCCAAGAAGTCCGCCATCAAGGCGGGCAAGGCGGAGAAGGACGAGGCGATCTCGAAGAAGAAGCCCCGCTCGGGCCGTCGCGTCACGCAGCCGGCGATGGACCGCGCGCTGGCCGGCACCGCGCTCGGGGGTCCGACCAAGACCCGCATCGTGCGCGCGGTGAACGCGATCCTCGTGGCTCGCAAGAAGCCCGAAGTCACGTTCCGCGATCTGTTCTGATCGCAAATGGCTCGGCCCGGCGTGCCGGGCACTCTTGCCGACATGCCGATACGCGTCACCGCGCTCGACGAAGGCCCGCTTCACCTGCGGTCCTACGAGCGTGGTGATCTCGATCGCCTGAGCGAGCTCCTGACCGATCCCACCACCATGGGGCCGGTCGGTGGGCCCATCGCGCGCGACGAGGTGCGCGGCATGCTCGAGCGCTATCTCCTCGACGACGACCCGCGCTATCTCGCGGTGCTCGCCGCGTTCGATGGCGAGATCTACGTCGGCAGCGGCCGCGTGTTCGTCTCGGACTTCGAGCCGGGCGTTCCCGAGATCGGATACCTCGTCCGCTCGGCGCACTGGGGCAAGGGCTACGGCACGCACATCGCGCGCGCGCTCTTGCGCTTGGCCCGCGAGCGTCTCGGCGTGAAGCGCGTCGTCGCGCGGACCGCGCTGACCAACCTCGGTAGCGCGCGCGTGCTCGAGAAGGCCGGGCTGGTGCGCGGACCGACGCGCGTCACCGAGACGGGCATCGAGCTCGTCTACGCGTGGTCGTCGTAGCTCGACGACGCCTCGAGATCGTCGGTCTCGGTCTCGGTCTCGGCCTCGGTCTCGACCGGCTTCGGCGCACGCTCGAGGCGCTCGAAGGTGAGCGTGAAGTACGTGCCGCTCTTGCCCTGCTTCTCGAAGGCACGAATGGTGTAGCTGGCCTCGTCGCCCGTGATCTCGCCGGTCCACGCGGGCGTCGGCTCGTCGGAGGCGCCGCGCTTGGACTTCGTCTTCGGCATCGGGTCGAGCGCGCCGCGAAACGCGTCCGGCGGATAGGTGTTCTGGTCGCCGCGGGGCGGCGCGACGGTGATCGTCAGCTGCTCCTCACGACGCCAGGCGCGGATCTCGTAGGCAACGCCGTCGATGCTGCAGTCGCCCTGCATGTCGGGCTGACTGGGCTTGCGCTTCAGGTTGTTCTCGAAAAGGCTGCCGCGATCCCGGTTGCTGCGCTCGATCGACATGACGAAATAGAGCACATGCGGCCCCCCGAGGCACGACCACGCCGGGCTGGGCCCGTTCAGGCGACGGCGTAGAGATCGAGCAGCGGCGCGTCGGGCGATTCCGGGTTTACGCGCACCTCGCGGTTCTTCGGATCGACGATGAGATCGAGCGCCTCGAGCGGGATCTGCCCGATGAGCGCAGGCACCCCCACAGGCAGCACGAGCGCGTCGCACGTCATGTCGCGCCCGAGGATCTCCAGATGCACGCCCGCGACCCAGGGAATCGCGTGCCTCTCGCCGCTCGCCATCCTCACGTTGCGTGTTCCGGCGAACCGCACACCGAGCCGCCGCGCCACGTCCTCGGGGATCGCGAGCGTCGTCGCCCCGGTATCGACGAGCGCTTCGATCGTCTCGCTGCGGACCTCGCTCGTGTCGAGCTCACCCGCGAACGCCTTCTCGCGATCCATCGAGTTCGTCAGTCGAATGCGGGTCATGACCTTCCCCATCTTGCGCCTCCGCCCCTCGTGTCGGTCCGACGCGCGCGGAGTTGCGTACCCATCAAGCATGCGCCTCGTTTCGCCGTTGCGCCTTCCTCGTGGCCCGAGCGATCACCAGTCGATGACGGCCGCGCCCCAGGTGAACCCGGCTCCGAACGCTGCCATCGCGACCTTCATCCCCGGCTTCAGCCGCCCGGTCTCTTCCGCCTCGGCCAAGAGAAGAGGAATCGTGGCGGCGGTCGTGTTGCCGTACTTGTGGATGTTGTGGATCAGCTTCTCCTCCGGGATCCCGAGCGACTGCGCGACGTACTGGTTGATGCGCTTGTTCGCCTGGTGGAACACGAAGAGATCGATGTCGTTCGAGGAGAGCTCCATCTCGAAGCAGACCTGCATGAGCGACATGCACATCTTCTCCACGGCGTGGCGGAACACGACCTTGCCCTCCATCTGCGGCCACATCATGTCTGGCGAGATCGTCCCTTCGCTCGAGCGATCGCCCGTGAGCTTGAGGTAGGGGCGCTTGGTGATGTCGAACACGCGCATCCAGAGCGCCTCGGCGTGACGGCCGTCCGCGCCCACGTTCCACTTTCGCAGGCCGCGTGACTGATCTCGGGTCGCGCTGATGACCGCCGCGCCCGCTCCGTCGCCGAAGAGCGAGGTGACCTGTCGGCCGCGCGTGGTCATGTCGAGCGCCGCCGAGTGCGTCTCGCTGCCGACCAAGAGCACGTGCTCGTACTGACCTGCCTGGACCATGGAAGCGCCGATGCCGAGGCCGTAGACGAAGCCCGAGCACTGGTTGCGGATGTCGAGGCAGCCCACGTACTTGGGCATGTCGCCCTCGAAGAGCTCCGTGAAGCGGCGCTGCATGAACACGCCGCTGCCCGGGAAGTGCACGTCGGGTGAGAGCGTCGCGAAGATGATCATCCCGATGTCGCGTGCGCTGATCTTCGCGTTCTCGATGGCCTTCTTGGCGGCGTAGTAGCCCATCTCGGCCGAGCCCACGCCCTCGTCGGCATAGCGACGCTCCTCGATGCCGCTGCGCTGCAGGATCCACTCGTGCGTCGTGTCGATCCCGTACTCGGTGCGGAGCTGGTCGTTGGTGACGACGCGCGGCGGGACGTAGCCGCCCGTTCCGGAGATGTACGCTTGGATCTTCGCTTCGCTCGTCATGGCTGTTCCTCTCGGGGCGACATCGTCCAACTAGCATGGACGATGGGACGAGCGCATCCGAGAGGGTCGGGAGCGCCGAGCTGCGATGCCGCGCTGCGTCGGAGGCCGGGTGGCGGCGTTTGCATGCCGTGAGCGTTCCCGGTACCAAGCCGGCGTGACGACGACGCCCGCAGCACGCTCTCCGCGAGTCTCTTTCACCGAGATGACGGAGCTCGTGCTGCCGCAGCACTCCAACGTGCTCGGGACCGCGTTCGGCGGAAGCGTGCTCGCGTGGATGGATGTCTGCGGCGCGATCTCGGCGCAGCGGCACTCGGGCTGCGTGTCGGTCACGGCCTCGATGGATGACGTGAACTTCGTCTCGCCGATTCGCGTGGGCGACGT
>JAYVCF010000383.1:0-26838 GCA_043750095.1 Deltaproteobacteria bacterium
GCACGAGCGCAGCGAGCAGGAATCGCGCGGCCGACACGACGCGCGAGACAGGCGTTTGGGAATTCGGAGTCTGCATGGGAGCACCTTGGAGAAGAGGACCGGGGAGCGACGCCACCAAGCACCGCTGTCTGATGTCGTCCTTCTCGACCCCGCCCTGCGCGCGTTGCGCACTCGGCGAGCGATTTTTCTCGCGGGACGAGGATTCGGCGTCGTTTCGGCCGCGTAGCGGGCGTCGTGCGAAGCGTTGGGTACGTGGTCGGCCGGCGCAGGCGGCACCATGCGACGTGCGCGGTGGGCGCTCGAGCATCGCGAGGGGGTGTCGAGCGATCGTTGCGAGGAGTGCTCGGGCGAGGAAGCGCGGGTGCGTCAGAGAGCTCGGCCGTCGCTTCGGCCGCCTAGCGGTCGCGCTGCGGATCGATCATCGCGGGGAGCGGGAGGTCGACCAGCCACCGAGCACTGCGCATGGCGCTGGGTTCGTCGGTCGAGGAGCTGCCGGGATCCCCGGCGTTGTCGTGGCCGCACGCTCACTCGTGGCTCGGTACGCATTGCTCGAAGCAGACCTGGCCCGCAGGGCAGCCGGTGCGGAAGCAGCCGATCTCCGCATACGGGCGGCAGCGGTGTGGTGCCATCAACGACTGGTCACATGCCTGTCCATCGGGGCATTGGCCTTCGGCTGTGCCGCACATCGTAGCGCCGCCCGCGCACACCGTAGTTCCGTCGGGGCGGACCCCGCACGACCCCATGAGGCTGGTGCAGACGCCAGCGATGCACTCGCTGCCCGGTAGGCAAGGACCGCCGAGTCCGCAGCGGTGCTGGCACACCCTCTCGAGCTCCTCACGATGGCAGTACAGACCGAGTGGGCAATCGGCGGTCGTCGAGCAGCCGTCGACGCAGTACGTCGAAGTGGTGAGCGAGCCGTCGTTGCTACAGTACATTCCGTGACCACACTCGAAGTCGCTGTGACAGGGCTGTTGGTACGCTCCGCTGCCGCCGGGCCAGCAAGCCCAGGATGTGCGCGCATCGTCCGGCCAGATCGTCTCGCAGATGCCACCATTCGGGCATAGGCCGGGCTCCGACGGACACGTGACTTGGCAGCGGGAAGGCTCGATTCCGGCCGGATGGGTCCGCAGACACGCCTGGCCTGTGGGACAGTCGCCATCGCTATCGCAGAGCTCGCCCTCGTGTGTCGTGGCGATTCCGCAGGCGGTGACCGTCACCAACGCGACCACAACCGATGCGTGAGACGACCTCATGGCGAGGTCAACTCGGGCAAGGCAAATCCACGCCATTGTGGCAGAACGTGCAGTTGCCGTGGCTATCGATGCGCTGAACCCCCTCTTGCGCCGGGTCAGGCACGAAGCCGGTGGTCGACGCGAACGGGTCGCAGATCACGCAAGGATTGGTCGGGGGGATGGTGCCGGTCCCGACGCAGAACCCACCGATCAGGCAGAATCCCGCCGTCGGCGAGACCGTGCATCCGGTCGGAGCGCCCGGCAGCACAGCGCCAGCGTTGACGTCACACGTCAGCAGGTTGGATGGACATCCGTGGGTGTTCGCCGCGACCCAGGGCGCGCACTCCGAGGCGTGCGGGATCGTCACGCAAGCACTGCCCGCGCAGCCGAGGTGGTAGCAGGCTTGTGGGCGATCATCGCGGGCGGCATGTCGGTCTCGCCACAGCAGCCGATCGTCGCGTCGTAGCGACCGCGGCGACAGTCGCTGTCGAGCGCGACGCAGCGCGCGCTCGCGAGGCCCGAGACCGCGTCTCGCGCGGGCGCCCGCATACCGGGGTCGTGATCCAGTCGTCGAGCACCGCGTGATCGATACCGTCGGCGAACGATCGGTTCGCGTCGCGCACGGCCTGGATCAACAACGCATCGGAGCTGCCCGCCGAGAGCCGGAGCGCATCGGCCACCGAGAGCACGACGCGCGCCCCGTGCATGAAGTGCTTGGGGCCGAGCGCCGCCACCGACGCCACGTTCAATGCGAGCGCCGCCCGCTCGCGCTCCGCGTCGGTGCGCGCGATCGCCAGCTCGTGACACAGCCGCGTGGCTCCGAGATGTGCCGCGCAGCGGCTCGACCACACCTCCGGCGTGTACGTGATCAGCGGGCTCGCGGCCCCGAGCGCCGCCGCGCCGGCCGTCGTGTCCACCTGCTCACCACACCCCGAGAGGCTGGCGAGACAAACAAACCAAACAAACAAGGAGCGGACGAAACGCGGGGGCCGGAAACATCGGCTCGGTCATCGTGTGCTCCAAGGGTCGGTGGGAACGGTCCAGAACCTCCACGGTGCGCCCCCCGCTTGCGTCGTGTCCACCGAAAAATCGGCGTTTCGGTGGCGGACGTGTCCGTCGCGCGGCGACGGCTTCGCCGACAGGGCCCGTTGGCAGATCAGTTCGGGGTGATCACGACGGTGCGCTGATCGATCTGCGTGGTGGCGCGGCAGAACGCAGCGAACGCGGGATAGGTCGCGACCGGCACGAGGCCGATGGGCAGGTGGACGTGGCGCGTGAGCGTGACGGTTCCGTCGGGTGCCGTGGCGACCGAGAGCGTGGTGTGGCCCCCGCCTGGGCCCGTGACGTCGGCGGGCTCGGGCGCATGGAGGACGCCCGGGCCGTGGATCGCGAGGGTGACGGTCGTGTCGACCTCGCCCACCAGCTCGGTCGTCGTGCGGGTCTCGAGACGTGCGAAGCCCGCCTCCAGGCTGCTGGGAAAGAGCGGGACGAGATGGAACCCGTCGCGCGCCGGACGGATGAGGCCCGACGTGTCCGCGACGAACGCGATGGTGAGCGGCCCCTCCCACTCGTCGAGGCCACCGACCACGACCGTGCTCGGATCGGCGCTCGCACCCGGGACCACCGACGGAACGAAGCGCTCCGCGAGCACGGACGCTCGCTCGGCCGGTGCGATCTGCTCGATGCCGCTGCGCAGCTCTGCCGCCGCGCCGCCATCGAAGCTCAGCGTGAGCGTCACGTGCCCGACGCCCGTGTCGGCGATCTCGATCGCTCCGTCGATGCGCTGACCCGAGAGCGTTCCTTGGGTCGCGGGCAGCGTGACGTGGCCGAGCGCGCGCTCGATCACGATGGCGTCCTGTGCGCGCAGGCCGGGCGGGAGGTAGTCGTGCGCGACGCCGCGCGCGATGGTGCAGAGATAGAGAGGTCCGTCGGGCAGCGTCGCGACGACGAGGCTCGACGCGTACACGTCGGCGTCAGGCGCCCGAGGAGCGGGCGCGGTCCCCGAGAGCTCGTGTGCGTAGAGAATCCGCGCCGGGATGCCCGCCATCTCGAGCAAGTAGCGCAGCACGCGAAGCCGGTTGCCGCGCCGTGCTGCGAGCATGAGCGGCGCCGACTGATAGAACGCGCCGTCGGCGGGCTCGATGTTGTCCATCACCCAGCGGTGGATGCGCTGCGCCTGCTGGTGCGGCGTGAGGCCCTGCGCGTGCTCGAACACGTCGTCTTCGAGCAGGCGCGTCGCCGCGGGATCGTGCACGTCGAGGCCGAGCAGCCCGTCGTACACGGCGCCGTACATGCGATCCCAGCTCACGCGCGCCACCGCACGCAGGCTCGGCAGCACCGGAGGCTCCGCGACCCAGTTCGGCTCGGCGACGAGCGGCTGGCTCTGCTCGATCACGAAGCGGCTCGCGCGGAGGCCATTCTCGTCGTGCGTCGTCGGCGGAGGGACGGGACCGCGCACGTCGAAGGTCAGCGGCACGTCGATGGGCGCGACGAAGATCATCTCGGAGTGATCGAAGGGCGAGGTGAAGTTCTGGAACACCCATCCCTCGGACTCGTACGCGTCGCCCCACGAGGGGCTGTGCTCGCGCACGAACTCGTACTCGACGTAGTCGCCGATCTCGAGCGGAGGCATGTCGGTGCTGCTCTCGATCGAGTCTGGCTCGCGCGTCACGCCGCCGGGGCCGATGGCGCGCACGGTGAGCACGCGCCCCGTGAGATCCAGCGCACCAAAGCGCTCGACGCCCTCGGCGGTCTGCACGCGGTAGATCTGGTGCACGAGATCGAGCGCGCTTCCGTCGGCGAACACGCGCGTGACCATGTAGTCGAAGACCAGGACGGCCGCGTGACCCTCGTACGTGCGGCCCGAGGCCTCGAAGCGGCGGACCACGTCGAGGCCGTCGACGCGCCACGCGTCCATCACGTCGTGACCCGAGAGCGCGAACGCGAGGCTTCGGAGATCCGACGCACGACGCGGCGCGCGCGCCTCCTCGGCCTCGATGGCCGCGAGCGCATCGGCGCGATGGCCGGCGGCGTAGCTGCGATCGGCGGCGCGAATCACGATCTGACCCGGCTCGGCGTCGGCCTCCTCTTCGGCGACGAGGCGCTGCTCTTCGGCCGTGTCGCCCGATGCACGCGCGATGCGGAGCGCGAGCGCGCGACGCGAGTCCTCGTTCAGGAGCGGCGCGAGGCGCGTCAGCTCCGCTCGCGCTCCGGCCCAGTCGCGGCGGCCGGTCAGGAGATCGAAGCGGGCGCTGCTCCCGGCGTCGCAGTCCAGGAGCGCCGCCGCGAGGGGCTCGAGCTGATCGATGCGCCCTCGCGAGACGAGCGACGAGAAGCGGGCGCTGGTGACGGAGCAGGCATCGGGACGGAGCTCGGCCGCACGCGCGATGGCGGCGTCCGCGTCCGCCACGTACCCGGCAGACGCGAGCGTCGCCGCGAGGCCCAGCTGCACGCTCGCCATGTGTGCGAAGCGCTCGGCGACGGCGCGCTGCGCCGCGAGCGACTCGACATCACCCGTCTCGAGAGCCGCGGCCTGCGACGCCGCCCAATACGCGTTCGGATCGCGCGCGGTCGCCAGTGCCACGTAGCGCCGCTCGTCGTCGGCGCGTCGGGTGTCCGGCGCGAACGGATCGATGGACACGACGCGAGCGAACAGAGAAAGCAGCGTCGCCGACGACGTGTCGCTGACGCGCGAGCGCAAGAGCTCGCGCACGCCCACGGTGTCGCCTCGGTCGGACATCACGTCGGCCGTCGCGAAGAGAGCGAGCGGACCTTCGGGCTCGGTCGCGAGCGCGAGCCCGACCTCGGGCGAGTAGCCCTCGCTCGCGTGATCGAGCAGCCAGACGACGCTCGGCGACGCGACGCGCGAGGCGACCTTGAGCTCGAGCTCGTGGTCGCCCGCCGTGAGATCGAACGCATGATAGAGGGTCGATCCGTACCAGTGCTCGCGGCGATCGATCCGCTCCACGACCTGGCCATCGATACGGACCTGCACGCTGCCGCTCGCCCCCAGCGCGAGCACGTAGCGCCCCGCGACGGGCGCATGCAGAGTCGCCTCCACGATGCGCGTGCCCGGACCGCGCTCCTCGGGTGTCGCGTCTTTGGTCAGCGAGAGCCCGCCGTGCTCGGCGGTCAGCGTGCGCGTCTCGATCACACCGCGGCCCGGCCCGAGGTCGTAGTGATCGGCCATCGGTCCCGCACCCTCGGCGGGAAGATCGGTGTCGAAGCCGGCGAGCACGGTGATCCCGAAGGGTCCCGCGACGCGCGCGGCGGTCGGCGCGCCGAGGACGGTCTCGAGGCGCTGCTCTTCGGCGACGTCTTCACGCTCGAGCGCGAGCGCGGCGAGCCAGAGGAAGAGCTGCCGCCGCACGGGAAGCCCGACGTGACCCGGCGTCGCGAACGCCGCTTCGAGAACGGGGCGTGCGCGCTCGACGAAGCGAGGCGCGTCGGTGCGAAGGTCGTGGATGTAGGCGAGCGAAGACTCGGCGTAGATGGGCGCGAGCGGATCGTCGCTGGCGCGCGCGCCCGCGATCACGGCGAGGAACGCGTCGAGCGCCGCATCGCCCTGACCGTGCTGCTCCGCGAGGATCGCGCGCAGGTACGCGAGGCCCACGTCGTTCGGTTGGAGCTCCGTCGCGTGGGCGATCGCGGCCTCGGCGCGCGTGACGTCACCGCCATCCCCGAGCAGCTCCCACTCGGCGAGCGAGCGCTGCGCGGCCGGATCGTTGGGATGCGCTGCGGCATCGGCGCGAACGCGATCGATCTCGGCGATGGTCTCGGCACCACCGACGTGCTGTGCACCGCCACAGCCGAGCATCACGACGAGCGCCGCGAAGAGAAGGGAGCGGTTCATCGCACACCTCCGACCGCGATGCGCGCGCGCAGGAGCGCGTCGGCTTGCTCGCACCAGGCGCGGAACGCCGCGTAGTCGGCAGGAGCGACGCGTGGCACCTGCATCTCCAGCGTCGTGTCGATGGCGACCTCGTTCGTGCCTGGCGTGAAGCGCACCGTCAGCCGCGCGAACGGCGACTCGATCGATCCGCCCGCGGGAACGTCGGTGATGGTCATCCCCGCCGGAACGCGCAGCACGCGATGCTCCTCGTAGTGGAACGGTGGTCCCATCTCGAACGGATGCCGCCGCGTCGCGAGCGGCGCCCAGGTCTGGACGAACCCGCCGAGCGCGCTGATCGGGAGCCGCAGCGTGGTGCCCTCGCGCTCTCCGATCTGGGCGACGTGGCCGGTCCACGAGAGATCGAGCGCGGACTCGCGGTCGCCGATGTCGCCGAACGTCTGCCCGTCGAGCGTGATGCCGGCGAAGATGCCGCCGAGCGACTGCTGCAGCCGCTGCTCGCGCGTCTCGGGAGAGTCGTAGCGGCCGCGCGCCGCCATCGCCTCGGTGCCCACCAGCCGCTCGGTCGCAGTCAGCGCCGCGGTTCCATCCGGCGCGAGGGTGATCGTGACCTCGCGATGACGCCCGCTGTCCGCCGGTGCACGAACCGGAATGTGGCGAAGCTCCGCGCTCGCGGGCCCCACGACGAGCGTGAGCGCACCCTGATCACCCGAGGGCAGCTCCGTGATGCCGCCGTGCTCGGCCGTTCCGTCGAGGAAGAGATCGAGCTCGGGCACGTAGGCGATCGCGTGATCGAAGATGGCGAGGGACGGCGGTGACGAGTCGATCTCGCCGTTGCGCGTCGTACGCACGAGCGCCACGCGCGCGTCGATCCCCGCGATGGTGAGCATCGTGTAGAGCAGCGATGCCGTGTCTTTGCAGTCGCCGAAGCCGCGCTGGACGATGTCCGCCACGCGATAGGGCTGAAAGCCGTGGATGCCGAGCTCGAGGCCGACGTAGCGCACGTGATCGGTGGCCCAGGCGTAGATGCGCGCGACCTTGGTCCGGACGTCGGGCGCGTCGTCGACGAGCTCGTGCACCGTGCGGATCAGTCCGGCATCGGGCACGAGCTGCTCGGCGGCGAGGCCCCACCAGAAATGACCCACGTCGTCCCAGGAGTCGAACGTGGACACCAGGAGATAAGGTGAGACCTCCGTGTAGCCCGGCATGTTCGGCTCGGAGTGAATCGCAGCGAGATCGGTCGCCGCGTAGCGCTCGACGTGTTGCGTCCCTTCCGTGTGCTCCTCGTGCTCGAGCGGGATCGAGGGAACGCGGAAGTGCAGCGTGCGGCTCGCCGGCGTGATGAAGACCTCGTCGAGCCGCACCGTCGGGATCCCCGAGGCGAGGCCGCGCAGGTTTCCGAAGTAGTTCGCGAAGTCGTTCTGCGCCGCGACGTCCTCGACCCGATAGCGCAGCTCGACCACGTCGCCCGGCTGCAGCACCGGCAGCGTCAGCACCACCTCGCGCGCCGAGTAGTAGATACGGTACTGCGGCTCGGCGAGGCTGCGCTCGCTCGTGTGGTACGACGAGAGCACCTGATCGCCGCGGATGACGTGGGCCGCACGCACGTCCACCCACTGCGTCGCAGGCTCGTAGAAGATCGCGTGCGATCGGTAGGTGCGCGCGCCTTCGTCGTCGTGGATCTGGATCACGAGCTGGCGGAAGCGCGCCGAGAGACCGCTCTCGTGGATGGTGTGGATGGTCGCGTCGTGCAGGATCGTGGCCGGCCACTCTCCATCGGGACGGCGCCGCTCGAGGATCTGCTCGATCGGCGTGGCGTAGGCCTCGTCGGCGCGGTCTTCGGGCTCGATCTGCTCGACGAGCAGGCGCGTGCCGGCATCTTGCGGACGCAGCGCGAGCGCCTCGCGAAGCGTCGCGAGAGCCGCGTCACGACGACCCAGGCGCAGGAGATACTGACCGAGCACGACGCGCGCCGAGGCATCGTCGGGATCGAGGTCGGCTGCGGCGTGCAGCTGATCGACCGCCTCGCCTTCCATGGCGAACGCGTCGTACACGCCGGAGGCCCAGGTCATCGTCGCGCTGTCGTTCGGGTGGTAGGCCAGCTCGTCGAGCACCATCCCCAGCACCTCGTCGCGCGCGCCGCGAGCGACTCCGTCGTCCACGAGCATGCGCCGTGAGGCGGTGTCGTCGGCACGGACCGCCAGGAGCTGTCGCCGGAGCTCGACCGCGCGATCGAGATGACCACGCGCGCTCTCCGACTCGGCGAGCATCCGCAGGTACGCTGGTGCGCCCGGCACCGCGGCGACGATCTGCTCGTAGAGGGCTTGGGAGCTCTCTTCGAGCCCGAACGCACGCACGAGCTGCGCGCGCGTCACCAGCGCCGACATGCTCGTGACGGTCCCCGCGGAGATCGCCTCCAGCATCGCGAGCCCGCGCTCACCCGCCGGCCCGTCGATCACCAGCGCAGCGTTCGCTAGCTGCACGCGCGGATCGCGCGGCGCGAGCGCGACGGCCTGTGCGATCAAGCTCGCGCGATCACGACGCGTGGTCTGTTGATCGGCAGCGAAGAGCAGGTTCTCCACCGTCGCACCGAGCTCGGTCGCGTGCTGCGCGAGATCGCGGACGCGATGCTCCGATGCATCGGCACCCCCCGTGTAGCCGAGGTACCGCGCGAGGGCCTCGTGCGCGGCGGCGTCCGTCGGATGCGCGACCACCTGCGCCTCGAGCTCGGCGAGCATCGTGGTCGGCGCGCGCGGAAGCGTAGGCGCGCTCGCGGGGGCGGGGGCGGCGAGGGTCGCGCCATCGGGATCGGCGTGCACGTTCGCGATCGGAGTCCCATCGGGCTCGGCCACGCGCAGCAAGAACGCCGCGCCTGCGGCGGCACCACAGACCTTCACCAGCACGCGGTTCCATCCCACGCGGCCCGCGACCACGGCCGCATCGCGATCCAGATCGACGGTGCGGTAGACGTGATCGTCGATCGCCTGCTGGCCGTTCCACCACACGCGAATGGCTCCGGACGCGCCGACCCAGACGCTGACCGGACGCGCGCGCTGGAGCTCGACGAAGGTCTCGGCGAACGCACAGACGTCGGTGCCCGGCGTGAGGAAGAGCCCGAGCCGCACCGAGTCCGTCGGACCGATGTCCGGGAGCGTACGCCAGCGGATCGCACGCTCGGAGCCCTGGAATTCGGCGCTCATGTCGGTCGGCTGATCGAGCGTCGTCTCGGGCGGAAGGACACGATCGAAGCCGCCGCGGCCATCGTTGTCGAAGGGCCCGAGGATGCGCCAGCGCTGCACGTACCCGAGCTGAGCGAGCATCGCCTGCGCGCCTTCGCGATCGCCCGCGCGCCGCGTGAGCATGCGCTCGTAGCCCCGCGCATACAGGCGCAGCGTGGGCGAGAGGCGACGCTCGGCGCCGAGCGCATGCAGCACCTCGACGGAGTGCCGCGGCGCGTGCTCCCAGGCCGAGCCGATCTCGACGAGCGGCACGATCGCCGACGCATGCCCCGCGCGACGCAGCACCTCGCTTCGCATCCGATCCACGTCGCGATCCCAGACGGTGGGCGCGGCCTTGGTCGCGCGCGCGCCACCACGGGGCTGCGCATGCGCCACGTCGGGCATCAGGGCTGCCATCAGTGCGCAGGAGAGCAGCGCGCTCGTCACCAAGAATCGCGTGATGTGTCGGGCGATCATCGGCGCGAAACTATCACGGGAGTCGGAGCGCGCGATGCCCGCGACCGCGACGCGTTTACCGATCTCGGGTTCGCGCGCGCGCCCGGTGCCGTACACTTTCGCTAAGTGATCGACGGCAACAGCACCATGCTCGCGAAGGACGAGCCGCCTCGGGCGAGCGCGGTCGGTGACAAGCATCGCTGCAACCTCTGCGGCAACGAGTACCCGACCGCGTTTCGTGTCTGCCCGCTGGACGGATCGTCGCTGCTCGCGACGAGCACCAACGACGACACGATGATCGGCGCAGTCCTCGCCGGCACGTTCCGCGTGACGAAGGTGATCGGCGAGGGCGGAATGGGTCGGCTCTACGAGGCCGAGCACGTGCGCCTGGACCGTCGCTACGGCATCAAGGTCATCCACACCGACTACGCGGGCCGCGAGGATCTTCTCGCGCGCTTCGATCGCGAGTCGCGCGCCATGAGCCGCGTGCGCAGCGATCACGTGGTCGATGTCTGCGACGTGCTGCGAACGCCCGATGGTCGGCCCTGCATCGCCGTCGAGCTCCTGGAAGGGCGCGACCTCGAAGAGGTCCTCAAGGAGAAGACGAAGCTGCCGGTGCGCGAGGCGATGCCGCTCTTTCGTCAGATGTGCCGAGGGCTCGCGGCGGCCCACGCGCAGGGCGTGATCCATCGCGACCTGAAGCCCTCCAACCTGTTCTTGTCGAGCGACCCGGGCGGTGGCGTGACGCTCAAGATCCTCGACTTCGGCGTGGCGAAGCTCGGAGACGACGGCGACAAGCTCACGGGCACGGGCGCCATCGTCGGAACGCCGGCCTACATGGCGCCCGAGCAGGCGCGCGGCGCGATCGACATCGACTCGCGGACGGACGTGTATGCGGCGGGCGCGGTGCTCTACCGCATGCTGACGGGCAAGGCGCCCTTCGACGAAGGCTCGTCCGGCGCCACGCTCGTGCGCTTGCTCGAAGAGACGCCGCCGCGGCCGCGCTCGATCGAGAAGACGATCCCCGAGGGCCTCGAGGCGGTGATCGAGCACGCGATGGCGCGCGACCCGGCGCAGCGATACGCGACCATCGACGAGCTCGAGACGGCGGCGACTGCGTTCGATTCTGCCGGCGGCACCGTCGTGCTCGATGCCTCGCGCGCGAGCGTGACCGCCGTGACCACGAGCTCGGGCACCGCGGACGCGAAGGCGATGACCACCAAGGCCAAGCGCCTACGCCCTGGCGCGGTGGGAGTCGCGGTCGCGGCTTCGCTCGGCGTCGGCCTCGCCGCGGGAATCGCGCTCGCGCTCTTGGTCGACAGCCTGCGTGACGGCGCGGCGATCGGAACGCCCGAGCTCGTGCTCGTGGTGATCGGCGGCGCCGTGGCGAGCGCCGCGACCGCAGCGACGCTCGGACGCTCCCTTCGATCGCACTGGCGCAGCGGCCCGATGATCCGCGAAGAGAGTGATCGCATCCGCCTCGGCGTGATGACCGGCCTCGCCACGTTCGGCGCGCTCGAGCTCCTCGGCCGCGTCTGGGCGGTGGTCGCGCTCATGCGGCCGGGCGCGTGGGATCCGATGTGGGCCGCCGCGCGCGTCATGGTCGCGATCGGCGCGGGCGCGGTGGTGGCCGCGTGGGGAGTGAAGAAGACGAAGAGCTGATCGCGTCGAGGCTGCGGCCCTCGCGCTTCAATGGAAGCAGACGACGTAGGTGTCGATGTCGTTCCACTCGACGGGGCCCCACCCGGCTCTGAACCCGTGCGAGCGACAGACCATGTCGGAGGCGATGTTGCAGTTGAACGACTCGGGGTCGACCGTCGGATCGCAGCTCGACGCGAGGATCATCTCGAGCGTGCCGACGCGCTCCACGCTCGCTTGATCCGCGGCGAGGCACTCGATGTAGAGCATGCCGCCCGAGTGCTCGACGGGGCCCAAGCCCGCCGCGAATCCCTGCCGGGTGCACCATCGGTTGCTGTACGCGACCGCGACGCGCATGCCTGCCATCGACTCGTCGAACGCGACGCCGAGATCGGATGCGACGGTGGCGAAGCTCACGAGCCGCTCCATCGCGTGGTTGCCGACGCACGCGACGCGCACCACACCGCCCGCGCCCTCGAGCAAGCCCGCGCCCCCGATCGCGCAGCCGCGGTTGGCGCACCAGCGCTTCGCGGCCGTGAGGCAGACGTCGAGCCCGCCGCCGGGCCCCGTGCACGCGGGCTGAAACGCCGTGACCTGGCCCGTGACGACGCCGTCGTAGATCGCGACCTGGAGGCCCTCGTCGATCTGGCTGTCGCAGTCGTCGTCGACGCCGTTGCAGATCTCGACCGGAACCGCGGGCGCGCTGCAGCTCATGTACGCGCCGCTCGTGCACGTCTCGGTGCCGCTCGCGCGGCATGCGTTCATGCACGCGCGCGTGAGCATCTCGTCGGTCATGCCGTCGCAGTCGTCGTCGAGGCCGTTGCAAGTCTCGGCACGAGGCGAGCTGGCCGTGCATCCGATGTAGGCGCCCGCGCTGCACGTCTCGGTGCCCATCCCGCACACGGTCGAGCAGCCGCGCGTCAGGCCTTCGTCCACGCGCGAGTCGCAGTCGTCGTCCATCGCGTTGCAGACCTCGTTCATCGGCGTCGATGCAGAGCAGCCCATCCAGTGGCCCGACGCGCAGTGCTCGCTGCCGCCGCCGCAGGCCGAGCTGCACGCGCGCGGAGCGATCGCCTCGTCGGTCATGCCGTCGCAGTCGTCGTCCATCGCGTTGCAGTCCTCGTTCGGCGGGACGCATGGACCGAAGAAGCCCGTCGCCGCACACGAGGAGACGCCCCGCGTGCTGCACGTGGTCGTACAGAAGCGCGTGTCGCTGGGCGCGCAGGGATCCCCGGCGTACGCGTCGGCCAGCGGGCCCGCGTCGACCATCGGCGCGCCCGTGTCGTGGGCGGGCACGCCCGTGTCCATCGACCCGCCATCGCCGGTCATTCGTCGCGCGAGCTCGCCGCCGCTCGCACAGCCCACGAGCGCACACAGAAGCGCAGCGAGGAAACAACGCATCGCGATCAGCGTGACAGTGCGCTCGTGCCGGCTGCAACCCCTTGCTGCAATTCCGGGGTATCCTCGTCTCGGGCGATGATGGAACGCGAGCGCGCAAAGATCGACGCTCTCGAGCGCCAGGTGGCGGAACTGCGTCGTGCGCTCGATCTGCGCGCGAGCACGCCCTTCGGCGAGGGACTGCGCGAGCGAGAGGCGCTGCTCTCCGAGGCCGAGCGCATCGTGCACCTCGGCTCGTGGATGTGGGACACGGCGACCGACACCATCCACTGGTCGAACGAGCTCTACCGGATCTTCGGGCTCGACCCGAGCCGCGTTCCCACCACCGAGATGTTCTTCGCGGGCATCCACGAGGGCGATCGCGAGCGGGTGCAGGCCATCGCTGCGCGCTCGCTCGAGACGGGCCAGCCCGAGGCGGTCGACTTCCGCGTGGTGCGCCCCGACGGCGACCTGCGGAGCGTGCACATGGAAGCCGCGATCGTGCGCGAGGTAGACGGCCTTCGCTATGTCGGCACGGTGCTCGACGTCACGGAGCGCAGAGCGATGGAGGTGCGCCTGCATCAATCGCAGAAGCTCGAAGCGATCGGGACGCTCGCCGGTGGCGTCGCGCACGACTTCAACAATTACCTCCAAGTGATCCTCGGCAACGTGGACCTCTTGATCGGGCGCCTGGACGACGCAGCGCAGGTCGAAGAGGGGCTCGTGCAGATCCGCGACGCGGCCTCACGCGCGCAGCACCTCACGCGCCAGCTGCTCTTGCTCGGCCAACGAAGCATGCCCGAGCCCGACGTGATCTCGCTCGACGCGATGCTCGACGCCACGATGCCGATGCTCGGGACGCTGGTCGGCGATCGCGTGCGCATCCGCCGTGTTCGCTCGGCGACCGAGCTGCGCGTGCGCATCGATCCCGGCGCGCTCGAGCAGGTGGTGCTCAACCTCGCGCTCAACGCGCGCGACGCGATGCCCAAGGGCGGACGCCTGACGCTCGATCTCGACACGGTCGACATCCCGCAGGCCGACCCGACGCTCGCGACCGGGCGCTACGTCGTGCTCGCCGTCGAAGACGAGGGAGCCGGCATTCCTGCCGACGTGCTGCCGAAGATCTTCGAGCCGTTCTACACGACCAAGGACGTGGGCCAAGGCACCGGCCTCGGCCTCGCGACGGCGCACGGCATCGTCGCGCACGCGGGCGGAACCATCCGCGTGGCCACGGCGCTCGATCGCGGCAGCACGTTCCGTGTGCTCCTTCCGCTCGTCGCGAACACGGAGCCGATCGAGGCCGCGCGCAGGCCGAGGCTGGTCGCGTGCGGCTGCATCCTCGTGGTCGAGGATCAGCCCGAGGTGCGGCGCCTGGTGCGTCTCATCCTGGAAGAGGAGCGCTTCGAGGTGATCGAGGCCGAGGACGGAGTCGATGCGCTGCGCAAGCTGGCGGCGCGTCCCGACGTGCAGTTCGTGCTCTCCGATGTGTCGATGCCGAAGATGACGGGACGCGAGCTGGCCCAGCGCCTCGCCCGCGATCGTCCCGAGCTGCCCATCGTGCTGATGGGCGGCGTGATCGACTCCAACGTGGCCGGCCTCGCTGCGCGCACGCTGACCAAGCCGTTTCGGCGCGAGGAGCTGGTGAAGGCGATCGACGAGGCACGCAGGCGCGTGTAACGCTCCGTCGCGGTGGGGCGACGAAGTACCGGGCAGAACGTCGTCGTCGTCGGCGGAGGCCCCTCGGGCATGACGGCCGCGCTGCTGCTCGCGCGCGCCGGACACCGGGTGACGATCCTCGAGCGCGAGCGGGAGCTCGGTGGGCTCTGGGCGTGCCGGCTCGACGACGAGGGCCGGTACCTCACCGAGAACTCGTGCAAGGTCTACCAGTCGAGCTACCGCACGACGCCGGCGCTCTTCGAGATGATCGGCACGCGCTGGCAGGACCACTTCACGCCGCGCCACGACCTCACCACGGACTGGCTGCGTCCCTTCGTCTCCGACGCGTCGTTCTTCGATCTCGCCAAGCTCACCGCCTCGTTCGCCGCGCACGCGGCCGGCGCACGCGACTACAGCGACGTCTCGGTGGCCGACTACCTCGAGCAGCACGGGATCGGCGAGCGCTGCCGTGCGTGGATGCGAGCGACGGCGCTCGGAGGCGTGACGGGAACGCTGCGCATGACCATGTGGGAGCTCTTCCACCGTCTCGAGAGCAACGTGAGCGCGATCCTCGTGGGCGAGAACGGTGTGCTGCACTGGAACGCGCGACCACCCAACGCGCACGACGGATTCGTCACCGCGTGGACGGCGGCGCTGCGACGCGTCGGAGTCCAGATCGAGACGTCCTGGGCGAGCGCGGAGGTCGAGGATGCTCCGGAGGACCGCGTGCGTGTGCGCGCGACGAGCGGTGCGACGCACGTCGCCGATGGGGTGCTGCTCGCCATCCCGCCGCCCGCGCTCGCAGACCTGATGGACGCCTCACGGCCGGAGATCGCGCGCGGCTTCGGCCATCGGCGCGCGGCACTCGCTGCGATGATCCGCGACTCGCAGTACGCGCACCTCGGGCTCACGTGGCACTTCGATCGGGACATTCCGAACGACCTCCCGCTGGGCGGACACAACGTGCGGCGCGGTTGGCATCCAATCCTCGTGCAGCACTCGCAGTACGCCGCGTACTTGCCGCCATCGACCGTGAGCGTGGTCATCGGCTCGATCAGCCTCGACACGACGCTGCGTCATCCGCAGCTCGGAACGCTGGCGCGCGATCACGATCCGGCTGAGCTCGCGAAGATCGTCTGGGACGACGAGCGGCACGTCGATCCGAGCCTCCCAGAGCCGACGCGCTGCGTGATCCATGGCGTGACCAGCGCGACGCAGATCGTTCACCACGGCCCCTTGCCGATCCGCGCGCGGGGGCGTCCGCTCTACATCGCGACCAGCCTCAATGGCGCGGCGCCGTATTTCACCGCGTCGCTCGAGTCGGCCATCCAAGCCGGCGCGGCCGCTGCGCTCGCCTTCGATCCGCTCGTGGAGCGGCTTCCGACGCAACCTTCCACACGACGCTCTCGCGCCAGGCCACGCGCGGCGGCCATCGCATGAGCACGCACGCACGACCGGTCCACGCCAACGCCATCTCGCATGAACAACGCGACGTGACCGTGCTCGGCATGCGCCTGCGCTACATCGACGTCCCCTCGATCGGCGAGCCCGAGGGCCCGCCGCTGCTCCTCGCGCACGGACACAGCTCGCGCATCGAGGAGTACGAGGCGCTCTTGCCGCATCTGCGCGGCCGACGTCGCGTGCTGATTCCGGATCTGCCGGGCTCGGGCTACAGCGACAAGCCCGACCGCGAGTACACGCTGCGCTTGTTCGAGGACACGCTGCTCGGCTTCCTCGATGCGATGAACGTGCGCGACGCGCACCTCGGCGGCGGCTCGCTGGGCGGAAACCTCGTCTTGCGCTTGGCGCATCGCGAGCCGGATCGCTTCGCGCGCATCGCGGCGTGGGCACCGGCCGGCGCGTGGATCCCGAGCCCGGGCTGGATGCGGTTCTCGAAGACGGCGCGCCACGCGAAGTGGGCGTTCTTTCCCTCGCTCTGGATCCAGTCGCGCTTCTGGTACTCGCCGAGCTGGGCGGGCCGCGATGCCGCGCTGGATGCGGCGTGGAAGTACTACCGAGAGGTCTACGGCCCGGGCTTTCACCGCATGTACTGGGACATCGGACACGACCAGGCGAGCTCGAGCTTGTTTCCGCTCGCGCCCGAGATCCGACAGCCCATTTGGCTCGGCGTGGGCGATCAGGATCGCGCGCTCGACATGTTCGAGGGTGTGAAGCGCCTCGCGACGATGCTGCCCAACGCGAAGCTCAAGGTGTACGAGGGCGCACGCCACTCGCTCGCGAACGAGATCGCCGAGACGCTGGGCCGCGACGTAGACGCCTTCCTCGCGGGCAAGTGAGCATGGCCACGGTCCGCACGGCGATCGCGGCGCTCGTCCTCTGCATCGTCGGTCCGCTGTTTTTTTCCTTCACGATCCGCAACGAGCTTCGCGCGCGCGCGCTCGACGAGCGGGGCGTGGTCACGCTGGCGGAGGTCACCGCGATCCAGCTCGACCGCGACACCGACGCAGGCGAGCGCATCGAGTATCGCGTCGTGGTCGGCAGCGAGAGCTACAACGGCTCGAGCCGACACCTCGGGCGCGCGGATCTCGACATCGCGCGCGCGCTCGCTCGCATCGAGGTGCGCTACCTCCCCGACGATCCCGCCGTCAGCGCTCCGACGCGCGCCGCGACCACGCGTACGCAGATCGTCGCCTTCTTCGTCTCGGGCGGCCTCACGTTCGCGGGCCTCGCGCTCGTGCTGGTCCTCGTGTCCACGAGGCGCAAGACCGGCCGGTGGTGGGGGTGAAGCTCCTGAGCTTGCTCTGCCTGCACGAAGGGGACACGATGTAGGCATGCGACGCAAGCGCGCCCAATACACCGTCCGAGACGTGTCTCCCGCCGTCGATCGCGCGTTGCGGCTGCGAGCGAAGGCAGGGCAGCGCAGCCTGAACGCGGTGGC
Source organism: Deltaproteobacteria bacterium (assembly GCA_043750095.1). Taxonomy (GTDB): domain Bacteria; phylum Myxococcota_A; class Polyangia; order Polyangiales; family Sandaracinaceae; genus JBBSAT01. The sequence goes on from JAYVCF010000383.1 coordinate 17,326, forward strand.
GCGCGAAGCGCTGGCCGTGGGCGCTGGGGTCGGCGTGGAGCCGCCGCGCTACGACGACCTCGACCGATTCTTCGGATCGTGGGTCGAAGATCCGGCGGTCGAGCGTGCTCTGCGGGAGCAGCGGAAGATCGACCGAGATCTCTGGAAGTGAGGGTCTTGCTCGACACGAACGCGTACTCGGATGCCGCGCGAGGCGAGAGCGGCATGGTCGAGGTCCTCAAGACGGCGGACCGCGTGTACCTCCCTTATGTGGTCCTCGGCGAGCTGCGTGCGGGCTTCGCTGGTGGCTCCCGAGGCAGAAAGAACGAGGCCGCGCTCACGATGTTCTTGGGGTCGCCCCGCGCGGAAGCGCTCTTCGCGGACCATCAGACGACTCACCACTACGCGACGCTGTTCGGCTACCTCCGAAAGAAGGGGACGCCGGTACCGACCAACGACCTCTGGATCGCAGCACTCGCGCTCCAACACGATCTGCCGCTCGTCACTCGCGACGCACACTTCAAGAAACTCCCGCAGTTGGCACGCATCGACATCGCCTGACCGGCCCCGTCAGCGCTCAGATCATTCCCGCGGCTCGCGCGTCGAAGTAGGGATGACTCGCTGGGCGTGCCTACTGATCGTTCTCTCCTGCCTCCTCGCACCCGGCCTCGCGGCGGCTCAGGTCGTGATCGACGGGCCCCTCCCCGAGCCGACCACCGTCACGGTCCCGCCGGAGACGATGACCGCGGTGTTCGTTCCGATCGCACCCGTTGCGTCGACTCGCGACGAGCTGCGCGCGATGCTCGCCGCGCATCGTGCCACGCACCTCGCAGAACTTCGTCGCTACGTGGAGGCGGGCGTGTTTCCGGTGAACGATGTGCAGCCCGGCTACCTCAACGTGTTCGCGGATCCCTCCGGGCATCTCTGCGCGGTCGCGAACCTGATGGCGTTCGACGGTGATCGCGCCATGGTCGATCAAACCGCAGAGGCGTCGAACTACGTGCGGCTCGTCGACGTTCACGAGGGCGCGCTCTACGACTGGATCCTCGCCTCGGGCTTCACGCAGGAAGAGATCGGCCGCATCCAGGAGCCGTATTTCTTCCAGGAGGTCAGCCTCCAGCGAGAGCAGCAGCGTCAGCTCGATCGCGAGCGCAACCGCCTGCAGCGCGCGCTGAATCGCACCCTCGCGCGCCTCACGCGTACGACCGATCGCAGCCTCGACCTCGCCGTCGATCGCCTGATGGCCGCGCCGCCGCACCTCGGCTGAGAGCACCGCGCGAGCCGCAGAAGCGGCGATGAGAACGCGATGTCGACAGCCGCGCGCCACCCGCGGCACGATCGCGCGATGGACCTCACGCGTTCGCGAGCGACCTCTGGGCGCGCGTTCCGACGAACGCAGACCAGCGCGGGCTCGTCTTCGGTCGAGACGCGCTGCCCCCTCCACCTGCGACACTGACGAGCGCCTATCTCGTGGTACGCCGTGGCGGCCACCAACACGGTGACTACCTCGTCGATGCCCTGTCGTGGTACGCGACGCGTGAGCTCATCGGTCGATTCGGACTGCTGCTCCTCGCGTCCGTGCTCCACGACGGCCCCGATACGGTGGTGGTCACGCTCGCGAGTCCGGCCGACTGACATCGAGCATGAGCTCGAGCCGCGGAAGGTCGTGGGCCGGCACATCGCGGCGAGCCCACGGGTGTCGCTCGGCGCGCGCTGGCCAGTACGTGACGCTCACCGGCTGGACGCGGAGCGAAGGAGAGAGCCGCGCGGGGTCGTCCCCGTCTGGATCACGATGCGACGCACATCGGCATGAAGTTCCTCATCGATGCGCAGCTACCGACGAAGCTCGTCGGCTGGCTGCGGGAACCTCTTCCGCATGCGCCAGTTCTACGCGACCTACAGCGGTGACGAGAAAGTCTCACCACTGGTGAGACGACTGCCGTGGACGCTGCACCTCATCATCCTCGGCCAGACGAAGCGGCCAGAGGAGCGGGTGTTCTACATCCTCGCGGCGACCAACGGACGCTGGACCAAGCGCGAGCTCGAGCGACAGATCCGCGCTCGTCGTGCAGCCGCGCAGAAGCGAGAACGGCGGCGGGCAGCGGGTCAGGCGAAGGGTTCTCCATGGCGGTGCTACCTCTGCACCGACGCGCTTGCGACATGGTCCCGTTCGCGTACGCTGATGGACCATGACGCGTAGAGCCTCGACCGCCTGGAACATCGTCGACGCGAAGGGACACTTCTCGGAGGTGGTTCGTGCTGCGCGTGAGACGGGCGAGCCACAACGGATCGCGAAGCGCGGCCGCGTCGTGGCGGTCGTGCTCGACAACGACCGGTTCGAAGCACTCCGTAGCGCCGCGGACCGGAGCCAACCCGAAGCCGGCTGGCAGGCATTCCTGGCGGCGTCGGGCGCCGTGCGCGACGCGGGCGGCGTGACGCTCCCGCTGCCGCGCCGTCGCGGTAGGCGGGCGACGAAGCTCGGCGGATGAGTCGATGGGCTATCTCGTCGACACCAACGTCGTCTCCGAGCTGACGAAACGGCGCCAGAACACGGGCGCGATCGCATGGATCACTGCGCAGAAGACGATCACGATCAGCGCCATCACCATCGACGAGCTGGCGTTCGGCGTGCTCCGGGCGCCTCCTGCGCAACGCGTTCGCCTCGGCACCTGGCTCGATGCCCTGGTCGCGGCCAAGCCAACGATCGTACCGATCGACGCTGATGTCGCACGACTCGCTGGCGAGCTGCGGGCGAATGCGGCCGCGCGGGGACGCGTAGCCACACAGCCCGACATGCTGATCGCCGCGAGCGCCCTCCTCGGCGGGCACACGCTCGCGACGCGCAACGTGCGCGACTTTCGCGGTACCGGCGTTCTGCTCTTCGATCCGTTCTCTTGAGCAGCGCGAGGGCCGAGGGCCGAACGGGAAGGGAGACCGTCAGCGCTCGGACGCCGACGGCAGCATGACCGTGCTCGTCACCGCGCGGGCCGCCGGGTCGAAGAAGTGGAGCGCCGCGTCGTTCGCCACGTCGTCCATCACGAGCCGATCGTGACGGGGCAGGATGTTGAGATGCCCGGGGACGAACGAGAGCGGGATGGCGTCGAGCGCGCCGCTCATCAGCGTGATGCGTGAGAGCCCAGCCTGGTCGACGACCCAGAGCTCGCCGTGCCCGACGCGGCTCACGTGCTGACCGAGGGTGACGCCGAGCGCGGCAACTACGGCGCAGCGTCTGCGCAGGCGGCGTGGATGACCAACGCCGAGGGCAGCGCACCTACGACACCGGCGGGCAGCCGGTGCCGCAGATCATCGCGGTGCAGGGCGTGAACCCGTTCGCGAACCAGGAACATGGCCCGCATCGACGCGAGTTCACGCACAGACGGTCTCACGCGCTCAGACGCCGACGCTGGACTCGGGCTCTTCGGACGGGCCCTCACGACGCAGCGCGATCGTGACCGACGCACCACGCAGCTCGACGGAGTCGCCCAGCGTGAGCGTGCCGCCGTGATCGGAGACGATCCGATCGACGATGGCGAGGCCGAGGCCGGTGCCGTGCGATTTCGTCGTGTAGTACGGCTCGAGCACGGCCATGCGCGCGTCGTGCGGAATCCCCGGGCCGTTGTCGGAGACGATGATGCGCACGCCGTCGTTCTCCCCGCGCTCGAGGCGCACGATCGCGCGGCCGCCTGCATCGCCCTGTTTCTCGCGGGCGGCGTCGCAGGCGTTCTGCACGAGGTTCACGAGTACTTGGGTGAGTTGCTCGCGATCGGCGCGCACGCTCGGGAGGCGCGGCTCGCCCATGGAGAGCTCGACGCGAACACCTTTGGCCGCTTCGGGCAGGGTCGCGTGCGCTGCGGGTAGGTCGTGCATCGACACGACCTTCTCGGCGACCTCGGCCACGTCGAGCGACTCGGCGTTCGGCCGCGGCATGCGCGCGAAGCGAGAGAACTCGGTGACGATCTTCTCGAGCCGCGCGGTTTCTTCGAGCACGGTCTTGGTGGACTCCTCGAAGATCTCGTCGAAGTCGGGGTGCTTGCGCGCGTGCGTCTTGCGCAGTGTCTCCATCGCCATCTTGATCGGCGTGAGCGGGTTCTTGATCTCGTGCGCGATGCGCCGCGCGATGTCGCGCCAGGCAGCGATGCGCTCGGCACGCGCGAGGCGCGTCTGCGTCTCGCGGAGCTCGCGCGTCATGCGGTTGAAGGCCGAGGCCGTCGCGCTGCGTCCGTCGAGGGTGACGTCGAGATCGCCCTTGCCGATGCGGGCGGCGGCGGCCTCCAGCTGGCGATCGCGCCGCGCGCCGGTTCCGGCAAGCATCACGAGCACGGCGAGCGCGAGCGCCGCGAGCGCAGCGATGACCTGCGTGGACGGGGTGGGCTGCACAGGCGGCACCGCGTACGAGACGTGGACGACCCAATCGTCTGGCTGCCCGCGATGCGTCGATCGAACCCGCCGACGAACCTCGGTGTCGGTGGCGGGCACGGGCGCGTCGTCGGGCCCCGTGAGCCCGAGGCCGCGGGCAAGCGCGATGAGCTCTTGGGGCGGAGCATCGGCGGCGAGCGCAGCCATGCCTGCCTCGAACGCATCGACTCGCTCGTCCGCGAGATCCTCGGCCTGCTCTCGCGCCACGACACGCGCCTGATCGGCCGTCCGACGCGCCACGAGCACCACGACACCAGCACCGATCGCCGCTGCGATCAGCGCCACGATCACCCGCCGCATCACGGCGCCGTCCCCGCGTCCAGAGCGGCCTCTTCCTCCTCGTACTGCTGCATCAAGAACGCGCTCGGATCCAGCACACCCGCCTCGCGCGCGGTCTCGGTGGGTTGCGTTCCCTCGACGAACACCTCGTCGATCGTGTCCGTCTGCCCTTCGTACCCGAGCAACCCGCTCGCCGGATCGATGTGCACGTGTACGACTCCGTCGGGCTCGGGGAAGGCGACGGCAGGTCGTCCCTCGCTCGCGTGGCGCACGATGTCCATCCAGATGGGCAGCGCCGATCGCGCGCCGCTCTCGCGTCGGCCGAGCGCGCGCATGTCGTCGAAGCCGACCCAGACCACGGCGACCGTCTCCGGCGTGTAGCCGGCGAACCAGGCGTCGCGCGCGGAGTTGCTCGTGCCGGTCTTGCCCGCGATCGGTCGATGCAGCGCGAGCGCGGCCTGCGCGGTGCCTCTGGTGACGACGCTGGTGAGCATGCTGGTGAGCACGTACGCCTCGGCGGGCGTCATCGGATCGCGCGGCGCCTCGCTCTCGGCGAGCGGCACCACGTGTCCGTCGGCGTCCTCGATGCGCGTCACGATGCGATAGGGCGCCCAGTGGCCGGCGGCCGCGAACGTCGCGTACGCGTTGCAGAGCTCGATGGGCGTCACCTCGCTCGCACCGAGCGCGAGTGCCAGCGAAGCATCGAGGTGACTCGTGATGCCCAACGACTGCGCGAATGGCACCACCGCGTCGGGCGTCAGGTCCTCGATGACGCGGACCGCGACCTGGTTCACCGAGTTCGCGAGCGCATCGCGCAGCCGCATCTGGCCGTGGAACTCCCACGTCTCGAAGTTGTGTGGCTGGTACTGGTCGTACACGCCGGGGGCATCGATCACGATCGAGGCCGGCGTGTACCGCCTCGCGTGGATGGCAAAGCCGTACACGAGGGGCTTGAACGTCGAGCCCGGCTGCCGAAGCGCACGCGTCGCGCGATCGAACCCCGCGCCCGCCTCGTACGCGCCGACCAGCGCGCGCACCTCGCGCGTGCGCGGATCGATCACCACGCTCGCGCCCTCTGGACCGAGCTCGAGCCGCGCGCGCGCGTGCGCACCTTCTTCTCCCTCGTCAGGGATGGAGAGGATCGAGACGCGCAGGCGCGCGCCGTCCTCGACGAAGGTCGTCGGCGTGCTTGCCTGTGTCGCGTAGCGAGCGAGGTCACTCATCGACGCCACGGCCGTGTGCCCGCCCACGTCCACCGTGATCGTGTGCGTCTCGTCGTCGCGGCCGGTGACGGAGGCGTCGTACGTCGCGCCCACGCGCAGCGCTTCCACGTGCGGCAGGGGCGGCAGCGCTCGCTGTCCGCGCGGCGGGCGCACGCGGCGAAACGGTGGCGCGATCGACTGCCGCTGATCGTACGCGCGCAGGCCCGCTTGCAACGCCGTGCGCGCCGCCGTCTGCAGGTCCGCGTCGATGGACGTGTGCACCACGTAGCCACCGGTGTGCGCGGCCGCTTCGCCCACGAGCTCACTCAGCATGTGCCGTGCGATCTCGACCACCTCGGGCGCGGCCTCGCGTGACTCGGGCACGGGCGCGATCTCCACGTGCGCTTCGCGCGCCGCTTCGATGTCGGCGACGCTGAGATCGGGCCAGTACTCCTCACGCTTCTGCTCGAGCTGATCGAGCACGAAGCGCTGCCGTCTCCGCGCCGCCTCGGGATGCGTGCGCGGCGAGAGGTGCGTGGGCGACTGCGGAATGCCCGCCATGAGCGACGCCTGCGCGAGGGTCAGCTCGCTCACGCCGCACCCGAAGTAGTAGCGCGAGGCCTCTTCGACTCCGTAGCGCCCGTGCCCGAAGTTGATGTGGTTCAGGTAGAGCCCGAGGATCTCGTCCTTGGTGAACTCGGCCTCGAGCCGGCGCGCCAGGATCAGCTCGCGCACCTTGCGGCCGAACGAGCGCTCCGGCGTGAGCAGCAGGTTCTTCACGACCTGCTGCGTGATGGTGCTGGTGCCGCGGAACTGACCGCCGCTGAGCACGCCCATCACGACGGCGCGAAGCAAGCCCGGGTAGTCGAGGCCTTCGTGTCGGTAGAAGTCGGCGTCCTCGGCGGCGAGCACCGAGAGCACGAGCACGCGCGGGATGCGATCGAGCGGGACCACCGTGCGTCGCTCGGTGAAGATCTCGCCCAGCGTCTCGCCATCGCGATCGAGCACGCGCGTGATCTGCGGCTCGTGCAGCGTGCGCAGCGAGCGCACGTCGGGAAGATCTTGGCTGTAGTACTCGACGAGCCCGAACAGGCTGGCGGCGCCGACGAGCGCGAGCACCACGAGCGTCACGAGCGCGCGCACGACCCAACGGCCCCAGCTCGTGCCCTTCTTCACGGTGCGCCCACCGCGCGACCGCCGCACGTCCCCGATCGACGAGCGCGTCGAGAGGCCGGTTCTGCCGCTCTTTTCGCGCGACGCCATGCTCCGAGGACGACCCTACAACGCGCGAGGGGGCCCCGCACCTTCCCGGGGCCTCGCGAAAATGGGATGGTCGAGCACGATGGAGTTCGACCCGGAGCGAGAGCTCGCGCACGGCGCTGAGATCTGGATCGAGTGGGGTGGCCGATGGTGGCGCGGGCGCGTCCTGCATTCGCTCGGCGGCGGGCGCTATCGCATCCACTATCACGGCTGGTCGGCGCGCTGGGACGAGGACGTGATGCTCGCGCGCATCGCGCCCGGCGATCGTCCGCCGCCGGGGCCCGTCGCCGCTGCCACCACGGGCGGGACGATGATCTTGGTGGTGTTGGCCATCGTCGTCGTCGTCGCCGCGGGGGCCATCGCGATGTCGCTGCAGTGGACGGCGTCGAGTGGCCCGCCTGCGAGCGCGCGCGCCATCACGTCCATCGCGGACGCGCCGATCGGCGAGCCCGTCTGGGTCGAGTGGAACGGGAGCTGGTACGAGGGCACCGTGCTCTCCGTCAGCCCGACGAGCGGCGAGGTGCGCGTGCACTACCTCCGCTACTCCGACGGCGACGACGAAGACGTCACGCTGGACCGGCTTCGCACGCGGGAGTGAACATGCTGGATGCACCGGAGCACGGCGCGCGCTTCGAGATCGCGCTCGAAGACAAGACCGAGTCACACGCGACGTACGCCATCGCCGTGCACGACGCCGAGGCGATCTACGACGCGATCGTCACCATCACGGCCGGCGCCGTCGAGACGAAGTGGACCTCCGAGCCGCCGCGCTGGATCGCCGACACGACGCAGGGCTTCATGAAGATGGTCGAGAAGAACCACGCGGGAGACGCATCCTGGCCCGCGCGGCTCGTGCGCTGGCGCGCCGAGCGCGAGTGACGACGCTCAGCGCGCGTCGAGTGAGACGTCGTAGCGCGCGATGCCGGTCATGCTGGAGCGCACCGGCCCGGCGCTCTCGAGCGCGGCCACCACGCAGTCGTGCGCGCTGCCCGACCCGCGCAAGCCCCCGAGCGTGAGGCGGCCACCCGGCGCGAGCGTGAACTGAAGCTCTTCGTGGTAGGCGCTCGGACCGCGACACGCCGCGAGCGCCGGCCGCGCGCGATCGGCGAGCTCACTCACGGACGCGACGCTCACCAACCCGAGCGCGTGCGACGTCACGTGGACGCCTGCGACGTCGGTCGACGGGATCGGCGTCGGATCCGGGGCCGGGGCCGGGGCCGGGGCCGGGATCGGGATCGGGATCGACGCGGGCATCACGGGCACGGGGGTGGGCAACACGGGCGTCGGGCTCGACGTCACCGGCGTGGTGCCACCGAGCAACGCGCGCAGGTCGTCGCGCGCTACGTAGAGACCGATCAGCGTCACGCCGAGCACGAGGAACGCGCTCATCACGAGCACCGCACCGATTCCGACGATCCAGGGGAGCACACGCCTCGTTCGCGATGGCGCGACCGTCGTGCTCGGGGGCGGGGTCGACATCGGCGCGGGCCGAGCGCTCGACCTACCGAGAGACACGCCGGGCGCGCTCACCCTTCCCTCGACCGACGCGAGCGCAGCGTCCATCGCCGCCGCCGAGGCATGACGTCGATCCGGCTCGGTCTCGAGCGCGCGCATCACGACCTCGGCCACCGCGTGCGGCACGGCCGGCGCAATCTGCGCGAGCGGCGGCGGCGCATCGGTGAGCTTGGCCGCGATCAGCTGGTGCAGCGTCGTTCCCTCGAACGGAAGCTTGCCGGCCAGCGCCTCGTAGAGAAGCACGCCGAGCGAGTAGAGATCCGCGCGCGCGTCCACGTCCTTCGACGATCGAAACTGCTCGGGCGCCATGTAGTGCGGCGTGCCGAGCATCGTTCCCGTGCGCGTGAGCTCGTCGCCCGGCGCCTCCGTGCGCACCTTGCTGATCCCGAAGTCGAGCACCTTCGCGCTGATCTCACCGCCCGGGCCGCGCGCGAGGAACACGTTGCCCGGCTTGAGATCGCGATGGATCACGCCCTGCGCGTGCGCGACCGTGAGCGCCGCCAGCACCTCGCGGCCGAGCCGCAGTACTTCGTGCGTCGGAATGCGCCCGCCCCGCTGCAGTCGATGCGCGAGGTCCTCACCTTCCAGCAGCTCCATGGCGATGAACGCGCGACCGTCCGCGCTCATGTCCGCGTCGAGCACCTGCACGATGTGCGGGCTGCCGAGCTGCGCCACCGCGCGTGCCTCGCGCAGGAAGCGCTGGAGCACGTCCGTGTCCGTCGCGCGCTGCGGATGCAGGACCTTGAGCGCCACGGCGCGGCCGAGCACGACGTGACGCGCGCGATAGACCGCGCCGAACCCGCCGCTGCCGAGCTCGGCCTCGACGGTGTAGCGATCGATCGTAGGAACCGGTCCGGCCACG
>JAYVCF010000384.1:0-31865 GCA_043750095.1 Deltaproteobacteria bacterium
GTAGAGGTTGTTCTCGCAGACGAAGACCGCAGGCAGCTTCCACAGGCCCGCGAGCGAGAGGCCTTCGTGAAAGCCGCCGATGTTCGTCGCGCCCTCGCCGAAGAACGCGAGCGCCACATCATCCGTCTTCAGATACCTCGATCGGAACGCGGCGCCCGTGCAGAGCGCGACGTGCCCGCCCACGATCCCGTGCCCACCCATGAAGTTGTTCTTCGCATCGAACATGTGCATCGAGCCGCCGAGCCCGCGCGAGCAGCCCGTGTCCTTGCCGAAGAGCTCGGCCATCAGCGCGTTCGGCGGCGTGCCGCGCACCAGCGCGAACCCGTGATCGCGGTAGGTCGTGACGACGAAGTCGCTCTTGCGGATCGCCGCCTCCGTGCCGACCGCGATCGCTTCCTGCCCGATGTAAAGGTGGAGGAAGCCTCCGATCTTTCCCTGCACGTAAGCGCGGGCCGCTTCTTCCTCCAGTCGACGGATCAGATGCATCTTCCGGAACAGCGGCAGGAGCTCGTCCTTCACGATCATTCCTCGTTGGCGGGCCGGCAGGCTAACACGCTCCCGACGGAAACGAAGAGCGCCTCCGAGGTGTCCTCGGAAGCGCTCTTTCTTGGTGGGAGTGCCCGGCAGGGCCGGGCCGATTTTCTGCCGACCCGTGACTCGGAATTCGCAGCTCGGACTTCAGCCGGTTCGTAGCATCGCGATCGCATCCTTCGTCGCGAGCTTCTCCTTCTTGAGCTTGTTGACCTGCGACTGTTCGTGGGTCGTGAGGAACATCCGCGCTTCGTACTCGGCCACTCGCTCCTTCAGCTTCTTGTGGCGATGTTGCAGACGATCGAGCTCCTTCTCAGCCTTCGGCATGCGACCTCCATCTTGCTGAACGCTTCACTGCACGGGGACGCCTCCGCTACAAAGGAGGAGGCGCTACAAGGAAGAGACGCGATAGGGAGAATGGTACCCACGACGCCGCAGCGGATCAACTACGGAGCCCTCCTGAAAATGGGGGTGTTCGTGATTTTTCTCGCACTGCCCGTGCTCGCATCCGGCGTGCCGACGCGTGCCCAGGAGCTCGCCAGCGACGAAGCAACGACCGTGCTCGATCGCGTGCTCGGCTTCGTTCGCGCGCATCCGCGCATGCGCGGCCGCTTCGAGCACGTCTATCGCGACCGCGCGCGCACGATGGAGCTCCGATCGACCGGGCGATTCGCCATCGAGCTGCCGCGGATCGGGCTGACGCTCGAGGGGGACGACGCGCGCACGATCGCGATCGACGAGACCACGGCGCGTGTGCTGGTGCCGCGCGAGGGTGAGGCGCCTCTGCTGCTGGCGTTCCGAATCGACACCACGCCGCTGCCGCCTCTCCTCGCCATGATCGCGGGCACCGCACCCATCCTCGACGCCTACGCCGTGCGTTCCATTCCGGCCGAGGGCGGCGATGTGATCGAGCTGCGACCAACGGATGCGACCTCTCAGGTCGATCGCCTCTGGATCGAAGCGGACGGGACTGGGGCGATCGCGCGCGTGATGATCGTGGACTGGCGTGGCGCGATGCATCGCGTGGTCCTGAGCGAGCTGACCTACCCGTCGAGGATCCCCGCTTCGGCGCTGGCGCCGACGTTCCCTAGCGACGCCGTCGAAGTCGAGCCCTGAAGCCATTTCTCGAAGCGCGCGGCGACACGATCGGCATCGTAGGGAGCGCTCGCACGCCGCGCGCCGTCGGACAGACTTCGTCGAAGCTCCGAACTCGATCGGAGGTGCTCGAGATCACGCGCGATGGACTCCGGCGATGACGACTCGGAGAGAAGGCCCGCGTCGTGGGAGACCGCATCGGCGATCCCCGACACCCGCGTCCCGACGATCGGGAGGCCGGCCGCGAGCGCCTCGAGCACGCTGGTGGGCGTTCCTTCGACGCGCGTGCCGATCGCGCGCGAGGGCGCGACGAACACGTCCGCACCCGCGAGCAGCGCACGTCGCATCTCGCCCTCCACCTGTCCGACGAATCGCACTGGGGCGCCGATGGATCGCGCGAGCGCCTCGAGTCGGCCTCGCTCCGGACCCTCGCCTGCGACGACGAGCTCGATGTCCCTCATGCGCGCGACGCCACGAATGGCGACGTCGATGCCCTTGATCGGAACGAGTCTCGAGAGCGAGAGCGCGGCGAAGCCCGTGAGCCCCGCGTGGCGACGCGCATCGACGCAGCGCATGGATCGCGTCTCGTCACGATCGATCCCCATCGCCTGGATCACCGCATCCTTCGCAGCGAGACGCTCGGCCAGCGCGAGAGAGACGCAGACGAGCGTGCTCGCCGACGCGATCACACGCCGCGCGAGACCGGGGATCGACGCCGCGACGTGCGCGTCGGTTCCATGCGCGATGGCGACGTGCGGTCGGCCGCGCGCGAACGTGCCCGCGACGATCGAAGTCGGTACGACGAAGTGGCTGACGATCGCGTCCCACGCCGGCTCGTGGGTCGCGATCGCGCGCGCGAGCGCGAGCGGGAACGAGAGCGCACCAGGCCAGGCGAGGAGATCCGCCGCGAGGTTGTCGGGCGCGCCATGTCGACCGAACGTGCGCTCGAGCAGGCGTGGGGCGTAGCGCACACGATGAACGCGTACGCCAGGATCATCGAGCAGCTCGTCGCGCCCGACCGACGGAGCGACGATGTCGATCGTGTGGCCGCGCCGCGCGAGCGCGACGGCGAGCGTGCGCACGAACGCGCCCGCCGCATCGCCCCGATACGAGGGGTAGCTCGTCGTCGGCATTCCGATGCGCATCGCCCTCACTCGGCGGGCTCGGCGACGTTCGCGAGTCGACGATGCCTCACGCGACGCAGAGCCGCGCGCGCGATCACGCTCGGGATCACCACGAGGCCTTCCCAGAGGCCGATTCCGCTCGCCTCGCCCGCGTAGATCGGACGCACGGGCACGTCGATCACGCGCAGACCCGCGTGTGCCGCGCGCGCGAGGAGATCGTTCGGGTAGCCGTAGCCCGGCCAGAGCGCGTCGAGATCGAGCCGCGCCGCAGCCGATCGCGAGAGCGCGGTGTAGCCGCACTGCGAGTCCGAGATGTCGAGCCCGGTGACGGCACGCGTGAGCGCGGAGAAGAGCGCGTTGCCCACGCGCCGATGCGGCGGCATCGAGCCGAGCTCACGGTGCGCGAGACGATCACCCTTGGCGTAGTCGGCGCGCCCCTGCGCGACAGGCATCGCGAGCGATAGGAGCTCGGCAGGATCCATCTGGCCGTCCGCGCCCACGACGACGGCAACGTCTGCGCCCGCGGCGAACGCCGCGCGATACCCGGTCGCGATCGCAGCCCCCACGCCGCGGTTCCGCGCATGCACGACGAGGCGCACGCGCGGGTCGGTCGACGCGCGCACGATCGCGCCCGTACGATCGCCGCTGCCGTCGTCGACCACGACGATCGCGTCCACGACGCTCGGCAACGTCTCGAGCGTCGCGGCGATTCGTTCTTCTTCGTCGTGCGCGGGAACGACGACGGCGATGCGCCGAGCCTCGATCACGACGACGCGATCACTCGACCGTGACGGTCTTGGCGAGATTGCGCGGCTGATCGACGTCGGTGCCCTTCGCATCGGCGACGTAGTACGCGTAGAGCTGCTGCGGCAGCACGGTGAGGAAGGGCGTGAGCGCCTCGTGCGTCGCCGGGACCTCGATGACCTCGCCCGTGAGGCCGTGGATCGCGTCGTCGCCCTCGGTCGCGATCGCGATGACGCGGCCCTCGCGCGCCTTGGCCTCCTGAAGATTGCTCAGCGTGCGGTCGTACCAGCGATCCTTGGGCGCGATCACGAAGACGGGAACCTCGGCATCGATGAGCGCGATCGGGCCGTGCTTCATCTCGCCCGCCGCGTAGCCCTCGGCGTGCACGTAGGAGATCTCCTTGAGCTTGAGCGCGCCCTCGAGCGCGATGGGGAACGAGAGCCCGCGGCCGAGGAAGAGCACGTCGCGCGCATGCACGTGACGCTTGGCGACGTTGCTGACCAGCTGACGCGTGCCGGTGAGCACCTCGCGCATCTGCTCGGGAAGCTTCGCCATGCCCTCGACGAGCTCACGCGCTTGCGCTGCGTCGAGCGAGCCGCGCTGCTTGCCGAGCCAGACCGAGAGCATCAAGAGCGCGGCCATCTGCGTGGAGAAGCACTTCGTCGACGCGACGCCGATCTCGGGGCCCGCGTGCGTGTAGAACGCCGCGTGCGAGAGGCGCGGGATCGCGCTGCCGATCACGTTCGCGATCGCGAGGAGCTTGGCGCCCTTCTCCTTCGCTTCGCGCGCGGCCATCAGCGTGTCGACCGTCTCGCCCGACTGGCTGACGGCGACGACGAGATCGCCCTCGCCGATCAGCGGATCGCGCCCGCGGAACTCGCTCGCGAGCTCGACGGTCGCGGGGATCTTCGCGATCATCTCGAGGTAGTAGCGGCCCACCATCGCGGCGTGATGGCTGGTGCCGCACGCGAGCAGGTACACGCGCTTGATCGACGTGGCGTCGGCCTCACTCAGGCCGATCTCGTGGCCGTGCACGGTTCCGTTCTCGCGATCGAGGCGCCCACGCAGGGTGTCTTCGAGCGCGCGCGGCTGCTCGAAGATCTCCTTCAACATGAAGTGCTTGTACCCGGCCTTCTCGGCCATCACGGGCGACCAGTCGATGTACTTCTCTTCTCGCGTCACGACGGCGCCATCCACGCGTGAGATGCGAACGCCGCCCTTCTCGAGCACGGCCATGTCGCCGTCCTCGAGGAAGATCATGCGGCGCGTGTACGGGAGCAGCGCGGGGATGTCGGACCCGCAGAGCGTGGCGCCGTCGGCGAGGCCGAGCACGAGCGGCGAGCTCGACTTCGCGACGACGATGCGGCCCGGCTCGTTCTTGCTGAGCACCGCGATGGCGTACGCACCGTGCATCTCTTTGAGCGCCGCGCGCACTGCGTCTTCGAGGCCGAGGCCTTCCTTGGTCTTCTCGAGGACCATGTGCGCGACGATCTCGGTGTCGGTGTCGCTCACGATCTTGGTGCCGCGCTCGACGAGGCGCGCGCGCAGCGAGAGATGGTTCTCGATGATGCCGTTGTGCACGACCGCGATCGGCCCCACTCCGTTTCCCGAAGCCAGGTGCGGGTGCGCGTTCACTTCGGTCGGCCGACCATGCGTGGCCCAGCGCGTGTGCCCGATGCCCGTGGTCCCGGCGATGGGCGACGCCTCGAGCGCCTTCTCGAGGTTCTTCAGCTTGCCGACGGCGCGCGCGACCTTGACCTCACCATCGGGCCCGATGATCGCGAGCCCGGCCGAGTCGTACCCGCGGTACTCGAGCCGCCGAAGCCCGTCCAAGAGGATGTCCGCGACCTGCTCCGAGCCGACGTACCCGACGATTCCGCACATGCCGAGTTGGTAGCACGCACGGGGTGGAGGTGTTCATTCCCGGTGAGAGTCGACCGACTCGGGCCGCAGCGGTGTACCGATCAGATGAGCGGAGGCAGCATCACCAACTGGCGCGCGTTGCCGCCCGCGGGGTACGCGTACGACGCGTAGGCATCGGTGCCCCAGACGACGACGCCGAACGGTGCCGTGCTCGATGCAGCATGGTGGCCGTTGGCGCACGTGCCCACGCCGACGCCTGCGCGCACGAGATCGACGGTGGTCACCTCGTAGTCGTGCGCGGCGTTGGCGGAGGTCCAGCCGCTCACCTCGCCGAGGCAGTCGACGGTGACGGGCTGGAACGCGCCGCTCGCGTCCGGCGTGCGGATGAGCGCGAGGTTGGTCGTCCAGTACGTGGGATCGGTGAAGAACACGTAGCGCGAGAGGAACTGGTCGGGCGGAAAGAGCACGACGAACTCTTCATCACCGAGCTGTGGGCCGTACATCGAGGGATGCGCACCCGTCCGCGATCCGCCGACGAGGTTGGCGGTCGGCATGATCTGCGCGAGCGCGAAGGGATGCATCGCGTCCTGGCTCGCGACGACGAACGCGCTCGACGTCGTCACGTCCACGATCTGCCCGCGACCGAGCGCGCTCGGCGCCCCGGTGATCGCCGGATCGAACGTGAGCGTCGTTCCATCGACTGCGCCGACGATGCGATACGGGATCGCCTCGGGCGCGAGATCCATGCGGCGCGTGGTGTAGGGCGCGGCGACGTAGCGGTGTCCGAGCGCATCGACGGGCAGGATCTGCTGATGCGTGGCCTCACCGCCGGGCCCGGGCGTGGGCTGCAAGCGGAAGAAGCGATTGCCCGCGACGATCGCCACGGGATGGTCGGCACGGACGAGCGTCCCGGACGTGTCGCGCGTCGTCGTGGCGGCGAGCTGCCACTGCGCCACTTGGCCCGCGTCGAGCATCACCGTGCCGGTGGCACCCGCCGCGATCGCAGGCAGGCCACCCGCCGCCGGCAGATCGATCGTGGGCTGGATCGAGACGCTCGTACCGTTCGTGTCGCCGACGATCGCGAGCCACTGCGGGCCTGCGGGCGAGGCCGTGCCGATCGGCGTGGCGATCACCACGTACTGGTCACCGAGCGCGCTCGACGGAAGAAGGAGCGCGGCACTGGGAAAGAAGCTCGGCGCGCCGCCGAACGGCGTGATGTCGTACGCGCTGACGGGCGCATCGGTGCCGATCGACCACGCATGACCGAGCCCCGTCGCGTTGATGACGGTCGATGCGTCGATCGCGGGCGTCACCGGGCACGAGAGCGGCGTTCCCGTCTCGGGCATGACCGAGGCCGGGTCGCTCGAGAGAAAGAGGACGCCGACCGCGTCGACTGGAATGCCCGTCGCCGGGATCGGCGCCCAGGCCGAAGGTGCGGTCGCGTTGTCGACGATGCGACCGAACATCGTCGCGTCGTACGTGGTGCCGTCGCGCGTGACGGTGACGTGGACGGGCTGAGCCCACGTGTTCGCGAGGAACACCGCATGGCAGGGCGGCAACGCGGGTGGATAGTTCGGCGGCGTCATCGCGAGGAACGCGCAGCCGATGCTCCCGTGCGACGCGGCGGCCGCATCGCACGCCGGAACACAGGCGCCCATCGTGCAGCCTTGATCGACCGGACACGTGCGAATGGTGTGCCCGCTCGAGTCGAGCACGTCGCGAAGATCCGCGCTGCATCCGGCGCCGTGCGCGGGACCGCCGTCGGGAAACTGCGCGTCGGGCTGCGTGACCGCACCACCATCGCTGCCCGCATCCGGACCGTGCGCGACGCAGTGACCATCGACGCAGACACCGGCACCGCACTCGGAGCTGGACGTGCACGCGCCCGGGGTGATGACCGGCCCCGAGCATCCGGCGACGACGAACGCGCAGGAGAACGAGAGCACGGCGAGCGTCGGTCCGAAGCGCATCCCTCGATGCTACACGCGCTCGGGACGCGATGCGCGGCGGGCGGGCCTATGCTGCGCGGAGATGACTCCGAAAGACCCCGGCGCTGCGAGCGGACGCTTCTCGCTCGATCGATTCCTGCGCGCGCACCTCTCGGCGTCGGATCGACTCGGCGAGACGCTCTGTGGGCTCGTGACGGTGCTGACCTTCACCCTCGTCGCGGGCGAGGAGGTCGACGACGGCCGCAAAGGTGTGCTGCAGCTCCTCGCGGCGACCGCGGCGTGTTGCGTCACGTGGGGGCTGATCGACGGTGTGCTCTACGTTCTCGACGCCGTCGCGAACCGAGCACGGCGATCACGGCTCGCGCGCGCCGTGCGCGACACCGACGACGCCGAGGCGGTCCGCCTGCTTCGTGCGGAGGTCGAGACGCTCCTCGCCGCGCTCGGCGCGCGCGACGACGACGGCCACTTGATCGCGACGCTCAAGACGTCGATCGAGCGAGGCGCGATCCCCGGCCCGCATCTCGAGCGAGGCGACTGGCTCGGAGGCATCGCGATCTTCGTGACGCAGCTGATGTGCCTCCTGCCGGCAGTCTTTCCCTTCATGGTGCTCGACGAGCCGCGCATCGCGCTGCGCGTGTCGAACGCGTGCCTCGTGCTGCTGCTCTCGGGCGTGGCGTTCCAGTGGGCCGACGAAGTGGGCGTGGGACGGCTGAAGGCCGCGCTCGTCGCGGGGCTGCTCGGTGCGGTCCTGGTCGCCGGCTCGCTGCTGCTCAGCGACTGAGGGAAGACACGCGACGAACGGCAGGGCCGTGCGGATACACGTCGCGCACGAGCTTGGCGATCTCTCGCAGCGCACCTTCCGGCGGCGAGTGCTTCCGCCACACCAGCGCGATCGTTCGGCGCGCGCTCGCCGACGCGATCGGTCTCGTCGTCAGGCCCGCGGACTTGGCCTCCGTGCGGGCCGAGAGCGCAGGCAGGAGCGTGATGCCCGCACCCCCTGCGACCATCTGAACCAGCGTCGCGAGGCTCGTCGCGCGCAGCTCCGACTCCCGCGCGCGCGCGAGGGAGCAGACCTCGAGCGCTTGATCTCGAAAGCAGTGTCCGTCGTCGAGCAAGAGGACATCGTCACGGCGCAGATCGGCGTTCGCGACCGGCGCGTGGCCTACTGCGAGCGGGTGTCCATGCGGCATCGCCAGCAAGAACGGATCGATCGCGATCACCTCGTGCGCGAGCTCGCTCATGGTTCCGTCGAGCGCGAGCAGCGCCGCGTCGAGCTCGCCCATCTCGAGCGCCGCGACCAGCACGGCCGTCTTGTCCTCCCACCACACGATCTTGAGCCGCGGAAATCGCGCGCGCAGTTTCGGTGCGGCGATCGGCAAGAGATACGGCGAGATCGTCGGAATGACGCCGACACGCAGCGAGCCGGCGAGCGGATCGCTGGCACGCTTCGCGCTCTGGGCGAGATCGTCAGCCGAGACGAGCAGCGAGCGAGCGCGCTCGATCAGCTCGCGACCCGCCGCGGTGAGGAACACGCGCTTGTGGTCGCGCTCGAACAGACGCGCGCCCAGCGCATCCTCGAGCTGGGCGATCTGCGCGCTGAGGGAGGGCTGCGCGACACGACATCGTGCGGCGGCACGTCGGAACGAGAGCTCGTCCGCGACCGCCACCGCGTACTGGAGCTGGCGAAGCGTGAAGGGGTGCGCGGCGGTCGACATGGGCGATCGCGGAAGCCTGTCCGCAACGCGTTGTGACAGCGTTCGTGAGACTCGTCTACGCTCGCCTCGAAAATGAGCGAGCTGGTCGATCTCTCTCCGGGTGCGTTGTTCGCGGAGCAGTTCAAGGTCGTGAGGCCGCTGGCGCGCGGCGGCATGGGCGCGGTCTACGTGGTGGAGCAGATCGGCACGGCGCGCGAGCGTGCGCTCAAGCTGATGCACCCGCAGATCGCCGCGGAGGCGAAGAGCATCGAGCGCTTCGAGCGCGAGGCCCAGGTCGCGTCGAAGATCGACAGCGACCACGTGGTCGAAGTGATCGCCGCAGGCGTCGACAAGAAGACCGCCACGCCCTGGCTCTGCATGGAGCTCCTCAAGGGCGAGACGCTCGCCGACCGCTGTGAGAAGACGGGACGCCTGTCGCGCGACGAGACGCTCGAGGTGATCAAGCAGCTCGGTCACGCGCTCGGCGCCGCGCATCGCGCAGGGATCGTGCATCGCGATCTGAAGCCGGAGAACGTGTTCCTCGCGACGCCGCGCCGCGAAGGAGTGCCGTTCACCCTGAAGGTGCTCGACTTCGGCGTCGCGGCGCTCGTCGCAGACGCGCAGGGCGCCAAGACGACCCAGGGCGTGGGCTCGCCGATGTGGATGGCGCCCGAGCAGACCAACGTCGGCCGCGTGACGACGGCGACGGACGTGTGGGCGCTCGGCTTGATCGCGTTCTATCTGCTGACGGGCAAGCTCTACTGGAAGTCTCCGAACGTCGAGGGCAGTTCGCTGACGGCGCTGCTCGTGGAGATGATGGTCGAGGACATGCCGCCCGCGAGCGTACGCGCGACGGAGCTGCTCGCGACGGGCCTCTTGCCGCCCAGGTTCGACGCGTGGTTCGCGCGGGCGGTCGAGCGCGATCCGAGCAAGCGCTTCCCGAACGCAGACGCCGCGTTGCCGGAGCTCATCGCGATCCTCGACGGCGCGGCGATCGCGTCGCCCACCGCGTTCGCCGCGACGCGCCTCGCACCGACGGCACCCATGGCCGGCACCACGCGTGTCGCGACACCCAGCGCGGCGCCCTCCAGATCGAGCGCGTGGAAGTGGGTCGCTGCTGCGATCGGTGTGCTCGCGTTGGTCGCGGTCGGAACGGTCGCGATGACGATCGCGATGACGACGGGCGAGGCGACGCCCTCTTCGATCGCGCCCAGCCCGACTCCCGCCCTGCCTCCGCCCCACACGACCACCGAGCCGGTCACGACCACGCCGACCCCGACCACCACCATCGCCGACTTCGAAGCCGACCTCGAGGGCGACGACACCGACGACGACACCGACGACGACACCGACGACGACACCGACGACGACACCGACGACGAGTCCGGCCCCGCGCCCCAAGCGCGCGCCGCTCGCGTGCCCGCGTCCGCAGCCGCTGCGCGCCAAATGGTTCTCGATCCCTGCTGGCGCGGCAGCTTCGAGGGCGTGGCTGCTCCGGCTCCCGCCCGCTGGACCTTCGACTTCGTGCTCGACGCTCGCGGAACCGGATCGAACGTCCGCATCACGGGTCCGACCGATCCCGCGTTCGGCGCCTTCCGACGTTGCGTGGTCGACCGCGTCGGGAGTTACCACTCCTCCGACGGCGCGACCCACGTCTCGCTGACGTTGCCCTCGTGAGGCCGACTACCGCGCCGCGACGGGAGGCGTCGCGGTCGGCTCGGATACCGGCGTCGCGCCCTCGAGCGGATAGCTCGCGATGTGGTTGCCGTCGGTGTCGATCACGGTGACCGGCCCCCAGTGGCGCAGCGGATCGACCACGCGCTCCGCGTCGCCCACCACGACGATCAGCGCAGTGTCCGGCATGATGTGCGCGTGCGCCGATGCGAGCGCCTGATCGGGCGTGATCGCGCGAATCTGTGAGCGGTAGCCGTCCCAGTAGTCGTCGGGCAGCCCGAAGATGCGGAGGTAGCCGACCATCCACGCGATGCGTCCGACGGTGTCGATCGAGAGCGGGAACGAGTCGGAGAGGTAGCGCTCCGAGTCGTCCATCTCGCTCTGCGCGGGCGCCTCGGTGGTGATGCGATGCAGGTGCTCCATGAACGCCTCCATCGCGAGGCCCGTGCGATCGATCTCGGGGTGTGCTGGGTCCGGGCCCACGCTGCCGCGCACACGGTAGGGGCCTGGCTCCACGAGATCGTCGAGGCTCGAGTACACGCCGTACGTGAGCGAGCGCTGCTCGCGCAGGTCCATGAACAGGCGCGAGCGCGGGCTTCCGCCGAGCACCTCGTTGGTCACCTCGAGCGCGATGAAGTCGGGATCCGCGCGGCGGATGGCGAGGTTGCCGATGTTGAACATCGACTGCGCCGAGCCCGGACGATGGACGACGACGATGTCGCGCCCGGTGCGCGCGGGCACCTCGGGGAACACCACGGGCGCCACATCGTGCTGACGCCAGCGACCGAACACGTGCTCTGCCGCCGTCTGCACCGCCGCCGGGTCCACGTTGCCCGCGACCACGAGGAACGTGTTGTTCGGAACGAAGTGATCGCGATGCCACGACACCAAGTCGGCGCGCGTCGCCCGCTGGATCGAGTCCGCCGACGCATCGACGTGCCCATACGGATGCGAGGGCCCGTAGAGCGCGCGATAGAACTCGCGCCGCGCGAGCTGCGCCGGATCGCCGTACTGCAGCGTCAGCCGATCGAGCTCGCGGTGCTTGAGCCGATCGAACTCCGCCTGGTCGAAGCGCGGGTTCATCGCCATGTCGCCGACGAGCCCGAGCATCGTCTCGAGCTGATCGGAGAGCCCGCGCGCCTGGATCGTCACCGTGCTCGCGTCCTGAAACACGTCGAAGTCGGCGCCGAGGTACTCCATCTGCTCGGCGATGTCCGCGCTCGTTCGGGTGCGCGTGCCTTCCTTGAGCATCTTGGCGACGAGACCCGAGAGCCCGGGGAGGTTCGCGGGATCGGAGGCCATGCCCGAACGAATCGTCAAGCGCACGTACGCCAACGGAAGCGCGCCCACGTGAACCGTGTCGAGCTCCAGACCGTTGCGGAGTGTCGATCGCGCGATCGCCGGCAGGTGCACGTCGCGCGCTGCGCCCGAGGGCGGCGCGGGATCGCGGTGCCGCTCGGGCGGCGGCGCTTCGGCGACCTCGTCACCGGTGGTAGTGGTCGTCGTCGTGGTCGTGTCCGCAGCTCCGCCTCCACACGCGCCGAGCGCGAAGAGCGACGCGAGCCAGACGCGGTTCATCTTGGAGCCGTTCATGGCGGAGCGGTTCATTGCGCACCTCCCGCGTCAGCCGACTCGGGTGGCGGGACGACATCGAGCACCGTCCGATTGGTCGCGGCGAAGTACTGCCCCGCGACGCGCTGGATGTCCGCGCTCGTCACGGCCATGTAGCGATCGAGCTCGGTGCGGAGCAGCGTCGCGTCACCGTAGTAGAGTTCGTACTCCGCGAGGTGCTCGGCGCGCATCAGGTTCGACTGCACGTTGACCACGAAGTACGCACGAATCCGGTTCTGCACGCGCTCCATCTCGCGCGCCGGCACGCCATGGGCTCCGATGTCGGCGATCGCCGCGTAGATCTGCGTGCGTGCTTCCTCGGCCGTGTGGCCTTCCTGCAAGAGCCCGAACACGGAGAAGAGATCCGGCCCGCGCCGATCGTCGGTCCCGACGCCGACCTCGGAGAGGATCTCCCCCTCGTGGACGAGCGAGCGGTAGAGGCGCGAGCTGTCGCCATCGCCGAGCACGGCCGAGAGCATCTCGAGCGCGTAGTGATCGGGCTCGCGGTTCGGTGGGATGTGCCACTCGACGTGGAACGCCGGAAGGTCGGCGAGCGGATCGAGCATCGTCTCGTGACGCTCCGCCGTCTGCGGCGCCATCTCGCCCGGCGTGTACGGCACCACGTCGCGGCGCGGGATCGCACCGAAGTACTGCCGCGCGGCCGCCAGCGCATCGGCCGGCTCCACGTCACCGGCGATCACGAGCACCGCGTTGTTGGGCGCGTAGTGATGAAGCCAGAAGTCCTGAACCGCCTCGAGCGGCGAGTGCACGACGTCTTGCACGTCACCGATCGTGGAGTGCGCGTACGGAAAGTAGTCGCCGTACGCGAGCTCGTTCGCGCGCAGGAACGAGAGCGCGTAGGGCTGTGACTCGTAGTTCTGTTGCCGCTCTTGCAAGACGGTGGTGCGCTGGTTCGCGAACGCCTCTTCGGTGATGTCGAGCGAGGCCATGCGATCCGCTTCGAGCCAGAGACCGAGCGCGAGCTCGTTCGAGGGAAGCGTCTCGAAGTAGTTCGTGCGGTCGTCGCTGGTGGTGGCGTTCGCATCGCCGCCGCGCGCCGCGATGTACGTGAAGTGCTCGTTCCGCGCGACGTTCGCCGAACCCTCGAACATGAGGTGCTCGAAGAGATGCGCGAAGCCGCTGCGCCCTCGCACCTCGTTGCGTGATCCCACGTCGTAGTAGACCGCGATCGCGACGGTCGGCACGGTGTGATCGGCGTTCACCACGATGCGCAGGCCGTTCTCGAGCGTGGCCCGCTCGATCGTCAGCGCGCTGAGCGCGTCGGCCGCTGCCGTGCTCGGCGCGGCGGCCGCGTGAGTCGGAGTCCGATGGGCACGCTGAGCGGCGGCATCACGCGCACCGACCAGGCCCGCGAGCCCGAGCAACGCGCAGAGCGCGAACAGAGAATGGGACCTCTTCATGGTTGTCTCCGCCGAGCTCGACTGGGCTGCTCGTCCCGAGGCCGGCGCGGCTGTGCTAACACGCGAGAGCGCCCTTGGGAACGCCGAGACGCGCGGGGGTTCGAGTGAGCGCAGCGATCCTGTCGATCGGAACCGAGCTGACCCGCGGGGAGCTCGTCAACACCAACGCGTCGTGGTTGTCCGAAGAGCTCACGAGCCTCGGGCTCGACGTGACGGAGCAACACACCATCGACGACGATCGCGCGCGCATCGTCGACGCGCTGCGCACGCTCGCCGCGCGGCATCGCTTCGTGGTGGTGACCGGTGGGCTCGGTCCGACGAGCGACGATCTCACGACCGCCGCCGCAGCCGAGGCGCTGGGCGTCGGGCTCGTTCGCGATCTGGGCTCGCTCGAGGCGATCCAGCGCCGCTTCGCCACGATCAACCGCGTGATGACGCCCTCGAACGAGAAGCAGGCGGACTTTCCCGAGGGCGCGACGATCCTCGCCAACCCGATCGGAACTGCCCCCGGCTTCGCGATCACGCTCGGCAGCGCACGCCTCTTCTTCACGCCTGGCGTGCCGGCCGAGATGCGTCGGCTCTACGAAGACCACATCGAGCCCGCCATCGCGCCGCTGGTCGAGCGCCGATCGCATCAGATTCGCCTCCGCACGTTCGGCATGACGGAGTCCGCGGTGGGCGAGAAGCTCGGCCCCATCGAGGGCGAGGAGAAGAACGTCACCATCGGCTACCGCGCCACGTTCCCCGAGATCGAAGTGAAGGTGCTCGCGCGCGGTGCCAGCGCTGCCGAGTCGGAAGCGACCGCGGCGCGCGTGGCCGATCGCGTGCGGCTCGCGCTGGGCACCATCGTCTTCGGCGAAGGAGAAGAGACGTATCCCGCCTACGTCGGTCGTGTGCTGCGGGCGCGCGGGATGTCGCTCGCGATCGCCGAGTCGTGTACGGGCGGCCTCGTCGGCCAGCTCGTGACGAGCGTGCCCGGCAGCTCCGAGTACTTGCTCTTCGATGCGGTGACGTACTCGAACGCCTCGAAGATCTCCGTGCTCGGCGTGAACGAAGAGACGATCCGCGGGTATGGCGCCGTGAGCCTCGAGGTCGCATCCGCGATGGCCGACGGCGCGCGACGGATCGCCGACGCCGACCTCTCGGTCGCGATCACGGGCATCGCCGGGCCCGGGGGCGGAACGGACGAGAAGCCGGTCGGGACCGTGTTCCTCGCGCTCGCCAGGCGCGGCGCGCCGACACAAGCCCACGCCCTGAAATTCGGGGGAGACCGCGAGCGAATCCGGACGTTCTCCGCGTACCACGCGCTCCGCTTGGTCGCCGAAGCCGCCAGCGCCCGCTGACCTCCGTCAGTCTTTGAGCGCGCCGTCGTCTAGCCCATATCCGGCGCAAAAGCTGGACAACAGGCACTGAACGGGATATCAGGGTGCGACTTCGGCCTATCGATAGGCCGAAGAAAAATCGCGCCTCTGGCGCCTCCCGTCGGGACCAGCGGCGCGATCGAGCGTCGCAGAGAGAGAAGGAAACGTATGTCGAACGAGCAGAGGACTGACCGTGAGAAGGCCGACCGCGAGAAGGCGCTCACACTCGCGCTGAGCACGATCGAGAAGGCCCACGGCAAGGGCGCCATCATGCGCCTCGGCGACGGCGAGCCGCCCAAGGACATCGAGACCATTCCTTCGGGATCGGTCGCGCTCGACATCGCGCTCGGCATCGGCGGCTACGCGCGCGGCCGCATCGTCGAAGTGTTCGGCCCGGAGTCGAGCGGCAAGACCACGCTGACGCTCCACGCGGTGGCCGAAGTGCAGAAGGCGGGAGGCGTCGCGGCGTTCATCGATGCCGAGCACGCGCTCGACGTCGGCTACGCGAAGAAGCTCGGCGTGAACACGGACGAGCTCCTCGTCTCGCAGCCCGACTGCGGTGAGCAGGCACTCGAGATCGCCGACACGCTCGTGCGCTCCGGCGCGGTGGACATCATCGTCATCGACTCGGTCGCGGCGCTGGTCCCGAAGGCGGAGATCGAAGGCGAGATGGGCGACAGCCACGTCGGCCTGCAGGCGAGGCTCATGAGCCAGGCGCTCCGCAAGCTCACGGCGAACGTGCACAAGTCGAACACGACGCTCTTCTTCATCAACCAGATCCGCATGAAGATCGGCGTGATGTTCGGCTCACCCGAGACCACGACGGGCGGCAACGCGCTCAAGTTCTACGCGTCGCAGCGCCTCGACATCCGGCGCGTGGGCACGCTCAAGAATGGCGAGGTCGCGGTCGGCAATCGTGCACGCGTGAAGGTCGTGAAGAACAAGCTCGCGCCGCCCTTCGTCGAGTGCGAGTTCGACATCATGTTCGGCAAGGGCATCAGCCGCAGCGGCGACTTGCTCGATCTCGGCTCCGAGCTCGGCTGCGTCGAGAAGTCGGGCGCGTGGTACAGCTGTCAGGGTGAGCGCATCGGGCAGGGCCGCGACAACGCGCGCATCTACCTCGAGCAGCACCCGGAGATGATGGCTTGGGTGGAAGCACAGATCCTCGAGAAGCACGGCCTCAAGCGCGGTCCGTCCGTCGAGGCCGAAGCTGCAGCTCTGCCCGAAGAGGGTGGCAAGACGAACGGCATGAGCGATCGTCGTCCGCGCGCGCGGGCGTAGTCCTAGCCGCAGCACTACTCCTGATCGGTCTGGCGGCGTCCTGTGGGGCGCTGCCAGTGCCGGTGACCGAGGCGCCGCACGATCCCGACGTGCGCTCCGTGCTTCCGGAAGGCGCGAGCCTGATCGTCATGGTGCGGCCGCGCGAGCTCTTCGAAGCGGAGCCGACCGCGCTGATGATCCACGGGCTCGTGCCGGACACACAGCTCGAGTCGATCCGCGTCCAGCATGGCATCGACCTTCGGACGCTCGAGCGGCTCGCGTTCGCCGAGTACGAGGCTGGCGAGGCGAGCGGGCGCGTGATCGTGCTCCAGGGACCCTTCCGGGCGGAGGTCGCGGTCGCCGAGATCGCCCATCGCATGGTGCCGCTCGAGTCGTCCTCCGTGGGCCCGCCGCGGCGCGCGGGCGGTGTGATGCACGGAACGCGAATGGATGCGATCGCGCTCGGCGAGCACACCCTCGTGCTCGTGGTCGGGCCGCCCGAGCTGAGCGCTCGTGTGATGCGGACCGTGGACGGCAGCGCGCCGCCGGCGATCGCGGGGCCGGTTCAACAGGCGATCGCCCGCCACTCCGAGCCACTCGTAGCAATCCGGCCGGTACCGCTCGACCTTCCGCCCGGCGGAGCGGTCTCACTTCTGCTCGCGGAAGAGGAATCGATGTTGATCGCCCTCGCCCCCTTCGGCTCGGGCTCGGTTCATGTCGCGGTCGAGATCGAGGGCGAGTTTCCGGTCGGCGCCGACGCGAACTTTCGCCAGCTCATCGTCTCGATCGCCCAATCGACGATGGGTACGGCCCTCGGCCTGCGAAGCGCGCTCGAGAGCCTGGCCGTGGACGCGACCCCGGCCGGCGTGACGCTTCGCGCCGACTTCGACGCGCACGAGCTAGCGCGGGGCCTATCCCTGCTCTTCAGGGCGGAGATCGCAGAAGCGCTCGGAGATCCGACGCTCGGTGATTCGCCGACACACCCTGTCGGCACGACCAACTAGCTGAAATCCATCACGAAACATGGCCGCAGCTGGATTGACCGGATGGCCGTTTTCTGCGTACAATCGGGCCCTCCGTTGGCTCTTGCATGCTCCCAACCGTCTCGCTCACGCGCGGGGTGGATCACCAACGGAACCTGCGGCGCGTGGTGGGGTCCGAGGAGGTTCGCGCATGGATTTCAAGGTCGGCGAGAAGGCAGTTCACCCTCACCACGGTGTCGGTGAGGTCACGTCGATCGAGGCCAAAGAGATCGCGGGCAACAAGAAGAACTTCTACATTCTCCGCATCATCGACAGCGGGATGAAGGTCATGGTCCCCACCGACGCCGCCGATCGCGTCGGGCTTCGGACCGTGATCTCGAAGAAGGACGCCGACAAGGTTCTGGCCGTGTTGCGCGACCCGAAGGTCGCCGTGACCTCGCAGCCCTGGAACCGCCGCCATCGCGAGTACATCGAGATGCTGCACTCCGGCTCGCCCTTCGAGGTGGCCAAGGTGCTCCGCGACCTCACGCGCCTCAAGACCGACAAGGACCTCTCCTTCGGCGAGCGTCGCCTCCTCGATCAGGCGCGCAGCCTGCTCGTCACCGAGCTCGCCCTCGCTCGCAAGATCAAGGAAGACCGGATCGAAGCGGAGATCCAGGGAATCCTCGGCCCCATTCCCTGAGCGTCGCCCTCCGAAGCAGCCTCAGAAGTAGAAGGTGATCCCGATCGCCACGTACGGGTTGCCGACGCGCAACGTCAGGCCGATCACGTCGTTGAAGTGCAGCGTCCCGCCCGCCTGCGCGATGACCCACCCGCCGGCATCGACGTAGTAGTTTCCATGAACCCCGTCGCCGTGAACGAACGCCGGTGGGAAATACGCCTGGAAGCCCAGCTCCGCGAACACCGACCAGGTGTCGCTGAAGTAGAACTCCCAGTGCAGCGTGACTGGGATTCCGAAGCCCACGTAGTAGTGATGCACGCCGGGGTCCCAGCCCTCGTCCGCGTAATACAGCTCGAAGCCGAAGTTCAGGTAGATCGCATTGTCGATCGAGTCGATGAACCCGTTGTGGACCAGCGGGAGGCCGAAGCGGACGCCTGTGTCGAGCCCGAGCCCGTACCACGAGAGACCGCCGTGGATGTCGAGCTGGAACGGGCGCGTTCCGGTGAAGGGCGTGCGGATCTCGTGCTCCGCGTGCGCGACGCTCGGACTCGCCAGAGGTGCCACGAGCGACGAGAGCGCGAGGGACGAGACGAGAGCCAGCCGTGCGAAGTGCCTACGCATGGATCACGACTCGCATGAATCCCGCACGCCGTCGAGTCCTTGCACGAAGCTGCCGCATCGTTGAATACGTCCGCCATGATCGACCTCGCGAGCTTGAAGAAGGACGCCGCCGGCCTCGTCACGGTCGTCGCGCAAGATCGCCTCACAGGCGAGGTCCGGATGGTCGCGCACGCGAACGTCGAAGCGCTCGAGCAGACGCTCGCGTCGGGCGCGGCTCACTTCTTCAGCCGTTCGCGCAACGCGCTGTGGAAGAAGGGCGAGACGAGCGGCCACGTGATGCGCGTCCACGAGGTCTGGCTCGACTGCGACGCCGACGCGGTGCTCTACCTCGTCGATCCTGAGGGGCCGACCTGCCACACCGGTGCCCCGAGCTGCTTCATCACGCGTGTCGACGCGCCCGCAGCATCGCGCGCCGCGCCGGTGTTCGTTCGACTCGAAGAAGCGCTGGCGGCCCGCAAGCAGGCGACCGGCGAGAAGAGCTACACGCGATCGCTGCTCGACGCGGGCGCCGAGAAGATCGGCCAGAAGCTGCGCGAAGAGGCCGACGAGCTCGCGCGCGCGATCGCAGACGAGCCGAGCGAGCGCGTCGCGAGCGAGGCGGCAGACGTGATCTATCACGCGATGGTCGGGCTTCTCTCGCGCGGTGTCCCCTTGCGCTCCGTCGAAGCGGAGCTCGCGCGCCGCTTCGGGGTCTCGGGACACGACGAGAAGGCCTCGCGCGCGAGGCCCTGAGCGCGCCCGTCAGCTCGAGTACCAGCGTGCGTCGCGGCAGACGAAGCGCGTCGTGCCCGGCAAGACCGCGACCTTCTCGGGATGCTCCACGTCGCCGGGCAGCGCGAGGATCCACGAGCCGGCGAGATCGCGAAACACCGGCCGCACGAGCGGCGGGCGTGTCGCGACCGCAGCGGCGAGCATCGCATCGACGCTGTCGTGCCGAGCGAGCAGCTCCAGCGTGCGGAGTGTGGGCGGCGGAAGATCGATCTCCGACGCGAGATGACTCGCGACCGCGTCGACGGGCCGGGCCCAGCGCGATGCGATGGTCTCGTGCGCATCGGGGCTCGCCACCTCGCCCGCATCGACCTTCGCGAGAAAGAAGCGCGCGTCGAAGCGCTTGCGCTCGACGGCGGGCGTGACCCAGCGCGAGAGCGGGACGAGGCGCGACGCGTCGAGCGTCAGACCCCGCTCGACGACGACGGTGCCGAACGACGCGCCGCCGGCGAGCGCCGAGCGAACCGATGCGGCCTCGCTCGATGCGCTCGAGAGCAGCACGCCCGCCTCCTCGAGCGTCTCTCGGATCGCCGCCACGAAGAGCGCGGCCGCGGTGATGCCGAGCGCGGGCTCACCCAGGCGCGCCTCGGCCAGCGCCACGTCGAGACCGGGTACGCGCGCCAGCAGCCCCGGATCGCCGTCAGCCGGATCGAGTCGACCGCCCGGAAACACGAACGCGCCACCCATGAACGCCGTCGCACGGTGGCGCTGGACGAGCAGCACCTCGGGACCCTGCACCGCGTCGCGCACGAGCACCACGGTCGCAGCGGGGGCCGGAGGAACGCCATCGCGAAGCGGATCGATCTCGAGCATGCGAGCTCAGCCGAAGTTCCGAGCCCGCGTCATTCGCCGACGAGCACGCGCGTGGTCGGAACCCCGATCGCGGCCGCCAGGCGCGCCAGCGTCTCGAGCGATGGCGTGTGTCGTCCCGCTTCGACGCGCGCGATGTTCGGGCGATGGATACCGGTGCGTCGCGCGAGCTCGGCCTGGGTGAGCCCTGCCGCCAGTCGCAGCGCGCGGACGCGTGCGCCGAGGCGCGGACCGTCGAGATCCGCCATCACGTCGCCCGTCGCCGAGCTCGTGAGCGGACCTCCCAGCGCATCGCGTTCGCGCGCCGCGACATCCACCGCACTCAGCGAAAAGTGCTTGCCGCCGCGCAGCGCCACGTGGGCGGTCGCGGCATCGTCGGCGATCGAGATGCTCTCGACGTCGGAGCCGTCGTCCTCGGCCGCGGCGGGACGATCGAGGAGGATTGCGTTTCCATCGGCCAGGATGGCGAGGAGCGCAGCGCCGCGCGGCGACACGGTCAAGTACTCGAAGCGAGGCGCGCCCGAGGCGCCGCAGCGGCGCGCGATCACGATCGCGATGCGCCCCGCATCGGCGTCGGTGCGAACGACGAGACCGCCGCAGAGATCGTCCACCAGGTCGTCCACCTGCGAGAGCGAGGCCGGCAGCGAGACCGCGGGAAACGCGCCCAGCGCGCGAGCGAGCCCGAGATGCGCCAAGAGCTCATCCTCGTCGTACGCGCTCGCGGCGCCGTCCACGACCAGGCTCGCGCCGTGCGCGACCTTCTCCGGAAGGCGGTCGGGATGGATGGCGGTGACGCCAACGCCTTGCCGCTCCAGCAATACGCGCCACGTCCCTTCGAACTCGCTGCGATCCGTGAACAACGTGACGGCTCTCGACATCGCGGTCCTCCGAGACGACCGAGATGGAGCCACGGATCGGAGCCCGACTCAAGCCCGAGGGCGCGAGCGAGCCTCAGTGGGTGATCTCGGCGGCGCCCGACCGGAAGGTCACGAAGAAGTGGACCATCTGCGTGATGGCGCCATCGACCGGGTTCGCCACGTCCGTCTGCGTCGCGAGCGGCACGAACGGCGGCACCGGCGGATGCATGACGGTCGCGTGCGCCATCCGCGTCGAGAGCATGCCGTGCGTCGCCGGCTCGAACACGGCGAGCCCTCGCGTCACGCGCGCGCTCCCGAGCACGAGGTTCGACACGAGCGGTGACGTCCCCATCGGCAGATCGCTGTAGCGCGGCATGCGCCCCACGATCGTCGCGTCCGCCGCGCGTGCGAGGGCCTCCGTCGCCTGGTTCGGCACCGTCTCGTCGTCGAACGCCATCTGGAACAACACGCTCTTCTGCTGCGTCGCGAGCACCGGCGCGAACGACATCGAGTCGCCGCGATCGAGCAGCGTCTGGTAGAGCGCGATCTCGGGCAGGAAGCGCGGCGGAGCGTTGGCGTAGTCGATCATGTCCGGATCGAGTCCGATCGCCGGAAGTAGCAGAGGCAAGAACGTCGAGTTGAACGAGGAGCTGAAGGCCACGAGGTTCGTGAGCTCGCCCCCCGTCACGTTGAGCACGGCCGCACCGACGCGCGGCTCGCCCGTCACGAACGTGGTCCCCACGATCCCGCCGAGAGAGACGCCGACGAATCCCACCGGCGCGTCGGAGAACCCGATCATCGTCGGCCCGCCCATCGTGCCCACGCCGGTCCAGTCCGATCGATCGATCGCGTTCACGAGTGCCATCACGTCGAGCGCGCCCTGCCGAAAGATGTCGCGCGGATACGAGGGGTGGAACTCGACGTAGGGGCCTGCCGTGTCGACGACACCGACGAAGGAGACGTAGATCGTCGTGCCACCGAGATCGCCGTAGAGGTCGGGGCCCGTCGCGCTTCCGAAGACGTGACGCGTGTCGAGTGAGCTGCCCTGCGCGCGCATGCCGTGGAACGGGAGATCGATCGCGGCCACCGCAAACCCCTCGGCGCAGAGCGCATCGGCCACCGCGAAGATCGAGCTGCGATCGTTGCCGAGGCCGTGCTGATAGATGACGAGCGGAACGTTCGAGACGTCGCCCGGCGGAAGCGCGACCGTCATCCAGACGGTGTTCGTGCTCTGCACCATGATCGCTCCGCCAGCGCCGTGTCGGAACGGTCCGTGACCGAACGACGAGGCCGATACGAAGTTCGGCGACGGGAAGGTCGCATCGATCAGCGTGCCGATGTGCGAGTGCTGGACGCCGCCCGTCAGGTCGGTGCCTGGCTCGTCGACCGTGGGAGTTCCGACGAGCGTGTCGAGCGCCGCGCCCGAAGCCACGCGTAGGATCGTGAGGGCGGGCGCGGGCGCATCGCGGATCACGCTGCGCGCTTGATCGAGCTCGGCCGAGACACGCTGCACGTGGAAGACGGCGAGACCGGCGACGTTGGCGCGCGTCACCGCCGACGACGCGAGCACCGGCGTGTACTCCGTCCACGCCGTGGCATCGGTGGCATCGCTCGGGCGGCTCGTGGCGTCGCGAATCGCAGCGAAGCGCGCCATCGGCTGCAGCGGCGAGCCATCGACGGCACGGACCGCGCTCGTGACGACCGCCGCGTACGTGCGTCCCTCGTGCAGCGCGTGCCCGTACCACGGACGCACGACGAGGAGACGACGCGCCGCGTCCCAGTGGACCTCGACCGGAACGCGCTCGAGCGCCGTGGGCGACGCGCTCTCGACGTCGATCAAGAAGACGCTGGCGCTCGACTGGACCGAGTCGGCCGGCAGCGCGGGGAGCGAGCGGGGATCGATGTCGCCGTCGAGCCGGAAGAACACCGCCGAGCTGACTCCGAAGCCGTCGAGATCGTGAAACGCCTCGCGCATCGTGGTGACCATCTCGGCGCGTGGCGCCTGCTCGCCGGCGACCTGCGTCATCTCGGCTGGAAAAGCGCCGATCTCGATCCTGCCGCTCGCCCGGTAGAGATCGTCCGGGAAGGGAACGTTGGCGAAGTCGATGGGACCGGTGCCAGGGGCGAACACCACGTGAACGGAGCCGGTCACGGCGCCATCGCCCATCGGCATCGTGGGCCCAGGACAGCCAGCCAAAGACGCCGCAAGAGCCATCGAACCGAGCGCTGAGACGACCGCGCGCATGCGAGAGACCTCCGAAAGCAAGAGACTCAGACGATCCCATGCGTCCGGCGCTACCGCAATGAGCGCGCGAGGTTTGAACTTGCCAAGCGTCCGAGTAGACTCGCGGTCGAAAACGCGCGCTGCACGCGTAGAACTGGGGCGAAGGCCCTTGCACAGGTCCTTACCCGTCCCCGAACGTCCGAACGAGGCTCATGGCGCGCACCTGCCAACGCTGCCAACACAGCAACGAAGATCACGCGAAGTTCTGCCTCTCTTGCGGTGGAATGCTCGACGTCGAGGTCGAAGGCGAGGCTGCTGATCCGCTGCTCGGCAAGGTCATCCAAGGCCGCTACCGGCCGACGAAGCTGCTCGGCGAGGGCGGCATGGGCCGCGTCTACATCGCCGAGCAGAAGATGGGCGCCGCGACGCGCAAGGTCGCGATCAAGACGCTGCATCCCGAGTTCTCGCAGGACGCGCAGCTGGTCGCGCGCTTCAATCGCGAGTGCGAGACCGTCATCGAGCTCTCGCACCCGAACACGATCCAGTTCTTCGACTTCGGATCGCTCGATGACCAGACGCTCTTCATCGTCATGGAGTACATCGAGGGCAAGTCACTCGCCTCCGTGATGGAGATGGGCCTGCTCGAGGTCCCGCGCGTCGACAAGATCCTCATCCAGATGTGCGGCTCGCTCCACGAAGCGCACGGCCGCGGCATCGTGCATCGCGATCTGAAGCCCGAGAACGTGCTCCTGACCGATCGCGGCGGGCAGACCGACTTCGTGAAGGTGCTCGACTTCGGCATCGCGAAGAAGGGCGAGGCCGAAGATCCGGCCAAGGCCAAGCTCACCAAGCAGGGCATGGTGCTCGGCACGCCCCCCTACATGAGCCCCGAGCAGTTCAGCGGAAAGACGCTCGACCTGCGCAGCGACATCTACTCGCTCGGCATCATGGTCTTCGAGATGCTCACCGGGCATCTGCCTTTCGACGCGAAGACGCCGTGGGAGTGGGCGACCAAGCACCTCACCGCGCAGCCCACGCCGTTCGAGGCTTACCCGCACACGATGAACATCCCGCAGAACAAGAAGAACGCGGTGAACCGCGCGCTGAGCAAGGCGCCCGAGCAGCGACACAACAGCGTCCTCGAGTTCCTGCAGGAGTTCACCGGCTACCAGGATCAGCAGGCCGCGTGGACGATGGCGACGTCGTCAGGCGGAGCGATCCAGCCGACGGGCGCACAGGCTCGTCCGCCGATGCCGACTCCCGCCCCGATGACGGCGTCCGGCTTCGGACAGCAGACGCCTGCGCCCGGCATGGGGCAAGGCATGGGGCAAGGCATGGGGCCCGGGATGGGGATGGGCGGCATGGCGATGGGCACCCACCCCGGCATGGGCGGGACCGCGGCCTTGGGCGCGGGTGGGATGATGGGCACCGGCCAGATGGGTGTCGGGCCCACCGGACAGATGCCGTCCTACGGAGGAATGTCGCCGCTTCCGGGCGGGATGGCGCCCGGATACCCGAGCAACCCGGGGATGAACCCGTACGGAGCCCCGAGCAGCGGCGGCGGGTACGCAGGCGGCACCATGTCGCAGCCGCAGCCGACATCGGGCGGCGGCGCAGGACGCGCGATCGCCATCGTGCTCGTCGGCCTCTTCGTGGTCGGCGGATCGATCGGTGCGGCGGGGCTCTGGTGGATCTACGGACGCGCGCCTGACACGACCATCGCGACGACACCTCCACCGCCGACGACCGGCGCGGGCCCCGCGGTGCTGACGGGCACCATGCAGCCGATGCTGCCCACCACGACGACCGTTCCGCCCACGACGACCGGCGTCGTCATCCCCACGACACCACCAACCACGGTGGCGGCAGCCGGCGTCGATGCCGGCACCGGCAGCGCGACCTCGAGCGATCACACGGAGCGCCACATCAGCGCCGCCGACGAAGCGCAGGCGCGCGCGGAGTCGGCGCGTGGCCTCGCGTCGGTCGATCGCCACGACTGGGCGAGCGCGATCGGGTCACTGCGTCAGGTCCAGCACCTCGTCGGCCGGACCGGCCCCTCGGCGCGCCAGCTCCAGGACTCGCTCGACCGCACGGGCGGAAACCAAGTCGGCATCTTGCTCCAGCAGGGCTACTGCCCGCAGGCGCAGGCGCTCTATCGCGATCTGCGTGGCGTCAACGCGGGGACTGCGGCTCGCCGTCAGTTCAGCGACGACTGGTGCCCCGCACCGCACTGATCGTCAGTGCGACTCGCTCGTCAGTGCGACTCGGCGGTCTCGTCGCAAAAGAGGATCGCGCAGTTCTTCTTGTCCGAGGCGCGGATCCGACTGCAGAGCTCTACGAGATCGTCATCGACGTCGACGACGGCGCCCTCGGTCGCCTTGCCGGTCGACTCGTCGTAGTGGCACTCGCAGAGCGCCACCCAGCGGCCACGAAACTGCGCAGCGCGACAGATGTCGGTCCAGGTCATGCGAGCCGAGTGCTCGCCGGACTCACTGCCCGGCTCC
Source organism: Deltaproteobacteria bacterium (assembly GCA_043750095.1). Lineage (GTDB taxonomy): Bacteria > Myxococcota_A > Polyangia > Polyangiales > Sandaracinaceae > JBBSAT01. Next base: position 25,756 of record JAYVCF010000384.1, read on the forward strand.
GCGTGGCGACCGCCACGTTCTGGAGGCTCGCTCTCGCGCTCCGTGATCTCGACGCTGGTCGGAGGCGCCGAAGGCGCGATGATCTCGAGGGCGCCCTTTGCGCGCGCGGACCAGCTGGACAAAAGACCCATCGACGATCTTGCTCCCTTCCTGCCGCCCTCTCGGGCATCCCGAACACGTCTTTCGGGGAATACGCCGAGCGTCTCGGTCGTACCGTCCGTGGCAGGACCCGCTTGGTCACGGGCTCGGACGTCTGCTTGGTACGTGGTGTCGTTCGAGGTCGTCGGTTTCGTGAGCTCGGGTTTCGGTCGAACTCGTTACGTAAGTGTCCCGCCCTGAAGCGGCCCCCGCCAAGCGAACGGAGCGAGTCTCCCCGAGCACCATCGCGAGTGCAAGCCGACCTTGTTCGCGTCGGATCGCTACACCCAGAGCGGATCGGTCAGAGCCCGTCGAGCCCTAGATCGCTGCCCGAAGTGGTGCCGGTGCCCGACGAAGTGCCCGTCGATCGCGATCCGGAGCCCGAGCCTGCCGGTCCGAGATCTTCCATCGAGTCGCCACCGCCACTGCCTGAGGTCGACTCGGTCGCGCCGCCGGTGGTCGTGGCACCCATGTGCGGCTGACGACGGCGATCACGGGCCGCACGCCAGGGACCTCCGCCGGTCTCGTTCTGGTCGTGGCCCCACTCCCCGACGATGTACGAGTCGGTGTCCGCGCCGATCTGGAACTGGAAGTAGCCGTGTCCACGGGTCGTGGTGGGGCGACCCATCACCAGCTCGCGTTGCTCGGTCCACTCGAAGCGCATGAGGTCGCCTTGGGCAGTGCCCTGGATGCGGCCGTGTCGCTCGTCTTGGGTGTACTCGCCTACGACCTGCGAGCCGGTCTGCACCATCTGCATCTCGCCGTACTGCGGCGAGTGCCAGACGCCCGTGAACGTCTGACCGGCGGGCATGACGCCGGGCGACACGTTCGCGTGGCGAATACCGTCGCCCCCGCAGCCGGGACTCAGGGACAGGAGCAACGAACCGAGGAGCCAGAGACCGGGCGATCGCAACATGATTCCTCCGACGCACGGGGACCATAGACGACCTGACGCGCATGGGGCAATCAGGGATCGGCGATCATCGCTCGCCGCCTTCGTACCGACAGCCCGAGGTGCAGGTCTCCATCACCTCGACGGCGCTGAGATCGGCGAGCACCGGAGCGAGGCGGTCCCAGATCCAGCGTGCGAGCATCTCGCTGGTGGGGTTCTCGAGGCCGGCGATGTCGTTCAGATAGTAGTGGTCGAGCTGCATCCGCAGCGGCTCGAACGCGGCCGTGAGATCGGCGAAGTCGCGCACCCAGCCCGTGCGCGGATCGAGCGGCGCCGATGCGCAGACGCGCACGCGATACGAATGGCCGTGCAGGCGCGCGCACTTGTGTCCCTCCGGCACGTGCGGAAGCCGATGCGCGGCCTCGAAGGTCGCTTCTTTCCAGATCTCGTGTCGAGGCATCGTCCGCGCTCTTCCGTCAGCGAATGCCCAGCAGCTTGTGCGTCTGGAGCGAGAGCCGCCAGCGCGGATGATCCATGCAGTACCGCGTGGTCTGCTCCGTGTGGCGCTGACGCAAGAGGCCATCCATCGGCTGCAGGTAGAAGTGCTCGAACGGCAGGCCCTCGAAAGACGCGGGATCGGCGCCGTCCTGCGGATGGACCAGCTTGAGCTCGTGACCCGCACGCTGAACGAGCTCGGCGCCCGCCTTGGGACTGACGCAGATCCAGTCGACGCCCGCTGGCACGGGCAGCGTGCCGTTGGTCTCTATGGCGATCTCGAACTCCTCGGCATGCAGCGCGTCGATCAGCGGCGCGTCGAGCTGGAGCAGAGGCTCTCCGCCGGTACAGACGACGTAGCGCCGGCCGCCCTCGGGGAACTTCGCCCGCGCCGCCCGCGCCAGCGAAGTCGCGTCCTCGAAGCGGCCGCCGCCATCGCCGTCGGTCCCGACGAAGTCGGTGTCACAGAAGCGGCAGACCGCGGTGTCGCGATCGCTCTCTCGACCCGACCAGAGGTTGCAGCCGGCAAAGCGCAGGAACACTGCGGCGCGACCCGTCCGCGCGCCCTCGCCCTGCAGCGTGAAGAACAGCTCTTTGACCGAGTACGCCATGTCTCAACGCGCCAAGAGAGCGGTGCGGTGCTCCACCATCAGGCAACGATCTTGAACCACGCGGATGCCGGCCTCGGTCAGCGTGCGCGCGAACGCGTCGTCGCGGATCCCGAGCTGGAGCCAGACCACCGGCGGACGCTTGGCGAGCAGATCCGGCAGGTGCGCCGCGAGATCGGCCGGACGCCGGAACACATCGACGAGGTCGATCGGTCCCTCGATGGCCGACAGGCTGCGCACGACGGGCTGGCCGAGGATCTCGGTGACGTCCGGAAAGTAGGTCGGCACGGGCACGACCTCGACGCCCGCCGCGACGAGATACGCAGGCACGTAGTACGCGGGCTGCGCCGCCTGCGCGATCGTCTTGATGCCGAGCACCGCCACGCGCCGTATCGAGCGCGCGATCGCGAGGATCTCTTCACGGTCGACGACCACGTGCGACATGCGTGACGAGGCATAGCGCGGGCAAGAACAAACGGCGACGCCGCGAGGCGCCGCCGTCCGTCGAACGCTTCGCTCGTGTCAGAGCGTGTTGAGGAACGCGAGCATGTCGTTGATCTGCGCCGGCGTCAGGTGCTCGGTGTGGCCGTGGTGCTCACCACCGCTGCAGGTCACATCGGTGAGCCGCGCACGGAGCGTGGGGCACGCACCGTCGTGCATGAGCGGCGTGCGGTACGAGACGCCGATGAGCGAGGGCACCTGGAAGCGGCCGCCCGTGCCCACGTCGAGCGTCGCGTTGTTCGTCATGAGCGCGCCCGTGTGGCAGCTCGAGCACGCCGCGTCGCCGTAGAACAGATCCTGACCGCGCGAGACCGCGTTCGTATCGACGCCGGGCTCGTGGATGGGCGCAGGGATCGCATCGAGCCAGTTGCCGAGAACGTCGACCTGCGTCCCGCTGAGCTCGGGGCCCGACATGCGGCTCGTGAACACCTGGTGAACGAGCACGTGGAGGTCCGTCATGTCGCCGTCCCAGTGGAAGGGCTCCGTGCCGCGGAGGTCACCATGCAGCGCCGGCGTACGGCGCGGGCCGATGCCGTCGAAGCTCCACACGCGACCATCGTCGCCGCCTTCGGGGTGGCACGACGCGCACGCGATGAACGCGCCCGAGTTCGCGTGGAACACCGCGTGGCCGGTGTCGAAGCGCGACTCGCCGCCGAGCAAGATGGTGCGGCCGAGGAACACGAGCGCCGAGGGCTCGCGCTGCTGCACGAGCAAGCGGCCCGCGCCGTCGTAGGCGGCGGCGATCGGGTTCGCGATGTTCAACGCGGTCCCGTCCGGTGCCGTCGGCATCTCCGCGGGAACGCACCCTGCGCCGGAGCCGAGCGCGATCGAGTTCGCGTCGAACGTCTGCACGGCCTGTTGGCCGGACTCGTTGGCGGCCGCGACGATCGTGACGCGCGAGCCGTCGCGCGAGAACGCGATGTCGACCGGGAGCGTCGCGCCGGGGATCGACGCGCCGTCCGAGTGCGTGCCGTCCGGAAAGTAGAAGGTCACGGCCGACTGCACGATGCTCGACTGACCGCAGCCCGAGCCGCCACCACCACCGCCGTAGCCGCCCGGCTGCGGCTCGACTGCCGTGTCGCTCGCGCGCTGGTGAACCGCCGCGATCGTCTGCGCCGTGCTCGGAATCCCCGTGCCCGGCACGACGACGGTGCGCCACGCGACCGAGGGCGAGAAGCCCTGCGGCGAGCCGCCCATGCCGCCACGCGGGCTGTCCTCGAAGAAGCCGCCGCCGAACGAGGGAGCGGTGTCGGGGTGGCTCGTGTTGACCACGGCGCCGCTCACGCGATCGAGCTGGATCAGCTGCGCGCTGCGGAACGTCGAGACGAAGAGCCGTCCGTTCGTGATCACGACGTCGCGAAGATCCGGCTCGACCTGCACCGTCGAGCGAACCGTGCCGTCGGTGCCGAGCGTCACGAGCGAGCCCGAGCGACACGCGACGACCAAGGAGTCCGCATCCGCGTCGAAGGCGATGCCGCGGGGCATGGCGCACACGTGATGACGCTCGCCGCTCGCCACCGCGCTCGGCGCGAACGAGAAGATGTCGCCCGTGCCACGAAGCACGACGTGAACGTTGTGATCCGCGTCCTCGACGGCGCGGAACGGCTGTGCGCCGGGCGGGAGCGACGCGATGCCCGAGACCGAGCCGGCGACGAGGTCGACGACCACGATGCGATCGCGATCGGGATCCGAGACGATCGCAGTGTCACCCGCGTGGGTCACGAAGAGCGTCCCGCCCGTGATCGGCGGAGGCGCATTGTCGAGCGTCGTCGGGTTCGTCGGGTTCGCCATCACGCGCGGATCGAGGAACGCCGTCGTCGCGAGCGGACCCGGGATCGGCTCCGTGATGCCCGGCGGGTTCAAGGTCGGGTCGAGATGCGACGGACCCTGACAACCGGCCAGCGCCGTCAACACACCCAGGACTAGCCACCCTCGCTTGCCCATCGCTCCACCCTCCGTCGCATCGCGACGTATTCGCCAACTGTACTCGCTGTGGCCGTGGCTCACGGGTTCCGTCGAGCCATCGATCCAGAGCGGTCGGCCTCCCGTTAAGCAGGGGGCGTACCATCACGATTCCCTGGGTTTCCGCGCAATTCGTGAGATCCCGACCTGACGCTGTTGTGCAACGCTGTGCCCATGAGCCACGTCGTCGCGGAAATAGCCGTGCTCACGACAGCCGTCGCTTCTGCGACGTAGCCTCGGTCGAGCGCTACGATCCGGATGGCTCTCGTGAGGCGTTTACTCTCGATGTTCGTCGCGTTGGGCGGCCTCGCCGCGTGCGGAGGCGGTGCGCCGCACGTCGACGACGAGACGCCGGAAGCGAGCGAGCCGATCGAGACGGCGGCGGTCGCTCCCGACGCCGGTCTGCCGACCTGCGGGCCGCCGATCGACGCGCCCGCTCCTCTTCCCCGCGTGCATGCCGACGAGCAGACCCTGCCGTACTGGCTCGCGCGGATGCCTGCGGCCGAGCTCGATCGACCGCTGATGACGACGGACGAGATCGCAGCCCACGATCGCGCCATCGGTACTGGCGGCGACGATCTCCCGTTCGCACGCCTCTCGCTCGCGCAGGTTCCGACGCAGGCGACCGTGCAGCGCGAGGTCTCGGAGCGCCTCGGGTTCATGCGCGAGCGTCTCGAGAGCGGCGCGTACGTCGGAGACGATGGAGCGCATGCCTCGGCGGCTACGCTCGCGCGCTACAGGGACGCGACGCTCGGCTCGATCGAGGGCGCGCTCGTGGTCGCGCTCGCGCGCATTCCTCTTCGCTGCGGGCCGGATCTCGCCGCGCTTCGGTCGGCGCCCGCGACCGATGCGCCCGCCGGCAGCGCGCCCGACACGAACCTCGATCGCAACGCGTGCAGCACCATCGAGGCGCAGGAGCCGGTGCAGATCCTCGTGCGCGGCGAGAATGCAACGCTGGTCCGCACGCGCTACGCGCTCGGTTGGATCGCCACGAACGCAGCGCTCTCGCCCACGCTCTCGCACGCCGAGGTCGCCCAGATCACCAGCGCCGAGCGGGTACGTCCTCGTGCCGCGGGGCCGATCGCGTCGGACGACGGCGCCTCCTTCGACGCGAGCCCCGATGTCCTCTTGCCCCGCGACGCGACCGACCCGACGCGCGTTCTCTTCGCGACCGCGGACGGCCTGCACCGCAGCACCTCGCTCGAGCCGACGGCCATCGAGGCGACACGCCGCACGCTGACGCGCCGCGCCTTCTTGGAAGAGGCCTTCCGTCACTACGGCGAGCCCTATGGCTGGGGCGGCGACGGCGGCCTCGACTGCAGCGAGCTGGTGATGGACGTGCTCGCGACCTTCGATCTCGATCTGCCGCGTCACTCGGCGCGTCAGGCGGACGCCGGCACCTTCTCCATCGCGATCACGCCGGAGATGAGCGAGCGAGAGCGACTCGCCATCGCCGACCGCGCCCTCGATCACGGGATCGTGCTGCTGCACTTCCCGGGGCACGTGATGATCTA
>JAYVCF010000385.1:0-10688 GCA_043750095.1 Deltaproteobacteria bacterium
CACGCCGCAAGATGGCTCGTGCCTATCCGTCGCCCGCGATCACGACACCGCTACGCAGCGCCGCCTGAACCCACCATGTCCCCTGTGCTCGGGTACTAGGCGACGACCGCGAGCCGCCGTCGATCGCCGCTGCGTCGCTCGAGCCGCATGCGCCAGTCCACACCGACGAGCTCGCCCTTGGTCAGCGGCGTCCACACGTTCTCGCCGTGCAGCACCTCGCTCGAGAGCACGAGGTGGTTCACCTGACCGGTGAGCGTCTCGGCCTCGCAGTGCGGCGCCAGGTGTCCGCAGGTCTCGCGATCGGAGCAGCGGCGCTTGTAGGTCGAGAAGAAGAGCTCCTTGCCACCCTGGTGCGCGACCATCGTGACGCCGTCGGTCACGATGCAGGTCAGGAGGTTGGGCGCCTCGCTCGACTGCGGCGCGAGGCGATTCACCTCCTCGAGCGTCTCGGCGAGAGCGTCCATCACCTCGGCGGCTCCGCGCGGAGCGGCGAGCGAGCCCACCGCGGCGAGGCGCGTGAGGATCATGAAGAAGATCACTTCGCTGTCGGTCTCGCCGAGCACGAAGCGTCGGAGGCGCGGGCTGATCTCGGCGAGCAGCGCGTCGCGATGCTGTTCGGTGAAGCGCGGAACGTCGCCGTTGTGCGCGAAGACCCAGCGCCCGTACTGAAACGGATGACAGTTGAGGACCGTGTGCGCGCCCTGCGTGGCCTTGCGAACGTGCGCGAGCACCGTCTCGCTCGACACCACACCGCTCACGCGATGAAAGAGCGCATCACTCAGCGCGTGCGCAGGGCTGCGTGTCACGTGCGGCGCGCCATCGACGTAGTACGCGACGCCCCAGCCATCGGGATGCTTGTCGCTCTGCCGCACCAGCGCGTTCTCGGCGGCGATGAGCGAGCGATGCATCTGGCTCGGGATCACACTGCGAAAACCGAAGAGCCTGCACATCGTTCATGGACATCGTAGCCGACCGCGCGCGTGCTCGCGAGAACGAGGGGCAGACGCCGATCCAGGTATGCTCGCCCCATGGGGACGCGGTTCGTCTGGCTCGCAATGTTCGTCGGCGCTGCGCTTCTCCCCGCCTGTCAGTCGGCGCCCACACCCGGCGCGACCTGCGTGCACGCGAGCGAGTGTGCTTCTCCGCTCACGTGCGCGTTCGGCCGATGCCGCGCCGCCTGCGTGCAGAACCGCGACTGTCCGAGCGGATCGAGCTGTCTGCCGGGCCCGATGGGCAGCAGCTGCACGGTGGATACCGATCTCGGCTGCGAGACGGGTGTCGGCCGCATGTGTCCCATGGGCCTCGTCTGCGTGGCCGATCGTTGCGCGGCGACCTGCACGACGAGCTCCGAGTGTCCAAGCGACGGTGAGTGTCGCGCCGGACCGACGCCAGGGATCTCGTTCTGCTACGACAGCCGCGTTCCGCAGCCCGACGCCGGACCAGCGAGCGATGCCGCGAGCGACGACGCGGCGCCTCCGAGCATCGACGCCGCCATGGACGCCAGCATGGACGCCGGCATGGACGCCCCGTCGCAGATCGACGCCGGCAACCTGGCCTGCACCGAGGTCTGCATCCAAGGCGGCGACGACGGGGCTGTCGGCGAGCGCGCGTGCGCGGTCTGTGGCGGACGCGTCTGGTGCTGGGGGAGTGACGCCGACGGCGGGCTCGGGGACGGCCCGGTGATGATGTCGATGGGCACGCCCCGCCCCGTCGTGACGGGGGCGGGCGTCCAGCTCGCGGCCGTTCGTGCGATCACGTGTGGCGCCCAGCACGCGTGCGCGCTCACCGTGTCGGGCACGATCTTCTGCTGGGGCACGGATTCCGGGAGCCACGGCACGTTGGGGCGGCTCTCCGCGGGTGATCACGCCGCGCCACAGACCACGACATCCGGGATCACGTTCGACGCGATCGCGGCGGGCGCGTACCACACGTGTGGGCGTTCTTCCGCGCCCGCGCATGTGGTGAACTGCTGGGGCGAGAACGGACAGGGTGCTTGCGATCCCACGCGGCCGTACGTCGACGTCATGGGGACGATGCCAACCGCGATCACGATGGCGACCACTCCGCTCGGAACGCGGTCGGCGCGAACGCTGGCGGCAGGTCTCGCTCGGACGTGCATCGTGGAGATGGGTACGACGACGTTTCGCTGCACCGGGTTCGCGGAGTACGGCGCGGCGGGCCTACCCGCTGAGATCGATCACGTTGCGGACGCGTCGGTGACGATCCCGCTCGTGACGGCGCCGGATGTCGTCGCGTTCGGTCGCGCGCACCAGTGCCTCCTGCGCTCGGGACGCCTCTATTGCATGGGCGCGAACATGTTCTCCGCGCTGGGCCTCACCGGCATGCCGCCCGACTGCCTCGGTGCGTGCGCCGCGACGCCCATCGAGGTCAGCGGCGGCGGCACGACGTACACCGTGCTCGGATCCGGATCCGTCTCGTTCCACACGTGCGTCGCCGAGCCTGGCGGGGTGCTCTGCTGGGGTCGCAACGATCACCAGCAGTGCGGCATCAACACCGCGACGATGAACGTCGGCTCTCCGTCGCCGGTCCCCGGGTTCGACACGATGACCGTGACCGCCCTCGCGACGGGGGTCGTCTCGAGCTGCGCGGTCGCCGACGGCAGCGTGTACTGCTGGGGCTCCAACGCGGACGGTCAGCTGGGTCGCGGAACCCACCTGGACGGTGACTTCGCGAGCCCCGCTCGCGTCGCGATTCCCTGACGCGACGATCAGGGCTCGTAGCCGAGTGTGGGGCCGAGCCAGCGCTCGACCTCGGCGACGCTCATGTTCTTCCGGCGCGCGTAGTCGGCGACCTGATCGCGATCGACCTTGCCCACCGAGAAATAGCGAGCCTCGGGGTGCGCGAGATAGAGGCCGCTCACGCTCGCGGGCGGCGTCATCGCGTAGTGCTCGGTGAGCGCCATGCCGATCGCCTTCGCGTCGAGCAGATCGAAGATCTTCGGCTTGTCGGTGTGGTCGGGGCACGCCGGATAGCCGAGCGCCGGGCGGATGCCGCGGTACTTCTCGACGACGCGCTCCTCGTTGGTCAGCGGAGTCGCCTCGCCGTAGCCGCACTCGCGGCGCACGCGCTCGTGGAGCCTCTCTGCGAAAGCCTCCGCCATGCGATCGGCGAGCGACTGCACGAGGATCGCGGAGTAGTCGTCGTTCGCGGCCTTGTACTCGGCCACGATCGTCTCGGCGCCGAGGCCCGCGGTGACCGCGAACGCGCCCACGAAGTCGCCGTCACTGAGGCTCGGCGCGACGAAGTCCGAGAGACAGAGCTGCGGGCCCTCGTCTTGGGGGCGCTGCTGCCGCAGCATCGGCAGCGAGACGTCGTGATCGTCGACACGAAGCACGATGTCGTTTCCCGACGCGTGCGCCGGCCAGAATCCGTACACGCCGCGGAGCGCGAGGCGCGGGTCCTTCGCCAGCTTCGCGAGCACGACCTGCCCAGCGTCGAAGAGCTCGCGCGCCGCGCTCCCGTACTTCGGGTGCTCGAAGATCCCCGGGTACTTGCCGCTGAGCTCCCAGGCCGAGAAGAAGAACGTCCAGTCGATGTAGGGCGCGAGGGAGTCGACCGTCTCGCTCACGGTCTTCGTCCCGAAGAACGGCGCCTTCGCGAGGGTGGTCTCGTCGAAGCGGAGGCTCGCGCGCTTCTCGTTCGCCTTCTGGTAAGGCACCAGCGCGCGCACGGGTCCGCCCGCATACGTGCTGCGGATCTGGGCCTGCTCCACGCGGTTCTTCCGATCGAGCTCGGGCTTCTGGTCCTTGCTGAGGAGCGCGCTCACCACGTTCACGGCGCGCGACGCATCGAGCACGTGCACGACCGGCTCGTCGTACTTCGGCGCGATCTTGACGGCGGTGTGCTGGCGGCTCGTCGTCGCGCCGCCGATCAAGAGCGGCTTCTTGATGCCGCGACGCTTCATCTCCGCCGCCACGCTGACCATCTCGTCGAGCGACGGCGTGATCAGCCCCGAGAGGCCGATGACGTCGACGTTCAGCTCCTGCGCGGTGTCGAGGATCTTCGCCATCGGCACCATCACGCCGAGATCGATCACCTCGTAGCTGTTGCAACCGAGCACGACGCCGACGATGTTCTTGCCGATGTCGTGCACGTCGCCCTTGACGGTGGCGAGCAGCACCTTGCCGTTGCCCTTGGCCGTGTTGCCCGTGAGGCGCTTCTCTTCCTCCATGAAGGGAAAGAGGTACGCGACGGCCTTCTTCATGGCGCGCGCGCTCTTGACCACTTGCGGCAGGAACATCTTGCCGGCGCCGAAGAGATCGCCGACCACGCCCATGCCGGCCATCAGCGGCCCCTCGATCACCTTGAGCGGCGAGCCCAGCGCGACGCGCGCCTCCTCGGTGTCGGCGTCGATGAACTCGATCACGCCGTGCACGAGCGCGTGCTCGAGGCGCTTCTCCACGGTCGTCTCGCGCCAGGAGAGGTCGAACTCCTTCTTCTTGCCGCCGCCTTTGACGCGCTCGGCGAACTGCACGAGCCGCTCGGTCGAGTCGGGCCGACGATCGAAGAGCACATCCTCGACGTGCTCGAGCAGCTCCTTCGGGATGTCGTCGTACTGCGCGAGCTGGCCCGCGTTGACGATGCCCATGTCCATCCCCGCCTTGATGGCGTGATAGAGGAAGGCCGCGTGCATGGCCTCGCGCACCATGTCGTTGCCGCGGAACGCGAAGCTCAGGTTCGACACGCCGCCGGAGATCTTCATCCCAGGGCAGGCCTCCTTGATGCGCTTGGTCGCGTCGATGAACTCGATGGCGTAGCGGTTGTGCTGCTCGATGCCCGTGGCGACGGCGAACACGTTCGGATCGAAGATGATCTCTTCGGGATCGAAGCCCACCTGTTCCGTGAGGATTCCGTAGGCGCGCTTGGCGATGGCGAGCCGATGATCGGCGCTCTCCGCTTGTCCGCCTTCGTCGAAGGCCATCACCACCACCGCCGCGCCGTAGCGGCGACAGGTGCGCGCTTGCTCCATGAACTTCTCTTCGCCCTCCTTGAGCGAGATCGAGTTCACGACCGCCTTGCCTTGCACGCACTTGAGGCCCGCTTCGAGCACGGTCCACTTCGAGCTGTCGATCACGATGGGCAGCCGCGCGATCTCGGGCTCGGACGCCACGAGGTTCAGAAAGCGCGTCATCGCCGCTTCCGAGTCGAGCATTCCTTCGTCCATGTTGACGTCGAGCAGGTTCGCGCCGCTCCGCACCTGATCGAGCGCGACCTCCAGCGCCTTGTCGAAGTCGCCTGCCTTGATCAGGTTCATGAACTTGCGTGAGCCGGTGACGTTCGTGCGCTCGCCGATCATCAGGAAGTTCGCGTCGGGTCGCACGGTGAGCGTCTCGAGGCCCGAGTAGCGCGCGAGGTGATCGTTCTCGGGCGTCTCGCGCGGCTTCACGCCCGCCACGGCCTTGGCGATCGCCGCGATGTGCGCAGGCGTGGTGCCGCAGCAACCGCCCACGATGTTCACGAAGCCGGCTTCCGCGAACTCGCGCAGGAACGCGCCGGTCTGATCGGGCTGCTCGTCGTACCCGCCGAAGGCGTTCGGAAGGCCTGCGTTCGGATAACAGGAGATGCGCGTGTCGGCGACCTTGCTCAGCTCGCTCAGGAACGGACGCATCTCGTTCGCCCCGAGCGCGCAGTTGATCCCGACGCTGATGGGCCGCGCGTGGCGCACGCTGGTCCAGAACGCATCGACGGTCTGTCCGCTCAGCGTGCGACCGCTGCGATCGGTGATGGTCACCGAGATCATCACCGGCAAGCGCTTCTTCTTCTCGGCGAAGACCTGCTCGACCGCGACGATGGCGGCCTTGCTGTTCAGCGTGTCGAAGATCGTCTCGATCAGGATGAGATCGACGCCGCCGTCCATCAGGCCGCGCGCCTGCTCGGCATAGGCGTCGCGCACCTGATCGAACGTGACCGCGCGAAAGCCGGGATCGTTCACGTCGGGTGAGAGCGAGAGCGTGCGGTTCATCGGGCCCATCGCGCCGGCGACGAAGCGCGGCTTGTCGGGCGTGATCTTCGACCACTTGTGCGCCGCCTCCATGGCGATCTCGGCCGAGCGCACGTTGATCTCGTAGGCCAGGTGCTCGAGCTTGTAGTCGCCTTGCGCGATCGCGGTCGACGAGAACGTGTTGGTCTCGATCAGATCGGAGCCGGCCTCGAAGTAGCGCTCGTGGAGCTTGCCGATGATGTCGGGGCGCGTGAGCGCGAGGAGGTCGTTGTTGCCCTTGAGATCGATCCCGTGGCTCGTGAAGCGCGTGCCGCGGAAGTCCGCCTCTTCGAGCCCCTCGAGCTGGATGAGCGAGCCCATCGCGCCGTCGAGGATCGCGATGCGCTCGTCGAGCAGCGTGGCCAAGTACTTCGGAAGGACGGTGTCGATCTCACTCATCGGGATCCTCGTTTTCGCGCGAGCGCAGTCACCACGGAGAAGAATGGCTCGCGCCGCTCGCGCGACGTGACACTGGAGTGCTGCACCTCGAGCCCGGCCTTCGCGAGCATCTGCGCGAGGCGCTTCGGACGAAACCCCGCGTGCACGTGCCCGTAGGACGCCGCCGCCTCGAGGTGGTCGTGCTTGTCGAGGGTGACTACGAGCACGCGGCCGCCGACACGCAGCACGCGCGCCGTCTCGCGCAGCGCGGCCTCCGGATCGCGGACCGACGCGAGGACATGCATCGAGAGCACGGTGTCGAACGTGTCGTCGTCGAGCGGCAGCGCCTCCACATCGCCCACGAGCACGCGCGCCTTTCGCCCCAGACGCTCGCGCGCGGCCTCGGCCATGCGCTCGCTGCGATCGAGGCACGTCAGGCTCGCGCTCCGCGGCGCGACCATCGCGGCCACGGTCCCGTCACCGCAGCCGGCATCGAGCACGTCGCCGAGGTCCGCGAGCTCGAGGAACGCGAGCGCCATGGACTCCCAGGTGCGCCCCGGCGAGTAGTGCTTCTCCATCCGCCCGGCGACGGATTCGGGCCAGCTCTTCTGCCCCTCGCGCCGCCTCACCAGCGCAGCCGCGCGCGCGAGATCGCCCTCGAGTGCCTTCGGGTCGAGCGAGCGCCGTGCGATCGAGAGGGCCTCACGCGCCTCGTCGCTCATCGCCTCTTCGTCCACCGAGGAGAAGGTGCTGGTCCCCGCGCGACGATCCTTGAGCACCCCGGCGACTCGCAGCCGCGCGAGCTGCGTCGACACACGCGACTGCGCGAGCCCGAGCAGCTCGGTCAGCTCGGCCACCGAGAGCTCGACCTTCCCGAGGACGCACGCCATGCGCAGGCGCGTGGGATCTCCCAGCACGGCGAACAGATCGGAGAGGCCTTCGAGCGTCGCGTTCATCGTCGTCGGTCCATCTTTATATCCAGATGGACGGATGCAACTCTGCGATCCTCCGCCGAAGACGTCAAGGCAGGGGCAAACCCGGACGGCCCCCCGTACGTCTGAACGGTGATGCGGCGAGCTCCGGCGGCGTGGGTGTGTGCGGTGCTCGCGGGAGCCCTCGCGCTTCCCCGCGCGTCGGCGCAGCAACGTCGCGCGACGCCTGGGGATGGCCCCGCGCTCGCGGCCCCGGTCGCGCCTCCGGCTCCCTGCGACGGTGTCCGCTGCTCGCGCCACGGAGAGTGCGTGTCGGAGGACGCGCAGGCCTACTGCTTCTGCGACGAGGGATATCGTGCGCTCGATCTGACGTGTGTCGCCGTCCGCGCGCAGCGCTCGCGATCCGTCTCGAGCGTCGAGGGGACGCGCATCGTCGAGGTCGCGCTCGCCGAAGAGGGGCATCACCTGGCCGAGGTCGGCGCGATGCGCGTGGAGGCGCCGGGCCCGCTCGGCCACTGGGTGACGGGGACCCTCTGGTGCAGCGACTTCGTCGCGTGGGTGTATCGGGTCGCGGGCGTCCCGTTCAGCGGCGGCTACGGCGACGGCGGCGGCTGGCACCTGACGAGCAACACCACGATCCGCTCGTGGTATCGGCGCCATCACGCCTGGGTCGATCACGACTCGCCCGACTGGACGACGTTCCGTCCGCGACCGGGCGACTACGTCCGCATCTCGACGCCGACCTGGGGCCACAGCGCGATCGTGCGCTACGTCGAGGGCAACACGCTCTACACCGTCGAAGGCAACGCGAGCGGGCGCGTGGTCACCACGCACTACCGCAACTTCCGCACGCACACGCGCGTCGACGGCTTCGGGATGACCACGATGGCCGACGCACGCGTCGCGGCCGCGCGCGCGCACACCGACGGCACGCTGCGCTGAGCCGCTACGCGCTGGGCTCGATGCTGAGGAGCATCCGGGACCGCGGCAGGTAGTGCAGCTGGAAGGTCCCGCCGCGTCCGAAGATCTCGCGGTCGCTGGGGGCGATGCCTGCGATCCAGATGCGATCGGCGCCGGCGCCCACGTGGATGTTCGCCGCTCGCAGCAGGCCCGGACCGAAGGGTGCGAGCCTCGTCGTGGCCGACCGCACGGACCCGTCGGTGAGATCCGCGAGGACGGTCGTCCAGCGAGATCGCGCGCGCGCGAAGAAGCCGAGCATGATCACCGCGATGAGGACGGCGCCTCGCACGTAGTCAGCCTGATGCACGCTGGCGAGACCACCCGCGGCGAGTAACGCCATTCCTCCGGCGGTCGCGACGTGCGCGGTGCGCAGTCGCTGGCTCGCCCAGCTCCGGAAGAAGCGGCGCTGCGGCTCGGTGATCCGCCCGTCACGGTTTGTCTCGCACGCGGACGGCGAAGTGACGGAGACGTCGTAGGGCGCGGCAGGGTCGGGCACGCGCGGAGGATACGCGAGCGCAACGCCGTCCGGATCGGTCATCCTCCTCGGAGATCCAATGACGCTCGACGATGTGCTCCACACCGTTCTCGCGCCCGGCGCGATGCTCGCCTACGACACGCCCGCGGCCTGGTGGCGCGATCACCTGGCGCGTACGGCGCGGTTCTCGCTTCCGATCGATCGGGCGATCGCCGGTGCGACGCAGGTCGATCGCCTCGGCTTCGCGTTCGCGGGCGGATACGCCGCGGCGCTCCAGGCGATGGTGCCTGCGCTTCCACGCGAGACGCTCGTGTCGTTCGCCGCGACGGAAGAAGGAGGTGCGCACCCGCGTGCGATCATGACCACGCTGACGCGACAGAGCGACGGCGGCTTCGTGCTCTCGGGATCGAAGAAGTGGGTCACGCTCGGCCCGGAGGGTGGCGCCGTCCTCGTCGTGGCGCGCCTCGGTGATGCACCCAGCGCAGACCGTCCGCGGCTTCGCGTCGCGCGCGTCGATGCGCACGCGCGTGGCGTCACGATCACGCCGCTCGCTGCGACGGCGTTCGTGCCCGAGATTCCGCACGCGTCGATCCGCTTCGACGACGTTCGACTCGCGAGCGACGCCGTTCTCCCGGGCGACGGTTACGACGCCTACCTGAAGCCGTTTCGCACCACCGAGGATCTCCACGTCCACGCCGCGCTCTCGGCCTGGCTCGTCTCGATCGGCGTGCGCGCGATGTGGCCACGCGAGCTGCTCGCGCGCGGGACGGCGCTGCTCGTGTCCATCCGCGCGCTCGCGAGCGAGCCCGCGTCGTCACCGCACGTTCACGTCGCGCTCGGCGGCGTCATCGAGGAGTCCAAGGCGCTCGTCGCCGCGATCGAGCCGGCCTGGTCGGGCGTCGACCTCGAGCTGCGCGGACGCTGGGAGCGCGATCGCGTGCTGCTCTCCGTCGCGACCTCGGCGCGAGTGCAGCGCTTGGCCAAGGCGTGGGAGACGATCTCGACCGGAGTCGTCCGCGGCGCCGACGCGACATGATGGTGTCGGCCCGGCGAGCCGGGCACTCCTGCCGAGAGGGCGCTCAGCGGAACGCGTAGCCGATGTAGAGCCCCCAGCGCACGTAGTTGTCGGGCACGGTGTCGCGGATGCCGCCGACGACGGTGGAGTTGTCGGAGCCGACGGGCCAGAGCTCCCAGAGATCGCTGTTCGTCCACGGCGTCGTGCCGGTGGGCGAGCACGAGTTGGTCGCGCAGCCGACCTGGCCGCGGAAGTTCGTCATGAACTGGAAGTACTCGAAGCGCAGGCTGATGAAGATGCCCTGCGCGAGCCAGTTTGCTTCGTGCTTGAGCTCGAGGCTGAGGTTGAAGCCGCCCACGTTGCTGGAGTCGATGCCCCAGACGTTGCGCGCCTGCGTGCCGAGGCCGACGCCGATGCGATAGCCCACGCGCCCCTGCACGTAGAGCGCGTCCGGGATGATCCCGTAGTCGAAGCCAGCGGCGATCCCGACCCACTGGTACTCCATCGGCGGCAGGATCGCTTGGTAGTCGAGCAGCTGGAGCGCGGCGGTGTCGAACGTGAAGCTCGAGTAGCCGTAGAGCACGTCGCCGAAGAGCTGCACGTCGCGCCGGCTCGCGCCGAGGCGATACCGGAAGCGCAGGCCGGCCTGGAAGTCGAGCTGATCGGTCCCGACGCCCACCCGTCCGCCGCTCGTGCAGTCGGGCGAGCTTCGACGACAGCCCGACGAGCTGAGCAGCGCCGAGTGTCGGAACGAGGCGATCAGGCCGAGGTAAGGGAAGGGCTGGTTGCCGAGCGCGCCGGGAAAGAACTCCGTCTCGAGGCCGAGCTCGGCGTGGCCGATGCCGCTCGACGTGTAGCCGCGCCCTTCGTCGACGAACGCCGTCGCGGGATCGGCCGCCATCATGCCGCGTCGTACCGCGTAGACCT
>JAYVCF010000386.1:0-9531 GCA_043750095.1 Deltaproteobacteria bacterium
CCGTCGCGGAGGATCCCGATGATGCGCTTGCGCGCGGCGTCCTCGAACGTGGTCGGGGTCGCGCTCTTCACGACGACGTTGAGGTGCGCGATGCCCGCCGGATACCGCGGGGCCAGGGCCCGCGTCGTTCGTTCGAGCGCGATTGCAGACGACAAGCCTGGAGGTCCGAGCCAGCCGACGATCAGGACGCTCTCGACGGATGCGATTGCCATGTGCTCGTCGCGGTGTGCGTAGATCACGCGGGGAGGGTAGCGCGGCGCATCGAGCGCCGTCGCGTCCCGTCGGTGCCCCGCACGCCGAGTCTGCGCGTCCCGCGAGCTACTCGCCGCGGCGGGAGGCGCCGAGCATGCGGGGCGCCGACGAGCGTCGGAGGAACGGCAGCCGCACGTGCGTGCCGCTCTTTCGCTCGCTGCTGGACTCCGCGAGCCGCTGCGCCAGCGCATCGTCGCCCGTCTGCAGCGCGATCTCGATGGCCTCTCGTCGGTGCCTCTGCGCCTCTGCGACGCGGCCACGCAGCAACGCGACGGTGGCGAGTCCGTCGAGGACATGCGCACGCCGAGGATCGCGGGGTCCGGTCAGCGACGAGATCTCCGCGAGAACTCCGTACGCTTCGTCCGCCCGCCCCGCATCCACGAGCACGTCGGCCAGCTTTCGCGTGAACAGGACACACGCGTCGAGCGACGTGTCGTCGTCGTCGCGGAGGTGGCGCGTGCGGGCCGCGTGAGCGCCGGCCGAGAGCGCATCGATGGCGCCTGCCTGATCGGCGCGAGACAGGCGGAGCCTCGCGGTCTCCTCCACGAGCAGATACGCCTCGAAGCCGGCCTCCGCGCGGATCGCGTGGTAGCCCCGCCTCTCGACCTGGCCCGGAGTCTCTGCGAGCGCCTCGGCGGCCGCCGCGTGCAGATCGGCGATGAGCCCGCTCGACGCGAGCGCCAGCGCGATCTCTCCGAACGACTCGTGACGGAGCGACACGCGCTCGCGCTCGACCTGCACCCACCGACCCACGGTGAGGTGCGCGAGAGCCTCGTCGAATTCCTCGCCGACCTCCACGCCGCGCGAGAGGAGCACGCGGACCTCGTCGCGCCGACCGCCACCCATCACCGCGATGGCCTGCAGCAGGCGCTGCGCCGCGGGCGGAAGACTGCGTAGGCGTTCCTCGATCAACGTGGGCAGAGACGCGCTCGCCCAGTGCGCGGCGTCCGCGGCGAGCCCGGCCCAGAGCTCGACGAAGAGCGGCTCGACATCGTCACGCTCGATCGCCTTGGCCCCGCGGATGCGCGCGAGCGCCGAGGCGTCCGCGGCCGAGAGGCCCTCGAGTCGATGACAGGGCAGGTGTCCGTATTCCCCGTCCTCGGGGGCCGTCGCGCTCGTCATCCACACGGAGAAGCCCGTGATCGGATCGGCGCGAAGGAGCTGGCCGAGCACGGCGAGCGACGCGCCGTCGATCCGATCGACGTCATCGATCGCCAGCAGCACGCGTCCCCCGGGCGCGCGCTCGATCGCCCGCCTCGCCGCCCATGCGAGCGAGTCGGTCACGGCCTCGATGGCCTCCCGCGCGTGACCGGCGGTGGCCGCACCATCGAACGCGATGCGAAGACCGTCGCCGCTCTCGGTCGATCGCGCGTGTCGGTGGCGCTCGTCGCCGACGTCCTCTCGCGCGAGCGCGGTGAGCCACGAACGCGCGGCGCCGTAGCTCTCTTCGCAGCGGGGCAGCGCTGGAGCGGCCACGAGCTCCGTTGCGCAGCCGGTGGTTCGCGCCGCCTGGACGAGCGCTCTCAGAAACGCGCTCCGACCCACGCCCGCGCGCCCGCAGATCACCGCGCCCGATCCGGCCGGCACTCGAGCGAGGATCTCGCGCGCCCACGCGAGCGACGCATCACGGCCGAGGATGAGCTCGGGCATCTCGGAGGTCGGTGCCTCCGCTGGCACGACGCGTACTCCGGTCGCTGGCGACGGAATCGACACGGGCCGTGAGGGGCGCGGCCCGGCCAGTGGGCGGGGGAAGATGGACGCATCCCGGCTCGTCCAGGCTCGATCCGTGGTCGCGCGCACGAGCGCCTCGGCGAAGTACTCGGCGCTCTCGAAGCGATCTCCGGGCGCGACCGCCATCCCGCGCATGCACACCTCGGCGACCGCGTCCGGGATCGCTCGGTCGGGCGCGATCTGCCGTGGGTCCGGACGCGGCGCCGCGACGTGCTTCATGATCAGCGCGCGGGGGTCGGGATCGACGAAGGGCGCTCGACCCGTGAGCATCTCGAAGAGGACGACGGCCGTGGAGTAGAGGTCGCTCGCCGCGCTCACGGTTTGGCCCATGGCCTGCTCCGGCGACACGTACTGCGGCGTGCCCACCACCTGCCCGCGAATCGTCAGGCGCTCGTCGTTGCCGAACTGGGCGAGGCCGAAGTCGATCACCTTCGCGCGGAGTCCCTCGCGGCGTGTCGGCTCGAGGAGGATGTTGTCCGGCTTCACGTCACGGTGGGTGATGTCGAGCGAGTGTGCCTCACCGAGTCCGGCGAGGACCTGGGTCACGATGCGCGCGATGCGCGCGAGCGGAATCGCATCGCCGCTCGCGAGGGTCTCGGCGAGGCTGCGTCCGTGGAGCAGCTCCATCACGAGATAGAGCTGGCGTCCGTGTTCGGTTCCGGTGCGGCCGAAGTCGTAGATGCTGACCACGTTCGGATGGCTGAGGCGGCTCGCCGTACGCGCCTCGAGCATGAACCGCGCGCCGCCGTCGCCGCCGGCGAGCCCCGCAGCGTCGATGAACTTGATCGCGACCTTGCGGTCGAGCGCGCGATGCGTGGCCTCGTACACGCGGCCCATGCCCCCCTGGCCGAGGAGCGAGCCGACCTCGTAGCGATCCGCGATGAGGGCCCCGACGAGCGCGTCGTCGGGTGCGCGCGCGGCGGGCTGCTCGGCGCCGCAGAGCGGGCAGAACCTTCCGGGTCCGAGGGCGGACGCGCAGCGAACGCAAATCATCGCACGCTCCTCGTCCGGCGCAGCACGAGGCGGCGGACGCGACGCGCATGACATCACGTCGTCGGTGCGGACTCAAGGGCGGCGAACACTTGGGCTTCGCTGAACCCGCTCGGCGCGACCCCGCGCGCTGAACCACCCGCGAAGTTCGCTCCGCTTCAGGGCACGACGGTGAGATGGATCACCACGGGGCCGACGCCGTCGCTCGCGACGACCGTGGTTGCGGACGTATCGAAGCGTACGCTCGTCCGCTCGCCCGAGTACGCCAGTGGTGCGAGCAGCGCGACGGCGTCGGATGGCGCGACGATCGAGATGAGAGAGCCCGTCGTCTCCGTACGTCCCGCGCACGCGAAGAGGCCGGCCGCGTCGAGGATCTCCCAGGTGCCCGAGATCGCGCTCGAGGCCGTCTCGAACATCACGATGACGCCACCGCGCGCGACGAACTCGGCCAGCGCGCGCGACCAGAGCCTGCCAAGACTGCGTAGCGAAGCATCGTCACCGCTCGACTGTGCGTAGATAACGAACGCGTCGGCCTTCGCGAGATCGAGCGGGACCTGCATCGGATCGGCGGGGGCGGTGCGCGTCCAGGCGCGGCCGGTCGCGAGCGCGACCTGCTGGATCGCGGCGTCGGTCCCGAGGCGCGAGGGGGCGCTCGATCCACCCTCCCAGACGACCACCGACACGGGGCTGCCGCGCGCCAGAAAGACGGCGTTGCCGGCGATGCGGTTCATGCCGCGGCGGCTCGTCACGTAGTCGTGCCCTACGACCACCACGTGGCCCGCGAGCGGGTCGGAGCAGTCGCCATCGACACAGATTCCCGACGCGCAGACCACCCCACACCCTCCGCAATTGTCGGGGTCGCGCCGGAGGTCGAGGCAGCGACCGGCGCAGAGCGTGGTCGGCGGGTCGCACGTGATGCTGCATGTGCCGCCCGCGCAGAGCTCGGAGGCAGCACACGCGTTCGCACAGGCACCGCAGTTCGAGGGATCGGAGAGGCCGTCGATGCAGGCCCCGCTGCACAGGATCTGGCCGAGGCCGCAGGGTGGAGGTCCGGCGTCGAGAGCGCCCGCGTCGCTGGCGCCCGCGTCGCCGCCGTCGAGAGCGCCCGCGTCGAGAGCGCCCGCGTCGCTGGCGTCGAGCGCGCCGCCGTCGCTGGCGCCTCCGTCGCCGCCGTCGAGCGCCCCGACATCGACGTCAGCCGCATCGAGCGGCGCCCCGGCGTCGCCCGCGTCGCTCGCGCTCGCCCCGTCCGATCCCGCATCGGTGCCGGGCGCGACACACGTGGTGCCCACGCGGACCAGTCCGTCGCGACACTCCGCGCCGACGATCGCGCTGCAGCCGATGGCGCCGAGCAGCGACGCGCCGAGCAGGGCGAGCAGCGGCGAGGCAGCGAGCACGTTCTTCATGGCGTGGCTCCCGTCGTCTCGGGGAGAGGCGCGCTCGGCGCAGGGATCTCGCCGGCCGGGTGTCTCGCGGTGACGACGAACTCCACGCGGCGATTGCGCTGGTGCGCCTCTTCGGTGCCGCGCGTGTCGCGGAGGCGCGTCGCGCCGTAGCCCACGACCTCGATCATCTCGGTCGGCATGCCCAAGTCCACGAGCATGTCGCGGACGTGCTCGGCGCGCAGTTCGCTGAGGTGGTGGTTGAGCTCGGGGTTGCCGCGAGCATCGGCGTGGCCCTCGATCCGAACGTGCGACCAGTCGGGATGCTGCCGCCAGAGATCGACGATCGCCTGGAGCGTCGGCCGTGCGGTGTGCTTGACGTGCGCGAGGCCGAAGTCGAAGAGCACGCGCTCGTCGATCACGATCCGATCCTCGATCATCTGGATGAGGCCTTCGTCAGGGCACCCGTCGGTGTCGTCCACGCCGTTGACGACCTCCGCTTCGTTGGGACACGCGTCGGCCGGATCGAGAAAGCCGTCGCCGTCGTTGTCGGGGTCGGGACAGCCGTCGAGGTCCTGCCATGTGTCGATGTCTTCGGGCTCGAGCCGGCAGCCGTCGTCGACGTCGAGGATGCCGTCTCGATCGTTGTCCAACTCGGGGCAGCCATCTTGGTCCTCGAAGCCGTCGCGATCCTCGGGCTCGTCGGGGCAGCCATCGACGTCGTCGACGATCCCATCGCCGTCGCGATCACTCGGCGGTGCGACGACCTCGACCGGCTGGGCACGCCGATCGAAGAGCACGACCTCCGCGCCCAGCGTCACCATCGAGGCGGGCGCGGAGTCGAGGGGATCGTCGAAGTGCAGCACCTGCGCGAAGCGCACCACCGGTCCGACGCGAACGTCGTCGAGCTCGAAGGCCCAGCCGATCCCAGCTTCGAACGTCGGTCGGATCCAAGCGCCGCTGAGCGCCGCACCCGCGTCCAGCTCGATCCAGGCGCCGCTCGCGCGCTGGATCGATTGCGGCTCGACCCATCCGAGCGGCCGTAGGCGCAGGCCGAGGGTGAGCGAGCCCATCCAGCCCACACCGGGATCTCGCAGGGATGGGTCGGCGGGCGCGGGTGCATCGCCGAGGAACATCCCGCGCGCGCGTCCGGTCGCGATGATCGAGCTCGCGAGCGGCACCTGCACCGCGACGACGAGCGAGCCGCCCGGATAGAAGCGATCGCTCTGAGGAGGCGCGACGGGGATCGCCAGCGAGCCCTCGACACCGAGGAGAATCGGCGCCGGTTCCTGGGCGAGCACCGGACTCGCGAGGGTCGCCGTCGCGACCGCCAGCAGCAACGCGCTGAGCCCAGAGGGGCCCCGTCGCGCGCGGTCGAATCGACCGACAGGGGCGCGGCAACGATCCGACCCATGCGAGCGCGGCAGCAGGCGCGGCGCGCTCATTCGGCGACGACCACCCTGTTCCGGCCACCGTGCTTCGCTCGGTACATCGCCTCGTCGGCGCGGCGAAACAGATCCGCGACGTCGCGGGACGGCTTCGCTTCGTCCAAGGTCGCGACCCCGAGGCTCGCCGTGACGCGAATCGTGTGTGCCTCCCATGGGATGACGAGGGCCGCGATCGCGCGACGGATCCGCTCGCCGAGGATCTCGGCGTTCCGGCCGGTGGTCGATCGCGCGACGATCGCGAACTCTTCGCCGCCGAAGCGCGCGACGATGTCCTCCTCGCGAACCAGGCGCTGCAGCGTCGCCGCCACGACACGGAGCACCGCGTCGCCACCGAGGTGCCCGAAGCGCGCGTCGTCGTTGATCGCCTTGAAGTGGTCGAGGTCGAGCATGATCAGCGAGAGCGGCGCGCGATGGCGCGTCGCGTGCGCGACCTCCGGCGCGAGGCGCTCGTCGAGGTAGCGCCGATTGAAGAGCTGCGTCAGCGGATCGCGTACGCCCGACGCATACAAGCGGCGCGCCGTCTCCTGCTCGAGCGCATCGTGGATGTCGACGCGCACGAGCGTGTCCCGCCCGAGTCGCACGCGTGCCCCGTCATGGAGCGCGAGTACGCCGTCGAGGAGCTGACCGTCGACGGTCGTGCCGTTGCGACTTCGGAGGTCCGCGACCTCGATCGCAGCCCCATTTCGAGACAGCCGAACGTGCTCGCGGGAAATGCCCGCGTCGTGGATCCGTAGGTTGGCCGTCTCGCCGCGGCCGATCACGAAGGCCTTGCCCTCGAACGTGGCCACGGTGCCCGCGGCCGGGCCTGCGAGGACGGTGAGCGTGCAGCGATCCGGCGGAGCGGACCGAGGTACGAGCGCGACGGGGATCTCGAGCGTGATGTCGCCCTGCGTGCGCTCGTCCGGCGGCGTGCGCGAGCTCATCGGGGCACCCGCTCGCCTCGACCGGCCACGGTGGTCGCCGCGCTCATGGCCAGAGCGCCACGGGAAACGGCGGCCCGGGCCGCGCGAACAAGTACCCTTGCAGCTGGACGCAGCCGAGCCGAATGAGCGCGTCGCGCTCGGCGACCGTCTCGACACCCTCCGCGATGAGCTCCATCCCGAGGTCGCGGGAGAGCGTGATCATCGACTTCGTGACGCGCTGCTTCACCAGGTCTTCACCGATCCCGCGCACCAGCGACATGTCGAGCTTGACGACGTCGGGCGCGAGCAGCGCGAAGACGCTCAGGCCCGCGTACCCCGCACCGAGATCGTCGACCGCGATCCGAAATCCGAGCCGCCGAAGACGCTCGACGCGACCCTTCACGTCGCCCACCGCTTCGAGCGATGCGCGCTCCGTGATCTCGAGGACGACCCGCGCGGCGTGCTCGGTGAGCGGAGCGTCCTCGCGATACAGGTCCTCGTCCGCGAGATCGGCGGGATGAAGGTTGACGTAGACGGACCCGATCGGTGGTGACGTGCTGAGCGTCATCGCGACGTGGCGCCGTGCCGTCCGCCCGAGCAGATGGATCGAGCCGAGGCGCTCCGCCGCCTCGAGGACCGCCAGAGGCGATGCGAGCGTACGCTCGCTGTTGCGCATCAGCGCCTCGTAGCCGATGGGCGCGTGCGTCTCGGCCGACACGACGGGCTGGTAGGCCATGTGGATCCCCGCGAGCGCGGCGAGAAAGCGATCCCCGAGCGGACGCTCGCTGGGCGCTCTGCCGCTCGGCGGTCGGGCGGGCGGCGCGACGCTCTCGGCCTCACGTCGGACGCGCTGGGCCGTCGCCAAGACGACTGCGTCACGAACCGCCGCGCGAAGCTGCTCCTCGGCCGCGGGCGCCTCGATGGATCGAAAGACGTCCTGCTCGAGCGTGGGCGTCGCGGCCCCGCCGAGCGGCGTGAGCACGATGAGCGGGATCTCGAGGTCGCGCCGGCGGATCTCTTGCAAGAGCGCCGCGTCGGTCGAGCCCGCCACGCGCGCCTCCGCCACCACGACGTCGATCGACTGGTGCACGATCACCTGGAGTGCCTTCGTCGCGTCGCCGGCCGTGACGACCTCGTATCCGGCGCGTCGCAGCGCGTCCGCATGGAACTCGAGCTCGGCCGCGTCGCCGCCGGCCAGCAGCACGCGAGGCGACGGGGGGAGAGTCGGTGTGTCCGGCATCGTGCGCTACCTCCCTGAGTGTTTCGTCGCTGCCGCTCCGCGCGGTCGGAGTCCGGTCAACCGCTCGTCTCCGCGGGCGTCGTGCTCGCGGACGGCACCAGCCAGCGAGCGCGTCCAGGCGTCGTCGCCAAGCCGCGCTTGTGATCGTACATCGCGCGATCGGCGCTCTGAAAGAGGTTCCGTGCGGTCAGCTCGAGGCACGCCACGATGCGCTCGCGCAGCGCGCTCGCGTCCAGCACGGCTGCCTCGAGGTACGCGCTGCCGACGCTCGCCTGAACGGACACCGCCGCGCCTGCGCACGTGATGGACAGGCCGCTGAGCGCGCTGCGCAAGCGGTCGGCGACGAGCGCGACGCCAGGTTCGTCGGTCGCCGGGAGCAGCACCGCGAACTCGTCCCCGCCGATGCGGCCCACGACGTCCGTCGCGCGAACCGCATCGCGAAGGCACTGGGCGACAGCGGCGAGCCCTCGGTCGCCGGCATCGTGACCGAGGCGGTCGTTGAGCGCCTTCATCTGGTCGACGTCCAAGACGATCAGGCCGACCGAGGTGCCGAGGCGCGACGCGGAGCGCATCTCGCGGGACATCGCCTGCTCGAAGAACCGCCGCGTCGAGACGCCGGTGAGCGGGTCGAGCGCCGCCATCTCGTAGAGCGAGACGTTCTGGATGGCGACTGCGGCTTGGTTCGCGAAGAGCTCGACCAGCTCCACGTCGTGGGCGTCGCGCGTCGCACCGTCCAGATAGACGACGCCGATCGTGCGCCCGCCGACGCGCAGCGGAGCGATGGTGGCTCCTTCGACGGAGGAGACTCCGCGTGCTGTGAGTGCGCCCGCCACGTGCGCCATCGCCCGGGCATCGAGAGTCTCCTCGACGCGCGCGTCCATCTTGAAGCGGCCCGTCGCGGCGCGGACTCGGAGGTCGCCCTCGTCCTGCGCCATCGCGACGAACCCCTCCTCCGCGCCCTCGGCCCCGCCCGGAATCGACGCGACGAAGGCGTGCGTCGCGCCGATCAGTCCGGCCGTCTGGAACAGGATGCCCTGCAGGAGATCCCCGAGCGGCTGGATTCGATGGAGCGCCGGCGTGACGTCGAGGATGTAGCGCAGTCCCTGGCGGCTCTTGTGGAGGAGCTGAATCGTGAACGCTGCCTTGAGGCCGACCTCGACCCAGAGCGCGAGCTTGTCGGGGCCATCGCTCTTGTCGTGGAAGCCCTGGATCTCCAGGCGTCGCAGGAGGTCTCGCGGCGGATGCTCGCTCGCGTAGCCGGTCTGCAAGACGACCTGCGTGTTCGGTCGGAACGTCCGCATCTCGCGGACGAAGTCCTCGCCAGACATGGCCGGCATCAGGTAGTCGACGAGCACCAGGTCCACGTCGCGCTCGCGCAGGATCGCCAGACCCTCGGCCGCGGTCCCCGAGGTGATCACGTCGTGCCCCTCACGCTCCACCACGAGGCGCGAGGACGCCCGGTACTCCTCGTCGTCGTCGACGATGAGCACACATTTCCCGGTGCGGGCGGCGACCGATTTCTTACGGGCCACCGGCGCTCCCGAGCTGCGGAAGACGGATCACGAACGCCGTGCCCGCCCCCACGT
>JAYVCF010000387.1:0-4414 GCA_043750095.1 Deltaproteobacteria bacterium
TATTCGATCTTCTGCACGGGCATGACCCACGTGTGGACCACGTCGGACTGGGTCGACTTCCGCGACGCGCGCGCGAGCACGACGTTCGATCTCGCCGGCATGTCGGCCAACGGACGGCGCATGGGCTCGTGGTGGGCCCCCGGCGTGGTCTACGCGCCCGCGCTCGATCGCTACGTGATGTGGGTCTCGGTGCCCGACGACGGAGCGACCGACGGAGCGAGCGGGTGGACCGCGCGCTCACTCGCCGTGCTCACGGCGCCCTCGCCCACCGGCCCGTGGCGCTTCGAGGCGATCGCGATCGACGCCGCGTCGGACCAGGTGTTCATCGACCCGTTCCTCTTCCTCGATCACGACGGCCTCCGCTACGTGTACTGGAAGCAGTACGGCGGCGGCGTCTCGTCGAGCATCATGGGCGCACGGCTCGACGCCGCGTGGATCGGTGTCGTGGGCGGCACGCGCATGGAGGTCATGCACGGCTACGGCGGGGCCGGCACGTGGGAAGACAACGTGCGCGAGAACCCCGCGGTGTGGCGTGACGCGAGCGGCAACCACCACATGCTCTTCTCGGGCGGCCACTGGCGCGACGACACGTACGCGACCGGCCATGCGATCAGCGCGTGCGGACCGCTCTGTCCGAGCACGAGCTCGGGTGGCTGGCACATGCAGGACAGCGGCGATCGCGGGATCCTCCAGGTCGTGCGCGCCTTCGGCCAGCCAGACTTCGCGTCAGGCGGACCCGGCGGCGCCGTGTTCCTGAACGACGCCGCAGACGACATCGTGTACGCCGCCGCCGCACGCAGCCGCGCCGGCACGACCACGCGCTACCTCATGCGCGACCACGTCCGATGGGCCAACCGTTCGCCCTTCGTCGATGGCGCGGGGCACCAGCCGATCGGGTACTGACGACTACGCCGCGGGCGACATGCAAGCACCGGGAGGTGACGCGTTCGAGACGCCGGCATCGGCGCAGAACGTCGGCGTCGGCTCCTCGTGAACGACTCCCGCGCTGCAAGAGATCGAGCGAGCGCACGAACTGGTCGCGCACGACGTGAACCCCTCGCACGCGGTCATGCGTCGTCCGATGCATCGAGGGCAGAAGCCGCGTCCCTTGCAGGAGAGAGCGGTCACGCGCTCGAGGCCGCAGCCCTCGCATCGGTAGCGAGCGCAGCCGCCAACAAGCACCCCGCAGTCGAGATAGCCAGTGAGCTGTACGCCCGCGCCGCGCGCGCGGGGATGGGCTGGTTGGCGCCCGCGACGCTCGACTTCCGGACCCTGACCGGCGAGCATGCTCTCGCCGTGGGCGCGGGGATCACCAAGGCGGCGCGTCGATCCGCGGGGGGCGAGCGCGTGGAGACGCCGGCCCTCACGCCCGAGCGGACCGAGTTCGGGCCGTACCGAATCATCGGCCGCGTGGGCGCGGGCGGAATGGGCATCGTGCACCGCGCGGGGCACCGCGAAACGGGCGTAGAGGCGGCGCCGAAGAGGTCGTGTCGAGCTCGGTCAGCGTCTCGACGACGGCCCGCAGCGTCGCGCGGTCGAACTCGCGGCCGACTGTGAGTCGTCGTACCGGATCTCCCGTTCGAAGAGAGCGGTGCGTTGCGCGCGGCGCTCGCGAGTGGACCGCCCGACGCCGGCTGGCTAGCCCCCGAACTGCCCCGAGCTGCCTCGGGAGCCCAGCGAAGTCGACTGGACCGCCCGGTTGCGCCTCAGGAGCCCGAGGTGTTACGGGGACCCATGACGTTGGAGGCTCGTTCGATCGTCGGCCTGCTCTGTGCGCTGGCCGCGGGTTGCGTCGGCCCGGTCTCCGAGACGCCCGACGCCGCGGTCGGCTCGGACGCGGCGGCGGCCGACGCCGGGGCCCACCCGGCCATCGCGCGCTTCGCGCCCTCCACGGACCCCATGGGCTTCGGCGACGTACCCTTCCCGTCGGACCTCTATCTCGGTGCCGACGGTCACGTGTCGCTCGCCGATCTCCCGATCGAGACCGCCGACTCCGCTGGCCTCGACGCGCTGCGCGTGCGCCTCGAGCGCGAGACGGGCTTCTGCACGATCTGCGGCACGCATTTTTACATCGATGGCGACGTCGATCCGGCGAGCGTCCCGGCGAGCGTGAGCGCGAGCGCGACGGCGGCCGTGGTCCTTGCGGACGTGGATCCAAGCTCGTCCGAGCGCGGGCGGCTCTTCCCGCTCGAGGTGCAGTGGCTGCCGAGCGCGGGCCGGCTCTCGGTGCGGCCGCCGCTCGGCGTCGCGCTGCACCGAGAGCGCACGTACGCGGTGGCTCTCACGTCGCAGGTGCGGGGCGTCGACGGCGCACCGGTAGCTGCTACGGCGGCGTTCGTGGCGGCGCGCGACGGAACCGGCGTCGGCGATCCCGCCGTGATGCGCGCGCGCACGGTGCTCGCACCCGCGCTCGCCGAGCTCACCCGCGTCGGCGTCGACGTGACCCAGGTGGTGGCGCTCGCCGTGTTCACCACGCACGACCCGACCGACACGGGCCTCGCCGTGCGCGAGGCGGTGCAGGCCGCTGCGACGCCGTCGGCGAGCGTCGACTTCGTGTATCCGAACGCGACGATGAGCCTCGATCAACTGCTCGGCGTGCCGGCCACGACGGGCTTCGGCGGGGACCTTCCGGAGCTGGGCGGCGTCGCGGGCGAGCGCGGCCTGCCGCACACGAGCACGAGACGCATCGTCATCGGCAGCTTCGAGAGCGTGCGTGTGATCGAGGGCGCGGGCGCCGAGCTCGGCACGCTGCATCGCGACGCCGCGGGCGTACCGAGAGCGAACGGCAGCGAGCGCATTCCATTCGTGCTCATCGTGCCGACGGGCGCCGACGTTACGAACCTGCCGGTCGCGATTTTCGCGCACGGCCATCCGCGCACGATGGAAGACGCGCTGATGCTGGCCGATACGCTCGGCGCCTCGCAGATCGCCGTGCTCGCGTACGACGCGTTCCAGCACGGCGGCCGATCGGTCCACCCGACCGACACGCTGCTCGCGCGCGGCGCAGCAGGCGCGGACGGCTTCTTCGAGCACGTACGGACCGACGTGCAGACCCGCATCTACGCGATCGGCGGCACCCCGACAGGTTTCTCGTGCGCGACGGTGTACCGCGAGGGCACGTTCGCGCAGATCCTCGCGGACGCGCACGCGGTGGTCCGCTTTGCGGTGTCGGGCGACCTCTCCGCCATCGCGGCCGCCGACGCCGCGCTCACGGGCCTCGCTTTCGACACGGACCACGTCTTCGTGATCGGCAACTCGTTCGGCACCGTGTCGACCAGCTGGCTGCTCACGCTCGAGCCCGATCTCGACGCCGCGGTCCTCAACGTGTCGGGCGGCGACAACATCCAGAACTTCCTCGGCTCGGCGCTCGCGCGAGGCACGGCGGAGGGGCTGCTCGGGAACTTCGGCGTGCGCGGCCGCTTCGACGAGACCACGCGCCGTACTGCGTTCGAGCCGATGCTCGACATGGTCGTGTGGGCGCTCTCGCCCTTCGACGCGCACGCGCTCGCGCCTTACGCGTTCCTCGAGCCCGTCGTCAGCGGACCGCGGCCCGACGTGCTCTTCCAGAGCGCCGAGCTAGACGAGTTCGTCCCCGTCTGGGGCGCCGAGGGTGTGGTGGCGTCGATGGGCGTGCCGCGCCTCGGCCCCTTCGACTTCGTCAGCGGCGTGCCGGTGGCGCCCGAGCCCGTGGTCGCGAACCTCGCCACGCCGACCGGCCCGGTGACCGCCGTGGCGCACCTCTACCCTGGCGCCTCGCACCTGATGCTCGCGTCCAACGCGACGACCCAGTCGTTCGCGGCCCCGATCATCCCGCCATTCCGGCGTCTCGCATCGACGCAGCCGATCACCGAGCCGACGACGGCTGTGCACCTCGAGATCCGCACGTTCCTCTCCAGGCACGTGATGAACGGCCACGGCTACGTCGACTGACCGGGCGGCCCCGGATGCTGGGCGTAGTCCGCATGAACGCTACTTTCGCGCACTGTCCCAGGACACGCGTCGGGAACGTTCTCGTCTCGGTGTAGGCGCGAGGCGTCGGTCTGCAGCTCTTCCGTGCGGGATCGAGCCCTCGCGGTGCTGGTCTGCGCTCGTGGTCGGGCGCGTAGGTCGGCAGCGGCGTGTCGGAGACGGAGCTCTGCGTCGCGGGACGCGCGTCGTGTGCGCGTCTCGCGAGTCGCACGTAGCGGCGATCGATCTCTCGCTCGACGAGCCGCCAGAGCGCGAGCGTGTTGCCGTGATCGAGCGCGAGCCGCACGCGCAGCGCGAACGGAAGCGAGAGCACCCACTGTCGAATGCGCACCGGGGGCAGCACGCGCGAGACGAGATCGCGCGCGCCCGCGGTCATGCGTCGTCCGATGCATCGAGGGCAGAAGCCGCGTCCCTTGCAGGAGAGAGCGGTCACGCGCTCGAGGCC
>JAYVCF010000388.1:0-13289 GCA_043750095.1 Deltaproteobacteria bacterium
CCTGCCTCGGCGCGCTCGATGCGCGTTTGCTCGATGGCGAGGCCCCGCGACTTCGCGTCGGTGATCGCGTGCGCTTCGTCGCGGCGTGAGTCGTCGGCCACGGCCCCTCGCGTTCGCCCGGCGGCTACTCTACCGTCGGCGCGATGGCGCGAAGCATCGAGATCGTGCGCGCGGTCGGGGTCGCTCTCGACGAGGACGCGGGGCGCGCAGGATTGCTTCGTCATGCGATCCCGCGCGGCGGCGCGCTCGATCCCGAGGGACTCGCGCTCGCCAACGCGGCGGTCGGGAACGAGCTCGGGGCGGCCGGGATCGAGCGCTACGGACCGCTCGAGATCGTCGCGAACGACGACGTGGTCCTCTCCGACGAGCAAGGAACGCTCACCGTGCTCGCGCGCGGCGCCTCGGCACGCTTCTACTGGGACGGATCGCGGCGCGTTCGCTACCTCGCCATCGATGGCGCGATCGACGTGCCGAGGTTCTTCGGCGGGAGCGGCACGCTGCTCTCGATCGGACGCGGTGGTCTCGACGGCCGTCCGCTCCGGCGCGGCGACGTGCTCGCGCTGGGACCGCCGCGCGAGCGGGGCACGCGTCGAGCGCTGGCGGACCACGACGGACCCATCCGCGTCACGCCGGGCCCGGATCTCGAGCGGCTCGTGCCCGATGCCGTCGCGCAGCTCTGCGCGCGCGCATGGACGCTCGATGCTCGCAGCGATCGGATGGGTACCCGCCTCGTCGGTGCGTCCATCGCGAGCCGCTGCGCCGCGCGCGCGATCACCACGCCGATGATCGAGGGCGCGATCGAGTGTCCGCCCGACTCGGGTCCCATCGTGCTCGGCCCCGAGCATCCGACGACGGGCGGCTATCCAGTCGTGGCCGTCGTGATCGAAGTAGACCTGCCGCGCTTTCACCGGATCGCGCTCGGCCGAGAAGCCCGCTTCGTCGTCGCGTAGTCAGGCGCTCTTCTTGTTGCTTCGAATCAGCGCCTTGCTCTCGAGCAGCTGCGTGTGTGCGTCCCACGCGGCGCTCTCCGCTTCGGTCGCGCGCCAGAGCGTGAAGTGACACGTGGTCGCGCCCGCGGGGATCGTGGAGTCGAACTTCACCTGCCAGCCCTGCTTGCCCGCGAGCTCGGCGAGGGCGGCCATCATCCCGCGCACGAAGTAGCGCTGGATGCGGCAGTCGAACGCGGCGTAGTGGTCCTGGTGCGGACACCAGAGGATGTCGAACGTCACCTTTCCCTCGTCGTCGATCTTCGGTGCCTCGAGCGACGCGTACGCGATGCGGTTGATCACCGTCGCGTAGAACGAGACGAGCTCGGCCTGCGTCATCCCCTCGGGGATCGTGGTGCCGGCCAAGATCTGATGGCCGACGTCGAGCCCGATCTTCTCGATCGCGTCCGAGACCATGCGCTGACCGTCGGCGCCGAACGCCCGCTCGCTCGCTTCCAGCACCGAGACGAGCGCCATCGCCTGCATCGTTCCCCACTGCCAGAGCGTGGCGGGATCGAAGTCGGTCTTGGCGAGGACCTCCTCCTTCAGTCGCTTGAGGCCCTTCGCGTAGGGCTGCTGGAAGTGAAAGTCCTTCCAGCGCGGCTCGTCGCGATGCTCCCAGTGGCTCATCGCCGCTCCCGACGCTTGCTCGTGGTGAAGTCCATGATGAAGCGCGCGAAGAACGACTCGCCCTTCTGCCGCGCGTCGGCGATGGCGATGTCCTGCGCCGACTGACGCGGTGGCATGGCGAACGTGCCGGGTGGGGCCGCCTCGATCGCCGCGAGCGCTTCGCCTTCGCCCGCGTCGAAGAAGTACCCGCCGCAGAGCTCGCAGAGATCCACCTCGACGCGGCTCGCGTCGGCCTTGTTGATGGAGAACGTCGACATGGGCGGGTGGCCCGCGGGGCACGTGCGTGTGGACGGCCCGACGCGTCGCGCGCGGCCGTCGTCGAGGAGAAACCGGACCTCGGCTTCGGGACCGAAGGTGGAGACGCCTTCGCCCGCGTCGAGGAACGTTCCTCCGCAGCGCTTGCAGACGTCGACCTCCGCGAACGTTCGCTTCGTGGGCTCCATGGGCACTCGGCAGTCGGGGCAGTTGCGCATGCGCAGACGGTAACACGCACGCTCGCCCCTTGAGCTACAACGCCCTCCGTCGAATGCCGCGCGCGCCCAAGAAACCGCAGCCCAAGAAGGTCGACGAGCCCGAGGAGCGGGAAGAAGAAGAGGCCCGGCCCAAGGGCCCGCTCTACATGACGCCCGCGGGGTGGCGCGTGCTCAAGGACGAGCTCGAACACCTCGGCAGCGTCGAGCGCCCGAGGGTCTGCCAAGCCGTCGCGGACGCCGCCGCCGAGGGGGATCGCAGCGAGAACGCCGAGTACATCTACGGCAAGCGCCGCCTCCGCCAGATCGACTCGCGCATGCGCTTCGTTCGCAAGATCGTGGAGAACGCGGCGCTCGTCGATCCCGCCATCGATCGCGGCGACAAGATCTTCTTCGGCGCGACCGTGGTGCTCGAGGCCGACGGCGAGCGCGTCACGTACCAAGTGGTGGGCGAGCACGAGACGAACGCCGAGCGCGGACGCATCAGCTACCTGTCTCCGATCGGCGCCGCGCTGATGCGCAAGAGCGTCGACGACGAGGTCAGCGTCGACACGCCGCGAGGCAAGCGACGCTTCGCCATCGTGGACGTGATCTACCGCTGAGCCAGGCTCGCGCCCCGCCTCGATACCGGGTGCGCGCGCGAGGTCGCGGCGTGGGACAGAGCCCATTTTGGCGATGGATTCGGCGCGGCACCGCGCTTGCGATGAGTCGGTTCAGGAGACTGAACATGAACCGCTCGATCATCACCGCCGCTCTCGCTCGCTCGTTGGACCTCACGCGCCGCTCCGGATCGCGCTCGACGCTCGCTCTGCGGCTCGCGCTGATCATCGGGCTCTCGGGCCTCGTGCCGGTGACGGCGCACGCCGATCCCAACGAGATCGTCGTCGAGGTGGACGGGCTCCGCTCGGATCACGGTGAGGTGCGCGGCGCGCTCTACACGTCGAGCCGCGGTTGGGCGGAAGAAGGTCACCAGGTCGCGGTCTGCGCGGCGCCGATCCACGGGCACACGGCCTCGTGCGTCTTTCACGACGTCGAGCCCGGCACGTACGCGATCGCATTCCTGCACGACGAAGACGACGACGGCGGCATGGACCGCGACTGGATCGGCATTCCGCAGGAGGGCTACGGCTTCTCCAACGACGCGGCGCCCGGCTTCGGCCCGCCCTCGTTCGACAGCGCGAGCTTTGAGCACTCCGGCCCCGAGACCGATCTGGTCGTGCACGCCCGCTACGGAATCTGATCGCCCTCGCATCGAGCACGGAGAACGCACCATGACGACCCCCGAGATCGAAGTCGGCGACGACCTCTACGCGCGCTCCACCCCGGCGCTCGCCCGCATGCTCGACCGGGTCCGGCCCTGGGTCGATGCGGCCTATGACGCTCGCGCGACAGGCGTCGAGCACCTTCGCAGCCCCGGCGCGGCGCTCGTGGTTGGGAACCACAGCGGCGGCCCGCTCGCGATGTTCGAGCCCCTCGTGCTCGCGCACGCGCTGCGCCGAGGCCTCGGTGTCGAGCGCATGCCGCACCTTCTCCTGCACGAGGTCATGTGGCGCACGCCCTTCGCGCGCGGCATCGCGAAGCTCGGCGCAGTGCGCGCGAGCCGGCTCAACGCAGACGGACTGCTCGCGCGCGGCGAGAAGGTCCTCGTGTATCCGGGTGGTGATCGCGAGCCCTTCCGGCACTTCCTCGATCGCGATCGCATCGCGTTCGGCGAGCGCCGCGGCTACCTGCAGATGGCCATCGCGCACGGCGTGCCCGTCGTGCCGGTCGTCACCGCGGGCATGCACTCGGGCTTCGTCTGTCTCGGCGATGGCCACGCGCTCGCGCAGCGCTTGCCTCTGGCGCGCTCGCTGCGCGTCGGCGTGCTCCCGACCACGCTGAGCTTCCCGTTCGGCCTCACCTTCGGAGCGCCGCCGCCGTATGTGCCGATCGCGGGTCGCGTGCGCATCCGCGTGCTTCCGCCGATTCAGTTCACGCGGAGCGGCGCCGAAGCGGCGGCCGACAAGTCCTACGTCGAGGCCTGCCACCGCACGATCGTGAACGCGATGCAGCGCGCGCTCAGCGAGCTGAGCACCGAGCGACGCGACGAGCGGCGGGCCGCACTCCATGGCCGCATCGACGCCGTGGTCGACACCGTCGCCTCGCTCGCACCTCGCTTCCTCGGTGCGCTCGTCGCTGCTCGCCGCGTCGCGGCCCACGCGAGCCTCGACCGCATGCTCGACGCGATCGAGACGCTCACGCAGCGGCCCCGCGCGATCGAGGCTCCGACGAAGGCGCCTGTCTCGCTCCCGCCACGGACGCGCGCGGCCGACACGGCAAGCGCGCTGCGCCGAGCGGCGTAGCGCTTCGCTCGCTCCTGTCGGGGCGGCGCCCACCCGCCACGCTCGGCTCAGGGAAGGAGCGTCAGTCGACCGAGTCGTTTTGCGCGATAGACCGAGAAGTCGCGACGGTCGATGGTGAGCACACGACGGACACCGTCACGCTCGGCGACGCGAACGAGCGCTGCGTCGGCGAGATCCATCGGCAAGTCCCGGTACTTCCCCATCAGCTCTCGAATGCGCGGGACATCGTCGCGCCCGAGGGGAAGGATCTGAGGCACTCCTCGAGCGACCATCTCGAGGAGCGCCTCTTGCGCGGGCACCGATTCGCGAAGGATGTAGCTCGCCTCGGTCAACACGGGCCACACGGTTCCGAGCGGTTCGCGGATCGCCTCCAGTGCCGCACAGATGCGCGCGTGATGGCGGTCCGAGGTGTCGAGGAGTGCGATCAGCGGCCCAGCATCGACCAGGATCATCGACGCCTTTCGGCGAGCATGCGCGCGTACCTTGCGCCGGTTCGCTCCGAGAGGCTTCCGGTCTTGCTCGCGAACACGCCGATCAGGTCGGCGATGGTCGCATAGGGGGTCGCGACAGCACCCTCGCTAGCGGCCGCTCGCTTGAGCGCGGCGCGAATGACCGCCGAGCGCGTCGTGCGCGTTCTCCGCGCTTCGAGCTCGACCCATGCCTCCGACTCCTCGTCCAGACGTACGCTTCGCGGCACGACTCCTCCGTAGGACAGAGTGTAATACAGATTTCGGGCTCGACGTACGCGCTCGGCTACACCGCACGTGGCTGGATCGAACGAGAGCGAGAGCGAGAACGAGAGCGAGAGCGAGAGCGAGTGCGAGAGCGAGAGCGAGAACGAGAACGAGAACGAGAACGAGAACGAGTGCGAGTGCGCTACTTCCTCTCCGGGTACGGAAACCCGTCCGTCGGGTCCGTCTCCACCGTCTCGTGGAATTGAGTCAGGTCCAGCTCGATCCGCCCGTCGGGCAGCTCCCTCACGGTGTCCGCGAGCCGCCGTCCGAACAGGACCTCGTCGGCGAAGTACGACGCGCCCGCGTACACGGTCTGAGAGGTCGTTCCATCCAATCCGATGATCGACACCACGATCTCGGCATCGCTCGCGACCAAGGACTCGGGCGTCTCTCCGTGGAGCGGGCTCGCGCCGTCGATGGGATGCATCATCGTCGTGCCCCGTCGGAAGGTGGGCGCGTGCTCGCGCGCGAGGCGCAGGTCGCGGTTCCGATAGTAGGTCACGCCCTCCTTCGTCTTTTCCGTGCGGATCAGCACCATGCGCAAGCGCGCGTCGATCACGTGATCGCTGCGCTCGTTGCCGACGCGCAGCATCAGCGTGGGCACACCGTCGTAGGGGGACACGACCGCGTTGCGCGAGAAGAATACGCGCGGGCGAGGCGTCGAGAACTTCGTGAACACGAGGCCGGTCGCGAGCGCGGTCAGCAAGATGCCGAGCATCACCTCGACCGTGACGAGCGTGTGCGCCGCGATCGTCTCGGGGTACATCGCGCCGTAGCCCAGGGTCCCGATCGTCTGCACACTGAAGAAGAAGCCATCGACGACCGAACCCTCGCGCATCCCGTGCACGCCGCCCACGACGGCGTAGCCGATCGCGAACACGAGGTTCGCCGCCACGAAATTGGTCACGATGATCCCGACCGCCGCCCACCAGGGCTTCCGAATCAGCCAGTGGTAGAGGTCGCGCGCGGGGCGCGAGCGGCCGCCCTTGATGATGACGAGATCCGACTCGTCGTCGAAGACCCTCGGGCGCTTGAGGGCCGGCTCGCTGGGTTCCTTCACGCGTGCAGGCTCGTCCTGGTCTAGAGCGTCATGCCGTGCGAGCGCGTGACCAGGCGCGCGAAGATCATGTTGAGGTACGTGTTGATGGTCTCGTAGTTCGAGGGGCCGAGCGACGCGGAGTCGAGGTGGTACTGGTAGAACACCTCGGTGATGTTCGCCGGGTCGCTCGGGTGCGGCTGCGACACGAGCGAGCCCTCGAGCGTGCGGATCGCTCCCGAGCCGAAGACCTTCTGCCAGCGCGACTCCGTGAGCAGCGGCGCAGCATCCGTGCCCATCGCGACCACGTGGCGCCAGCAGAGACGAAAGTCGACCGTGAAGCCCGCAGGCCCCGCGTTGATCTGCGTCTGGTAGGGACCATCGCACTCGGTGGGCATCGAGGGACGAATCACCGAGAACGAGTTCGTCGAGCTCGGATCGTGCGCGGTCTCGGGATCCTGGATGGCCATCCAGACCATCGCGGGCGATGCGTGGATGCAGCCCGCAGCGTGCACGGCGGCGACGTGTCCGCCCATCCACGTGTGCACCTCGACCTCGTTCAGCATCTCCGGGCACGCATCGGTGGCGGTCGCGGTCGGAAGCGAGGCCACGTTCGGGGTCTCCCAGGGCGCGAGGTTCGCGACCGCGCCGCCGTCGGGCAGCGTCGTGGTCCCCGTGTCGGCGAACATCGTCCCGACGTTGTCGTAGCAACCGGGGAGCGCCGCCAGCCCGAGCGCCCACAGCCTCGTCGCGAAGAGCAGCCGGACGAACGTGCGCGAGGCCTCTGTCATGATCTTCTCCTCAAGTGCTGCCGAAGTCGTCCCGGATGATTCGCTCGATGCACCGCTCGGCGTTCGCGCTGATGGTCCAGAAGGGGTTCGAGCAAGGCGTCGAGCCGGGGATCAGCGATCCGTCGATCACGTAGAGGTTGTGCTGCCCCATCACGCGTCCGAACGCGTCCGTCGCGTGGCCCATCACGCAGCCGCCGAGCGGATGGAACGTGATCGACTCGCTCAAGAGGAGCTCGGCCGTCGCGTCGGTGCCCGCGTTCGCGCTGTTGAGCGTCTGTAGGATGGTCAGCGCGGCGGCGTGCGCCGTGTGATCGTTGCTCGCCGACCAGTGCGGAACGACCTTGCCCGCCGTCGCGTCCCACTCGATCGTGCCGAGCGTGTCGGGGATGCCCTGGCCCGTGGAGATGAGGATCTGCTGGTCGGTCGTGTAGGGAAGCGGCGCGGGGCCGTTCTCCATGCCGATGCGCTGGTCGTAGTCGAAGATCATCGCGCACGCTGGGCCCGACTGCGCGCTCAGCGTGTTCACGCCCACGCCCTTGCGCGCCAGGATGTGCTGGCCGTTGTTGCCGAAGAACGCGCCGATGGCGTCGGGCAGGCCCTCGATGGTGTGCTCCGCTTTCGCGCGCAGCAGCAGGCCCGTGGTGTTCGCCGTGCCCGCGCACACGAAGAGTCGGCGGGCGAGGATCTGACGCCGCTCCAGCACGACGCCGGCCGTGTCGATGACGTCGATCTCCACGAGCCAGCCGTCCTGGCGCTGGATGATCCGCTGCGCCCAGTGGAGCGGCCTCACCTCGGCGTGTCCGCTCAGCTCGGCCATCCCGAGATAGAACTTGTCGAGCGTGCCCTTGGCGCCGCTGTTGAGGCCGAAGATGTAGCTGCCGATCATCAGCTGCTCGGGGATCGATCCGTTGATCTCGAGCCGCGCCCCGTCCCAGTCGAACGCACAGTAGAGCCGGTCGCTCTTCTTTCGGCCCATCCCGCCGAGCGTGTAGCCCGCGTGGTCGGCCTGCTCGAGGAACGTGCGCGTGGCGACCCAGCGCGGGTGATTGTAGATGTCGTCGGGCAGCGGCGTGGGCGTGCCCATCATCGTGCGCACGCGCGGGTAGTACGTGGCGTTCATCTCGGACCACGTGACGCCGGTGTCCGCGAAGACCTCGTCGAAGAGATCTTGCGGCGGCTGGACCATCATGCCGCTGTACACGAGCGAGCCTCCGCCGACGCCGGCGGGGCAGACGATGTTGATCCCGTTGCCGAGGATCTTCTCGAGCACGCCCGTGTAGTGCACGAAGGGGCGCCCGGTGCTCGGGATCCCCGGGAGCGGCTGACGATCGGCGAGCCAGGCGCAGCGATGGTCCGCTTGATTGACGCCCATGTTGCAGAACACGTCGTCGCCCGGGTGCTCGACCGTCCAGCGCTTGCCACGCTCGAGCAACACGCTGCTATGGCCCGCCTCGGCGAGGCGATAGGCGGCGATGGCGCCGCCGAAGCCGGTGCCGATGATCAGGTTCTCGACCGCCTCGGGGGTGGTGCCCGGACTGCCGCATCCCGACGTCGCGCCGAGCGCGGCAGCGGCGGTGCCATAGGCAGAGAGGCGGACGAACGTGCGTCGAGAGAGAGGAAGGTACAGCCGGGTCATGCGCTCGATATGTTGAAGGACGGAATCGCAGCGCGTCAATCGAATCCCCTGCGTTTTCCAATGGTTGTTCTCGCAACAAATGTTTCTCTCGCGTGTGGCCCTTGGATCCGGGCGCGTCGGCCGTAGAGTCCGCGGCATGAGCTCCGCCCCGTTTCCGTCGCTGGTGATCGAGTTGAACGCGCTCACGCCGAAGGGTCCCTTCGCCGAGGCGCAGGCGGCGTTCCTTCGACCCGATCCGCGCACGGTCGCGGAGCTCGACGCGCTCGTGCGCGCGCGGCACGTCGGGATCGTCGCTCACTTCTACATGGACCCCGAGCTGCAAGGCGTGCTCGCGCGGCTCTCGTGGCCCTTCGTGCACGTCTCCGACTCGCTCCTGATGGCCGACAAGGCGGTGCAGATGGCGAAGGACGGCGCGAAAGCGATCATCGTGCTCGGCGTGGACTTCATGAGCGAGAACGCGCGCGCGATGCTCGACGCGGGCGGCTTCTCTCACGTGCCCGTCTATCGCGTGGTCACGGAGCCGATCGGATGCTCGCTCGCCGCCGCGGCGGATGGGCTCGCGTACTCGGCGTACCTCACGCGCGCGAGCAAGACGCCCCGCAGCATCCACGTCGTCTACATCAACACCTCGCTCGTCACCAAGGCGCGCGCGCAGCACATGCTGCCGACGATCACCTGCACGTCGTCCAATGTGGTGCAGACGGTGCTCGCCGCGTTCGCGCAGATCGAGAACGGCCACGTCTGGTTCGGACCGGACACGTACATGGGCCGGAACCTGGCGAAGCTCTTCGCGCAGCTCGCGGACGGAAGCGACGAGGCGATCCGCGCGATCCATCCGGCGCACGACCGCGCCTCGATGAGGTCGCTGCTCGGGCGCTTCCACTACTTCGAGCAGGGCAGCTGCATCGTGCACGAGCTCTTCGGGAGCGACGTCGCCCGCCGCGTGCGGACCGAGCACGGCGCCGACTTCGTCACGGCGCACCTCGAGGTGCCCGGCGAGATGTTCGAACTCGCGCTCGAGGCGCGCGGTCAGGGCCGCGGCTGTGTCGGATCCACGAGCGACATCCTCACGTTCATCGAGAACAAGACGCGCGAGGCCGGCAAGAAGAGCGAGCCGAGCCATCTCAATTTCGTGCTCGGCACCGAGTCCGGGATGATCACGTCGATCGTCCGTCGCGTCGAAGCGATCCTCACCGACATCGGTCGAAGCGACATTCGCTGCGAGATCGTGTTTCCCGTCGCGAGCGAGGCGATCACGGCCGCACCGGACTCGCCGCTCGCGCTCGTACCCGGCGGTGATGGCGGGGAGGGCTGCTCGCCCGCGGGCGGCTGCGCGACGTGCCCGTACATGAAGATGAGCTCCCTCGACGCGCTCTTCGTTCTCTTGAAGCGCATGGGCGACGAGAACGACGAGGCGCTCGCCGCGTTCCACCCGCGTGTGCGGCCGGAGCGGATCGATGGGCGCACCATCGCCGAGCTCGGCGGCGTGCCGATCCTGCACATGCGCGCTTTCGGCGTGGAGAAGAGGCTCCCGCGAGCGCTCGTCGACGATGTTCTCTCACGCCACGGAGCGGCTGCGCCGCCGGGTTGATTCGTTCGGCTTGTGTCGGCTCCCCGCCCGGGGATAGTTTCACTGGGCCCATGTCGAGCCGCGAGCGCTTCATCCGCTGCCAGCACTGTGGGCTTCCCCACGAGGCAGGCCTCGCGAGCTGTCCGGTCACGGGCAAGGCCATCTCGAGCGATCGACCCAAGCGCCCGCGCACGCCGAGCGAAGAGAACAAAGAGTACAAGTGGGCCAAGAGCCTGCACCCGCACTCGCGGCCCACCGCCGACACCGACTCGATGGACGAGCGCTCGTACGAGGGCAGCGTCATCGACGGGAAGTACGCCATCAAGGGGCTCCTCGGTCGCGGCGGAATGGGCGCCGTCTACCGCGCCGAGAACACGCGCATCGGCAAGCCCGTGGCGATCAAGGTCCTGCTGCGCGGTCACAGAAAGGGCAGCGACGCCGAGAAGCGCTTCATCCGCGAGGCACGCATCGCTGGCTCGCTCGGGCACCCCGGCATCGTGGAGATCTACGATCTCGGCACGCTCGAGAACGGCGTGCCGTTCCAGGTGATGGAGCTGCTCGAGGGTGAGACGCTCGCGGCCCGCATCAAGCACGAGGGTGCGCTGCCCATCGACGAGACGCTCGACGTCGCGGAGCAGGTGCTCGGCGCGCTCGACGTGGCGCACGCGCGCGGCGTGGTGCATCGAGACCTCAAGCCGGAGAACGTGTTCCTCGCGTTGCGCAACGAGAAGGTCATCGCGAAGCTGCTCGACTTCGGTGTCTCGAAGGCGCTCAACGACGAGACGCTCTCGCTGACCAAGACGGGCATGGTCGTCGGCACGCCTTATTACCTCGCGCCGGAGCAAGCGCGTGGCGATGCGGTCGATGCCCGCTGCGACGTCTGGGCGATGGGCGTCCTGCTCTACGAGGCGCTCACGGGCCGCTTGCCGTACCGCGCCGACAACTACAACAAGCTGCTCGTCTCCATCCTGACGACGCGCCCCTCGCCGCCGCGCGAGTTTCGCCCGGCGCTGCCCGAGGCGATCGAGGAAGTGATCTTGACCGCGATGGCGCACGATCCCGAGCGCCGCTACGCGGGTGGCCGCGCGATGCTGCAAGCGCTTCGGGCCGCGCGCGGTCGGCAGGCCGTGCCCAGCTTTCACCCGCCCCCGATGGCGGAGATGGACGACATCTCGCTGCCCGAGTCGAGCATCCCGCTCGATCTCGCCGACGACCCGAACGACGATCCGACGGAGGTCAGCGATCTTTTCGCGCGCAGCCGCACGCTGACGCACACGGGCGGAAAGAGCGAGTAGCCGACGAAGCAACGCCCCGACCGCTTCCGGCCGGGGCGTTCTCGTCATCGGGAGTCGGAGGGCGGATGGACTAGGGGCAGACGGGCGCGCACGTCAGTGTGCTCGTGCGGCAGTTGCCCGACGCACACTGGTTGTTCTCCGTGCAGTGGTCGCCCGCGGGATGCCGCGCGATACAGGTGCCGCCGCCCGAGCAGAGCCCGTCGGCACAGCCCGAGGTCGCCGTGCACGGCTGGCCGATCGTCGGCGCGTCGCCGCAGGTGTGGTCGGGGCGACAGACGAGTCCGTCCACGCACTTGTCGGTCATGCAGCTGGCGCCGCGATGCGCGCGCGCCGTGCACGTGCCGTAGGTCATCATCCCGAAGCTGGCGCCGCGACAGTACGCATCGCCCAGGCACTGCGCGTCGATGATGCAGCGCATCGAGCCCTCGGCCAGCGGCGGAACGCAGAAGCCGCTCATCGACGCATAGTCGTAGTCGCAGATGCCGCTGTTCAGATCGCAGAGGATCATGTTGGAGTCGCAGGGCTGTCCGCGATGCGGGAGCGCGGTGCAGGTGCCCGTGCCGTTTCCATCCGGGTCGAGGCACGTGAGCGTCGGCTCGCACTGGGTGTTCGTCGCGCTCGAGCAGGTCGCGCCGGCCGTCGCGGTCTGCGTGGTGCAGTGGTGCGTGCTCGTGTCGCAGGTGCTCGTGGCGTCGCACGTCACGTCACCGACGTTGCAGACCGCGCCCGTCACCGCGAACGCGGTGCAGACGCCCGTGCACGTGTCCTCGATGTGGCAGAACCCGTTCATGCAGTCCGCGCCGGTCGAGCACGCGTGGCCGTTCGCGACCGTGCCGTGGATGAAGTCGCACTCGGGGACGCCCGCGGCGACGTTCAAGAAGCAGCTGGTGTCGTGCGCGGAGTGTCCGAGGCAGCACGCCGCCATGTTCGCGTCCCAGGTGGCGGTGCCAGCCGTGACGGCGGCCTGAACGCGCGACGTGTTGCAGCCGGAGAGGACCGCGGCGTGAAGCTCGGTCGCGCCCGCCGCGCCGAGCAAGCCGCAGCGCGTGTAGAGAGCGACGTAGGTGTCCGCGTAGGCGGCGCAGTAGCCCGCGGGCGTCACCGGCGCGAGGCCCGTGCACGAGAACGCGGCTCCTCCGTCGTAGGGCGGGACGTTGGCATCGATGGGCGCTGGCGCGTCGCGGCCCGGGGCATCCACGTCGCCGCTGTCGTGCAGCATGATGAAACCCGTATCGGGGCCCGCATCGGCCCCCGAAGTCGGAGTGCCACAAGCGGTCAGGCCCACGCCCACCAGGGCGAAGACCAAGATCCAAGCGTTTCGCATCGCGCTCTCCATTCTCGATAGTCAGCTCACGCGGCCGTTGCCCCTGCGCGCGAGGGGGCGGCATTAGCGCATGGATCGCCGGGGCTCAAGGCGCTGCGGTGGCTTCGCTCTCGGAGCGGGCGCAGCGGAAGCCCGAGACGACGAGATCGGGGACGTCTGCCGGGACGCGCGCGGGAGCGGGGTCCGCGACGGCCTGCGCCTGCTCGGGCGTCAGCGCATGGAGCGAGCGCGCCTGGCAGAACGCTTCTGCGCCCGCGCTCGACATGCCCAATGCGGACGCGTGGATCGAGCCCGGCGGCTGAGGCAGCGCGCGCTCGGGGCATCGCGCGAGCGACACGCACGCGTCGTAGCGCCAGCGCTCGATGGGGCGCGCGTCGAACGAGAAGGGAAGAAGCGATACCTCCGCCGATCCCGTGACCGACGCCGCGCGGAGCATCGCGGGCATGTCCTCGGCGAAGTCCTCCGGTCGGCGCCC
>JAYVCF010000389.1:0-8811 GCA_043750095.1 Deltaproteobacteria bacterium
TCGACTGGACGCCTACCGAGGCGGAGATCACCGCGGCCGGCACGTCGCGGGCCGTCACGATCGACGTCGATGACGGCGACATGGGCACCGCGACGCAGATGTGGTCGATGACGGTGATCGACGATCACGCGCCGACGGAGCCGACGATGCTCTATCCCGCGACGAACGCGCCCATCTTGATCGCGGGCGTGCACTTCGCGATCGGCAACTCGTCCGATCTCGACGGCGATCCGATCACGTACGTGTTCGAGCTCGACTCGGCGCCCACGTTCGACTCGGCCGCGCTCCACAGCTCGGGCCCGCGGATGGGCGCTGCGACCGGCATC
Organism: Deltaproteobacteria bacterium; assembly: GCA_043750095.1. Lineage (GTDB taxonomy): Bacteria > Myxococcota_A > Polyangia > Polyangiales > Sandaracinaceae > JBBSAT01. The sequence goes on from JAYVCF010000389.1 coordinate 327, forward strand.
ACCGAATGGAGCCCAGACGAGAGCACGCTTCACGTCGGCCGCTGGTACTGGCGCGTCACGGCCAGCGACGGGCGCGTCACCACGTCGCCGACGGTCGTGGGCTTCCTGCTCGTGCCGGACCCGACGATGTTCCCCGATGTCGGCCCGTCGGCAGACGCGGGTCCCGACGCCGGCCCGGTGGTCGCGGCGTCGCGCGGATGCGGCTGCAGCGCGGCGACACCACGCACGATCCCGGGATCGCTCGGCGTGCTGCTCGCGATCGCGCTCCGGATGGCCTCGCGTCGCCGACCCCGTTGACCCTCCAGGGGGTGCGTGCTAGACGCGCGGCGCTTTTCGAGGCCTGGAATCAGCGGCATTCGCGCGATTTCGGCGAAAGCACCTCCCTCGGTTGGGCCCCTCTCGGGACACAGGAACGACGCATGACGCAGACGGCATCGGTAGGTCGGATCACGCAGGTCATCGGTCCGGTCGTGGACGTGGAATTCCCGCCGGGCACGCTCCCGCAGCTCCTCACGGCGCTCCGCGTGTCGAACAAGGGCATCTCGAACGAGCTGGGCAACCTCGTCCTCGAGGTCGCGCAGCACCTCGGCGAGGGCACGGTCCGCGCGGTCGCGATGGACACGACGGACGGCCTCGTGCGCGGGCAAGAGGTCACGAGCACGGGGCTGCCGATCATGATGCCGGTCGGCCCGGCCGCGCTCGGCCGCATCCTCAACGTCGTCGGCGATCCCGTCGATGGCGGCCCCAAGGTCGTCACCGACAAGTACATGCCCATCCACCGCCAAGCGCCCGCCTTCGTCGAGCAGTCGACCAAGGTCGAGGTGTTCGAGACGGGCATCAAGGTCATCGACCTGCTCGCTCCCTATCGTAAGGGCGGCAAGATCGGCCTCTTCGGCGGCGCCGGCGTCGGCAAGACCGTCCTCATCCAGGAGCTGATCAACAACGTCGCCAAGGCGCACGGCGGCGTGAGCTGCTTTGCGGGCGTCGGCGAGCGTACGCGCGAAGGCACGGACCTCAAGATCGAGATGACAGAGTCGCTCCTCGAGACGGGCGAGCCCGTCATCAGCAAGACGGCGCTCGTCTACGGACAGATGAACGAGCCGCCCGGAGCGCGTCAGCGGGTTGCGCTCTCGGCGCTGACGGTCGCCGAGTATTTCCGCGACGAGATGGGGCAGGACGTGCTGCTCTTCGTGGACAACATCTTCCGCTTCACGCAGGCGGGCTCCGAGGTCTCCGCGCTCCTCGGGCGCATCCCCAGCGCCGTCGGCTATCAGCCCACGCTCGCGACGGAGATGGGCCAGCTCCAGGAGCGCATCACGTCGACGAACAAGGGCTCGATCACGTCGGTGCAGGCCATCTACGTTCCGGCCGACGATCTCACCGATCCCGCCCCCGCGACGGCGTTCGCGCACTTGGACGCGACCACCGTGCTCTCGCGCGACATCGCCGCGCTCGGCATCTACCCGGCCGTCGATCCGCTCGACTCGACCAGCACGATGCTCTCGCCCGGCATCATCGGCGATCGCCACTACGGCGTCGCGCGCAAGGTCCAGCAGACGCTCCAGAAGTACAAGGACCTGCAGGACATCATCGCCATCCTCGGCATGGACGAGCTGAGCGAGGACGACCGCATCACCGTCGACCGCGCGCGCAAGATCCAGCGCTACCTCTCGCAGCCCTTCTTCGTCGCCCAGCAGTTCACGGGCTTCCCGGGCAAGTACGTCTCGCTCGAGGAGTCGATCACCGGCTTCGAGGAGATCCTCTCGGGCGCGCTCGACCACATCCCCGAGCAGGCGTTCTACCTCAAGGGCAACATCGACGAGGTCAAGGCCGCCGCCGAGAAGATGAGGGACTGAGCGATGGCCGACTCTCAGAGTGCGGTCCTCACGTTCGAGGTCGCGACGCCGCTCGGGCTCGTCTTGAACACCAAGGTGGACAGCGTCCAGGCGCCCAGCGTGAACGGTGAGTTCGGCGTCTTGCCGGGCCACCTCCCGCTCCTCGCGGCGCTCAAGCCTGGCGTCTTGCGCTACCGCATCGGAGCCCACTCGCACGTGGCCGCCGTGAGCGCGGGCTTCGTGGAAGCGGGCAGCGACAAGGTGCTGATGTTGACCGACGCGTACCTCGCGCCGAAGGACATCGACGAGGGCGCCGCGCGCGGTGACCTCGAGCGTGCCGAGGCCGACCTCGCCGGCTACGGCCAAGAGTACGAAGGCCGGGAGTTCGACGAGCTCCAGCGCCGCATCGACTGGGCGCGCGCGCGCCTCGACGCCAAGGCCGAGGCCGGACGCTCCTGAACATGCGGGCCTGAGGTTTGGCGGTCGGCGCGCCATCGCCTATCCTCGCGCGCATGCTTCGCCTCGCACTCGTTTCGCTCGTCTTCGCGGCCGTGATCGCGCTTCCGTCGTGCGCCTATCCGCGCCGCGCGACCTCGCTCTCCGAGGTCCACTCCACCGCGGGCGGACCCGGCGAGCCGGCCAACGTGTACGCGATGACCATCGTCAGCGCGCAGGTTCCCGAGCGCAATCGCGGCAACTCGAACTGGGATGATGGCGGCGGCGCGCCCGATCCCTTCGTGCGCGTGTATCGCGACGACCAGCTCATCTTCGAGTCGAGCACGGCCGACGACACGATCGCCCCCGTGTGGAACCAGGAGCTCCCGCACAACATCGAGATCCCGCCCGACTGCTCGTTCCGCCTCGAGGTCTGGGATCGTGACGCCGTCGGCGCCGATCCGGTCGGCATCTATCGAGGCCACGGTCGCCCGCCGAACGCGCTCCCCGGCGTCGACGCGCGCATCCTGCTCGAGGGCGAGTCGTATCTGACGATCCACCTCGGCGAGCCGCACGCGCATCGCGGCATCGGCATCAGTGCCTTCGAGGTGCGCGGCAGCGAGTTCGTCGTCATCTCGGTCGAAGCGCACTCGCCCGCAGGCCGCGCGGGCATCGTGCCCGGCGATCGCATCACCTCGATCGGTGGCCGCGCCGTCTCCGAGCTCGGTCAGCAGCAGGCGACCGGTGCTCTCTCGATGGCGGCCGAGCGTCATCAGAACCTCTCGGTCATCTCCGCCGGCCAGACCCAGGCGCGCGAGGTCGAGCTCGATCACGGCTACGTCTGGCTCACGATGTGAGATCGCTGGCGGTCGGAATCGCCGTCGCGATGACGCTCTGCGCGAGCCAGGCCGAGGCGCAGTACGACGTGCAGATCACCTCGCGCCTCTTCGTCGGTGGCGGCGCCGAGCTTCCCGCGCAGCGACCGACCAACGCGCTCCTGGATTTCGGCGCGCGTGCCGAGCTCTTGATCGGTGACGCGGCCGCACAGCGCTTTCGTATCGGCCCGGGCATCGATCTGCGGACGGCGACCTTCCGCACGTTCGAAGCCGCCGGTGGCGTCGCGCTGCTCTTGCCGCTGGGTTACGACTTCGCGATCGAGGCGATGGTGGGCGCAGGCTTTGCGGCACGCCCGGACGGTCACGACGGCGGCATCGGTGTCCTCACGCTCCGCGCCGCCTACCAGCCCTACGATCACTTCGACTGCTACAGCCACGGCGTCGCCATCTACGGCACGGGCCGCGCCGGCCTCGATGGTCAGACCTGGGAGGTGACCGGCGGGGTCGAGATCGACTTCGAGTTCCTGTTCGCGACGCCGCTCGTCTACGTGATCACCGCGCTTTCGGGCCACGATCCCGACGAACCGAGTGCATCGCAACCGGCCACCGACTCCGACTAGTATCGGCTCCCCATGGCCGACACGATTCCGAAGCGGTTGTTCGAGCAAGCCAAGAAGCACCCGGAGCGCAGCGCGTATCTCGCGAAGCACGAAGGCGTGTGGAAGGCGACCACGTGGCGCGAGTACGCGGCGCAGGTGAGCCAGGCGACGCGCGCGCTCATCGCGCTCGGCTTCGAGCCGGGGCAGCGCCTCTGCATCCTCGGCTTCAACCGTCCCGAGTGGGTGATCCTCGACCTCGCGGCGATGTGCGCGGGCGGATCTCCGGCGGGGATCTACACGACGTGCTCGCCCGACGAGGTGCAGTACATCGCGAACCACGCCGAGGCGCCGCTCGTGCTCGTAGAGAACATGGCGCAGTGGCAGAAGCTCGAGAAGAAGCGCGCCGAGCTGCCGAAGCTCGCGTACGTGGTGTTCATGCGCGGCACGGTCGCGCCGGCGTCTCCCGAGGGAGGACCGACGCTCTACGGCTGGGACCAGTTCCTCGCGCGCGGCACCTCGACGCCGGAAAACGAAGTGCACGCGCGCATCGACGCGCTCGAGCTCACGGGTCTCGCCACGCTCATCTACACCTCGGGCACGACGGGTCCGCCGAAGGCCGCCATGCTCACGCACGACAACCTCGCGTGGACCGCGAGCGCGCTGCTCAGCGTCACCAAGCTCGAGCCCAGCGGCCGCTCCTTGAGCTACCTGCCGCTCTCGCACATCGCCGAGCAGATGACGTCGATCCACGGCCCGATCACCGGCGGCAGCACGCTCTACTTCGCCGAGTCGCTCGACAAGCTCGCCGACAACATCAAGGAGGTGCGACCGACGCTGTTCTTCGGCGTCCCGCGCATCTGGGAGAAGTTCCACGCGGCGATCGAAGGCAAGATGCGCGCGGCCAAGGGCGGCAAGGCGCGGATCGCGGGCTGGGCACGCGGCGTCGGGGAGCGTGTGTCGGCCCTGCGGGCGCAAGGCAAGACGCCGAGCGGGCTCCTCGCCCTCGAGTACCGCCTCGCGAACCGACTCGTGTTCACGCCCATCAAAGAGGCGCTCGGCCTCGATCAGGCGACCTGCCTCGTCTCGGGCGCCGCGCCCATCGGCAAGGAGGTCATCGCGTTCTTCGCGAGCCTCGACCTGTTCATCCAAGAGGTCTACGGGCAGAGCGAGGATACGGGGCCGACGTCGTTCAACCTCGATGGTCGGACGCGCTTCGGATCGGTCGGCCCCGCGCTCGCCGGCGTGAGCGTGAAGATCGCCGAGGACGGCGAGATCCTCGTCTCCGGTCGCAACGTGTTCGCGGGGTACTTCAAGGACGAAGCCGCGACGAAGGAAGCGCTCACGTCCGACCGCTGGCTCCGCTCGGGCGACCTCGGCCGCGTCGACGAAGACGGCTTTCTCCACATCACCGGACGGAAGAAAGAGATCATCATCACGGCGGGCGGCAAGAACATCACGCCCAAGAACATCGAAGAGCTCATCAAGCAGTGTCCGTTGATCGGTGAGGCGGTGGTCATCGGCGATCGCCGGAAGTTCCTCAGCGCGTTGGTCTGGCTCGAGCCCGACGCGACCAAGAAGTGGATGCAGGAGCGCGGCGCGACCGGCGACCCGGCGACGAACACGGACGTCCGTGCAGAGATCCAGCGCGCGATCGATGCGGCGAACGAGAAGCTCGCCAAGGTCGAGCAGGTGAAGAAGTTCGCCATCGGAGCGCGTCCGCTCGGGATCGAGACGGGTGAGCTGACGCCGACGCTCAAGGTCAAGCGCAGCAAGGTGTCGGCCGCGTTCGCGACCCAGATCGACGCCATGTACGACGGCGCCAGCGAGTGATCGTCAGCGCGGCAGCGCCGCGATCTGCTTGAGCAACAGGTTCTCGAGGTAGGGCGGACCGTCGGCGCCGACCTTAGCCGCGTGCCGGATCTGCTCCGGCGAGCGTGCCCCGACGATCGCGCTCGTCACGAACGCGTTCGAGAGCACGAGCCGCAGCGAGAGCTCGGCGACGTCGCCGTCCTTGGCCATCTTCGTGAGCGCATCGACGCGATCCAGGCGCGTCTTCAACGAGTCGGCCGTCCAGCGATCACGGCGGTGGTCGCCTTGCGCGAACGGCGTGGCCGCCCTCACGCGCCCGCCGAGGAGCCCATAGGCCAAGGGCGATCGCGCGAGGACGCCGACGCCGTTCTCCTTCAGCATCGGCATCAGCTCTTCGACGTCGTCGGGCGCAAGCGCGTTGAACGCGAGACAGAGCACCTGCGCGCCGACCTTGATGGCCATGCGCGCACTGTTCAGCGAGCTCGTGCTCACACCCCACGCGCGGACCTTGCCCGATGCGATCGCCGCGCCGACGCCGCGCGAGAAGCGGTCGGTCGCCAGCGCTGCGTCGGGCGGGTTGTGCAGCAACACGACATCCACGTAGTCGCGACCGATCCGCTCGAGGCTCTGCTCGATCGCGGCCCCGACGGCGATCGCGTCGAACTGCGACATGACGCGGTCGCCGCTCTCGACCTGCCCGACGCGCGTGACCAGCACCGCGTCCGCGAGGTTCTTGCCCAAGGCCTTGGCGGTCACGCGCTCGCTCGCGCCCTGGCCCCAGAGGGGGGCGAGATCGAAGGTCGTCACGCCCGCGTCCCACGCCGCGCGGACGGTGTCCTCGAAGCGGGTCTCGCTCACCTCGCCGTAGGCACCGCTCGCCAGGCCCCACGTCCCGAGTGCGATCTCGGACACGCGAACTTCCGTGCGGCCTAGGTAGCGCGTCTGCATGGGGCCTCGTCTGTCTCCCCGTGCGCGTTGGTGCAAGTCGGACTAACTCACGCTGGCCGTGCCCCTCGCACTTCCGGGCTTGCTCTCGCGCCACGCCGAAGGGTCGCTGGTCGCGACTGGTGCGGCACCGCGCACGGCCCGTGAGCTCGTCCGCGACGTCGAGGCGATCGCCCGAGCGCTCCCCGAGAACGTCGAAGGACGCGAGGTCGTCCTGGTCGCCGAGGATCGCTACGTGTTCGCAGCGGCGCTCGCCGCGTGCATCGCGCGTGGCGCGATCGCGGCCCTCCCGCCCAGCGCACAGCCAGAGATGGTTCGCGAGATACGTCATCGCGAGAACGTGGTCTCCGTGCTGCACGATCGCGCGGGCATGCTCGGCATCGACGCCGGTGCGATCGTGGCGTCGAACGCCGCGCGCGCGTGTCCGAGCTTCATCCCTTTTTCAGCGCTCGATCCGAGCCGAGCCATCGTGGACGTCTACACGAGCGGCACGACGGGCTCGCCGATGCGCTGCCCCAAGACGGCGGGCCAACTGCTCGGAGAGGCCGACACGCTGCGCGCGATGTTCGGCATCGGCCCCGCGACACCGATCTTGGCGACGGTCCCGCCGCACCACGTCTATGGGCTCTTGTTCGGCGTGCTGCTCCCGCTCGTGTCGGGTGCCTCGTTTGCGCGCGAGACGCTGCTGCACGGCGAGCCACTCGCGGCGCTGGCTCGCCGTGATCGCGCGCGCGTGCTCGTGAGCGTGCCAGCCCATCTTCGCGCGCTGCGCTCGCTCGATCCCGGCGGGATGCCGCCCTTCGATCGCGTCTTCTCGTCCGGCGCTCCGCTGCCACGCGAGACGTACGACGACCTCGAGGCGCGCTTCGGTTGGCACGTCACGTCCGCGTACGGAAGCTCGGAGACGGGCGGCATCGGCCATCGAAGCCACCCCGACGATCCGTGGACGCTCTTCACGGGTGTCACCATCGCCATCGGTCCAGACGATCGCTTGCTCGTCGATTCCCCCTTCCTCGATCCCGCCGCCGCGCGCCCGTTCGCCACGGGAGATCGCGTCGCGCGCGTGGGCGAGACCGGATTCCAGCTCCTCGGACGTGTCGATGGCGTGCTCAAGATTGCGGGCACACGGGTGTCGATCTCCGAGCTCGAGCACCGCTTGCTGGCGGTTCCGGGCATCGACGACGCAGCCGCGATCTCCGTGGACGTGGGCGGCGCGCGCGGCGTCGAGGTCTGGGCGATCGTCGTCTCGAAGGTTCACGGCGACGCGCGCAGCGTGCGGCGAGCGCTCCTACCGTTCCTCGAGCCCGTCGTGCTCCCGCGTCGCGTTCGTGTGGTCCAAGCGCTCCCGCGCGACGCCAACGGCAAGCTCCGCCGCGCCGAGCTTCGCGCGCTGTTCGATTCGTAGCGTGATCAGAGCGTCGCTTGCAGCTGGAGCCGCACCGTCTGGCCCGCGCCGTTCATCCCGTCCTCGCGCCACACGTTGGTGAACCAGAGCGAGACCTTCAGCGGGTGCCCCTCGATGTACCAGTTGATGCCGCCGCCGGCCTCGTTCTGATCGACGATCGCGGAGTGCGCGCCCGTGTCCCAGGAGTTCATGTGTCGCAGGATCCCAGCCCGCGCGACGAGCTCGAGCGGTAGGTCACCGAGCAGCACACCGGCCGTGGCGTGCATACCGAAGCCCGTGCGTCCGAGAGTCGGCGTGGCGTACGGCATCATCGTCATCGGATCGTTGGCCGTGCCCTGGTGCCGCGCTGCCTGTCGCATCGACCACTCGCCGAGCAGCGAGAACCCGTGCCACATGAACACGAAGTCGGCGGTGAGCAGGTGCTGATCCGTCGTGCCGCCATCGAGCGGGAGGACGCCGATCGTGCCCCGATCGAAGGGTGCGCGATCGAGGAACGCATACCCGAATCCGATCGAGAGTCGCGGGTTCACGTTTCGTGCGAGGTCACCGCCGGCGTAGTCGTTGAAGAACCCGAGCGGGTTCACATCGACGCGCGCGTAGTAGCCGAGGTGGAGGTCCGGC